>BEIG01000072.1 GCA_002898795.1 bacterium HR30 | reverse complement strand
AGCCGCATCGGAGCGCTCGGCGGGTAAAACGTATGCCGACGCACTTCGTGACGAGAAGACCGGTGCGCGGCGGTGGTGGTGCGCGGAGGAACCCAGCGAAAAGGTTTTGCGCCTTCCGGTGTACGATGCCGGGGCGCTCAACCTTCGGGGAATCGACGTGGTTTTCAGTTGCGTGGAGTCAGACGTTGCCCGCGTCCTCGAACCGGAGTTTGCCCGTACAACGCCAGTCATCAGCAACGCCTCCGCCTTCCGTTACGAAGATGACGTGCCCATTCTCGTTCCGGGGGTCAATCTCGAACACGCGCGGCTTCTCGAGATCCAGCGTAAGCGTCGAGGCTGGGCGGGGTTTATCACTCCTCTACCCAACTGCACAACCACTGGCTTGGTCGTTACGCTGAAGCCCTTGTTCGACCGCTTTGGCATCGAGCGTGTGCTCATGACGTCCATGCAAGGGATCTCGGGTGCGGGCCGTTCACCTGGAGTCCTCGGCCTCGACATTGTCGACAACATCATTCCGTACATCGTCGGGGAGGAGGAGAAAGTCGCGCGGGAAACCGGGAAAATTCTTGGCCGGCTCGGGGAGGGCGGAATTTCCCCGGCCTCCTTTGCCGTAAGTGCCACGTGTACCCGAGCCGCGGTGATCGAGGGTCATACGGAAGCGGTGTTCGTCTCGCTCGCGCAGCCAGCCTCGTTGGAAGAGTTTACTTTGTGCCTACGCGAGTTCGGCGAGGAGTTTGTCCGCCTGGGCCTACCCTCGGCGCCGAGGAGAATGATTACCGTTCACGACGACCCTTTCAGGCCCCAGCCTCGCTTGGACCGCGATGCTGACGGTGGCATGACCACGCATGTTGGACGGATTCGTGAGGACCCGGCGCAGCGTCACGGCTTCAAATACATTTTGTTGTCCCACAACACAAAAATGGGAGCGGCCAAGGGCGCGGTGTTGGTCGCCGAATACCTGGCCGTGGAAAAGTTCCTTTAATGGCTTTGGATGTTTCCGCGCTGTGAACTCGTCGCCACGCGGTTGCGGTTGCGGCCGTTAGTGCTGGCGGATGCTCCAGATATTTTCGCTTACGCGAGCGACCCGTGCGTGACCAAGTTTGTCGAGTTCGAAACCCATCGTTCGATTGTGGATAGCGTGGCCTTTGTCGAGCGCACCCAATCGCGGCACTGGCAGGGAATTACCTTCGGTGTGGAGCTTGTCGACCAGCAGCGCGTGATCGGCACTATCGAACTGCGTGTGACCAGCCGCGTGGAGGCGGTGGGGGATATTGGCTACGTCCTTGCGCGGCCTTTTTGGGGGCAGGGTTACAACGTGGAGGCGGGCGCGGCGCTTTTGTATTACGCGTTTCGAGTCGAGCAGTTACGCCGCGTGGAGGCTTGGTGTTCGCCGCGCAATCGGCGCTCGTTCCGCACCTTGGAAAAGCTGGGAATGCACAGAGATCCAGTTGTGGCCACGGGCGCGGGGAGAACGGGCAACCGCGCCGGCTACCTTCACTACTCGCTAACCAGCACGGAATGGGCCCGGCATCCCTTACATCGGAGTTGGCGCGAATTCATCCGTACTTACCCTTTGCCACGATCGTGTGGGTAGCCCCGCTGAAGCAGCAGCGCGGCTCATGGTCGGCCGGAGTGCACCATGCGTCGCAGTTGCCTGCGTAACAGCCAGGCTAAGACCAGTGCGGAGAGAACGTTCCCCGCAGCCACACAGGCAAAGATGGTCCACTCCGGCAGTTGGAGAACGCGTACGGCAACAGCGCTGGCGGTTACCACCGCGGCGACCCGAAACAAAGTGCAGAGCATGGGTAGGGAAGCCTTGCCGATGCCTTGAAAGGCAAAGGCGCAAATCATGGAGAGTCCGACAAAGGGATAGGACGGGGCAACCCAGTGCAGATAACCAGCTCCGACGCGGAGAACCTCAGGATCCGTAGCGAAGCGCGCCAGCCACAACTGGGGACGAACCGTAAGCAGAGTGCCGAGCAAGCCGAGGCTTGCGGAAGTCCATAGGGCGCTGATCAGAATGTACCTCCGGGCCAGTACCAGCCGCTGAGCACCACAAGCCATGCCGACCAACGTGAGAACCGCAACGGCGAACCCATAGGCTAGCGAGATCACCACGAAGTCGAGTCGCGTGCCGAGGCCATAGCCCGCGAGATGGTTATTGCCGAAACGTGCTACGATTCCGGTGAGCAGGAGAAGACCCAGGTGGGTGGAAAACGTCGAAAGCGCTGACGGCCCAGCGACCCGCAGAATCTCTTGCGTCGTGCTCACCTGGCTGGGGGCGAAACGGAGCCTTAGCCGCGTCGGTCCCCATCCGTTGCGAAGCAGCTTGAAGCGCGGCACCACGGTGAGAAGTTGAGCCGCTAGTGTTGCCCAGGCGGCCCCGACCAATCCCCACTCGAACGAGAACATGAAAATGGGGGTTAGAAGAACCTGAAGAGCCAAAGATGCTGTGGCCCATGCCGCCGGTGTACGGCTGTCACCGGTTGCCCGCATGATACTGTCGAGGGTCGCGGCCAGAAAGGAAATGCTTGCCCCGCCGAAAAGCACACGGGCAAAAGCGACGGCTTGGTCCAGGACCGGGCCCCGCCCTCCCATTAGCGCGAAGACCGAGGGAGCCGAGACGTACACGAGCAATCCGAAGGCAATGCCGCAAGCAATGGACAGTTTGAACCCTTCACCGGCAAGCAGGTTGGCCAAAGGTGCATCCTCGCGCCCAAATGCCCGAGCTATGGCCGAAGAGGTGCCGGCGCCCAGCCCTCCACCAACCGCTGTGATACCGATGAGTGTGATGGGGAATGTCAGAGAAACCGCGGCCAGTGCCTCAGGCCCGAGTCGACTAACGTAATATGTGTACAGGATGTTGGACAACGCCGCCGTCACCATCACCGACATGGTTGGCAGCGCCAGCCGGAGGATGGCTGTTGTCGGCGGGAGATCGAGAATGCGGCGTGCCTCTTCGTGCGAGGTCGAGCGGGCGCTCGGGCGGCAAGAGGGCGCGAGCGCTTCCGGATCGTGCGACGCCGGTGGATTCCTTTCCCTCACTGCACCCAAAAGTGGTCCGCCATGATTGTCGCGGGACCCTGCGGTAGCCCCTTGGGATACGCACGAGCGAGTTCCCGTAAAAAGCGCGGCATCTCGTGGAGGAGCTTCGAGTCGACACCTTCGGTTAGTGTTTGCCACCAGCCTTTGGCCGCTGGGAGGAAGACGAGTTCTGGGTCCTGTTCCGCTGGGATTCCCGCTTCCTGCTTGGCCAGATCGAGGGCTGCATAGAAACCCCCGAGTGCGTCGACCAATCCAATTTCTTTTGCTTGCGCACCGGTCCACACCCGCCCCCGGCCGACATCGTGGACTTGCCCTTTTTCTAGCTTACGACCGTCACTCACACGCTGGACAAACAGTTCGTACGTGCGTTCTACGTCCTCGCGGATGCGTGCGCGCCCTTCTGCATCCAACGGTGTGGTGATGTCGTCGAGGTATGCCAGCCGTCCTCGAGTGATCGACTCGACGTGAATCCCCCAGTCGGTCAGAAGCCCCCGCACGTTTGGCCGGGCAAACACAACACCGATGGACCCAGTAAAGCTACCGGGCTGAGCGACAATCCGCGTGCTCGCGCTGGCGATGTAGTACCCCCCAGAGGCGGCCACGTCGGAGAACGAGGCAATCACCGGCTTTTTCCGTCGCGCGCCCTCAACGGCGCGCCACACGATGTCGGATGCTAAAGCCGATCCTCCGGGGCTATCGACCCGGAGGAGGATCGCCCGAATCGAGGGATCGTCGCTTGCTTCGGACAGCGCCGTTCTCAGCGATTCCGCACCCGCAAGCGACCTGCTTGCGGTGTGTTGACTCTCCCCCAGCACGATCGTGCCAGCACCGAGGATCACGGCCACCTTAGGGCCAGTGTGGAGCCCCACGGCCGTGGCTGGTACACGCTCATAGGTGTTTTCGAGAACGACATGGTCGCGATCGACCCCAAGCTCTAACCACACGTCTTCCAGGTGCTTTGCCCCGTCGATCAGTCCGGAGTCCAAGAGCTGCTGGGGCCCAGAAGGCCCCTGCTCCTGAATGATCGAACGAACTCGCTCCACGGCTAAACCGCGGGAGAAAGCCACCGTGCCGAGGTAAAGCTCGTTGATACTATCTAACAAAGAGTTTGCCATCTCCCGGTGAGGAGGAGACATTTCCTTGCCGGCAAGCGTATCGCCGGCAGTTTTGTATTCCGCCACCTTTTCCACATCGATCTCGATATGAAACTTCTCCCACAAGCCGCCCAGAAATAGATAGTGCGCAATCAGCCCCCGGAGGGCCACCTGGGCACTCGGGGCTGTGTACACCCTCTCGCATCCGGTGGCCACGTAGTACGAGAGGTTTGCGTTGCCCACTTCATCTTCGAGTAAGGCGATGCAGCGTTTGCCTGCGAGGCGCAATGCGAAAAGAGCGTCTCGGATATCGTTGGCTTTTGCCCAGCCGATATCGAGCCCCGCGATGCGAGCCACAACGCCCTGGATTCGCGCGTCCTTGCCAGCCTTGCGCAGCGTGAGCAGCAGCTCGGCCAGGGCCGTCTCACGAGGAGCCAGGAGCTTTGCCCAGATTCCTTCGGGCGGAGCTTCGGGGTAAGACCCCTGGAGGTTCACGAGTAGAACGGAGCCGTCAGCGATGTACGGTCCGCGCCGGGAGTAAAGCCACAGGGCTACGCCGGCTAGCGCGACGACGAGAAAAAACAGAACTCTCCGTTTGCGAAACATGATCACCTGCAAGCTCTAGCGACAATCAACTCCATCCGGGCACGAGGTGAGCCGCTTTGTAAAGGTCGTGAATCACTGCGAGATCGAATTCGCCCCAGACGCCTTTGTACGTCCGATCGACCGACTGAAGGATGCTCAATGCATGGCTAAAAATCGCATCAGCCGCTTGCCCGGTGTCGAGCTCGTGAGCGACACCCTCGAAGACCGTTTGCGTGTAGCGCACCAGCAGTGCCAGTGCGTGCAACGACGGCGAACGGTGCGAATCGAGCTCGTCAGCCATGGCGGTGAAGCGAGGCAAATGGGCAGAGAGGGCACGGCGTAAATCGCTCCTTTGGGTGCGACGTTTCGGTGGGAGACGCACGTCCCCGTAACGAACCAACGCGCGCATCGTTTCTTCCAGGTCGGCGAACACCGAGCCCACCACTTGGGCCTTTCCGTCCCACTGGCTCCACAGCCGTTCGAGCGCTGGACCGATCGGTATTCCTTGGCTGGCAGCGGCAAATGCGGTGAAGTTGGGTGCGTACGCCCAGCGGCTAAATTGCCCAAATTGGAGAAACGACACTTCGCGCACGCCTAGGGCCTCGTACGTTGCCAGGTCCGACGCGATCACTCGAGGAATAGGAACCAGGCAACCGAAAAACAGAATGGCGTCGCCGTAATATTCGAAAGCCCGTACTCGTCCCCGAAAGAGCTGGATGTACGATTCGAGAGCGGCACGGTAGTGTTCGTTCACGCCGCATTCACGGTCGCCGATGTGGTGGCCATAACACCGCTCCCGAGGAGCAAACTCGCACCAAACCATCGGATGCGGCTCGATGCGCAAGCGCGGCTCGATCGTATCGTGATAAGCAAGGTAGTAGATCGGTACCCGAACCCCGGCGTTTTCCAGTCGCTCCGCAATGGCGTTGCATACCACAATGCTTTGTTCCTGAGGCGAGAGCTTCTCGCAATGCGTACAATGACACCATCCTCCTCCGAACACATCTGCGCCCCAAATGTGTAGCGCGCCGGCATAACCGGCTGCGGTCAGGAAATGGCCGGCTTGCTCAGCAACAAGAGCCCGGGCCCGCGGGTGACTGACACAAAGGTTTCCTGTCTCACTACGGCGGCCGCCGTGGGTCAGGGGAAAGTACTCGGGATGCCGCGGAAACCACTGGCGGTCTAGCGGTGTGGGGAGCACATGGCCGCCAACTTCAACCGTGATGCCGCGCGTGGAAAAGCTTTTTTGCAACTCCTCGATTGCGGACTTCGTGTCGAATGGGTGGCGAATGAAGAAAAAGCTGGTTGCCCCGGTTTTGGCCATCCAGTCGGCGAGTTCTTCGTCTTCGACGATGCGCTCGCGCAGCGGCTCCGGTTGGGTGTAATGCCAAGTGATGATGTCGCTGCAGTAAACAACGGACTGAAATCGGGGTGCCGAGCGATACGCCCGCAGGCAAAAGGTTTCCGTGGCCGCGGTGGGCACGGTTTCGTACAACCGTCCACGAACGGACCACTCACAGCCGAGTTCTTGGAGCAGGCGATACACGCCACGGAGCAGAGCGCTTGAGGTGTCGCCCCGCACCATAATGGCGTCAGCGCCTGGTTCGATCGTAAAGCCGACAAGTGGCGAGGCTGATGGTGGCATCGTGAAATTCGAACCAAAAGGAGCAACCGCGAGAGAGTGCTGGGAGAGTTCCGGTCGAGCCGCGACCGGAATGTCCCGGCCAACGATCCGTTGGAGGTAGCGGGCCAATTCTTCCGCGGCAAAAAGCACCGTGGTGTCTGGCCGTTCGGGGCTCCAGACACAGCAGGACGCAAGCTGGCGAGCGGTCCAAGTAAAGGTTGGTTCGTTGCTTTCCTCGCTGCCCATGGTTCCTCGGCAGAATCCGTAGCTACTGGAAATTCAAAGTCCTGCCAAGCGAAGGTTCGAAACCCATCGGGCCTCTGGTGAGGCGCACGGCAAAAGGGTATCGAGCTTGTCGATGGACGAAGCGCTGCTTTCCGGCATTTTGCAGACGACCGTTGCCATGGCGGTGCCGTTGTTACTGGCCGCGTTAGGGGAGCTTCTGGTGGAGCGGGCCGGGGTGGTGAACATCGGACTAGAAGGGATGATCCTGGTTGGCGCATTCGCCGCGATGGTGACGAGTTACTTTACCGGCCAGCCATGGCTTGGTGTGCTTGCCGGAATGGCCGCGGGCGTTGGTCTGTCCGGGTTGCTCGCTTTACCCGTGATTGGATTCGGTGCGAATCAGGTTGTGTGCGGTGCGGCGCTCAATCTCTTGGCTTTAGGGGCGACGGGTGTGGCTTATCGTGGGATATTCGGCATGACCGGTAGCGCCTTGATGGTTGGCGGCTTTCCATCTTTGCCTCTTCCTCTGCTTTCCGAAGTTCCTGTTCTTGGGGCGGCGATCTTCCAACAACCACTACTTGGTTACGTAGCCTTCTTGCTCGTGCCCGCGGTGCACTACTGGTTGTACCGGACTGTTTGGGGGCTCGCGTGGCGGATGACGGGTGAAGACCCGTACGCCGCCGCAGCGCAGGGGGTGCGGGTCGAGGTGGTACGCGCTGCAGCACTGCTGGCCTGCGGAGCCTTGGCGGGGCTAGCAGGGGCGTATCTCGTGCTGGCCTATACGAAAACGTTTGTCGAAGGCATGTCTGCCGGGCGCGGGTTTATCGCGTTGGCCATCGTGATTTTCGGAGGTTGGTCTGCCTGGGGAGTGCTCGGTGCTGCGAGCTTATTCGGGTTTGCCGTGGCTCTGCAGTTTCATGTGCAGGCTCTGGGCTTAGCGGTACCTTATCAGGCCGCGCTAGCGTTGCCGTACGTTCTCACTTTAGTGGTGTTGGCTCTTTCCGGGGCCAGGTGGCGCGCGCCGTTGGCCCTCGGGAAAGAGTATCGAGGCTAAAGCCGAGGCAACTACGAAAGGCGGCATCGCTGCGCGATCCGGGATGATTGCGCTGCCTCTCGAGGATCAATTAGTCCGGTCCGGTACCATTCTTTCCCGGCCTGCATCGTCGTCGTGTGTAGGCCGGGTTCGGATTGGTCAGGGCATTGCGGGCAACCACCGGGTCCGACGATGGGAGAGGGCTTTTTTCCTCGACGGGGTCGCCGTTTCGCACCACTTCCTCGATGCAGGCATGAAAGCGTTCCGCCGCCCTGTTGACCGTAGGCCTGCTCAGACGGGCACGGCGCTGCTCCATGCCATGGACGCTGGCGAGGTCATCGAGGGTGCGCTCTCCCCTGAGAGTGCGGTCACGCCCGTTGAACCGCCCCCAGATCGGCGGCGGGCTGCCGGCTTGCTGCTCAGCAGCCACGCGGCTCGCGGTGGGTTTCGGACCCGCTGCAACTCGTGACCACCACCGAAGTACGCGCGACCGCTGGAGGCTTCGGCTCGGCCGACTGGCAGAGTGGATTTCCTGTTCTCGGTCGGTTGCAACAATTGGAATACTGGACCAACCAGAAGGCTGAGGAATCCGGCAAACAGAACGACTTGGCGGTAGCTGAAGATGCGGAACGACTTTGCTCGATCCTTTTCCCAGTCCTCCGCACAGTTGGTGGTTGACCACCGGTGGATGGCGCTGTTGATGGGGACGTTCTCGAGCATCGTGCGAGCGAGGTGTGTGACCAGGCAGACGAAGGCGACGCCCGCTGTGGCCAGCATATTCCATTTCCTGGAGTGGGCCGATAGCGCGAGCACGATCAGGAGCGTGGCGAGGGCGCCCAGGTAGATCACTGGCACTCGCCGGTTCATCACGACATCGATGCACTGGCGCGTCTCGATAAAGGCTGGAGCCGACAAGGCGCGCCGTGCCTTGCTCAGGACGAGCATGTAGGCAAGCGGCTGACTCGCCACAACCGAGTACGCGACGAGGTTCATGATCATGGCAACGCGGAGCATCTGGCTGTCGTCCCTTACGGGGCGATCTTGGGAAGCTGTACCGGCTGTGCTCCTTTTGTACGTCTGGCTGCACTTCTACGGCGGCGAGGGCCGCGAACGCAACGTTCGATTTCACTTTTTCCAACAGGAAGGATTACGGTACCGGTTCGCTGCGAGCACTCGGCTCGGGTAAAGCAAAGGGGCTAGAGGCAGCGTTAGGAGGAATCTCGCGTTGACCGAGGGTCTAGAAAAAGAGCCTAAGCTGCTCGCCGCTCGCGCAACCACACTGGCCAGCCGCAGCGCTAAAGTTTCGTTTTCCTTTATCATTGCGATCGCCTCTTTCTCCTGGCCATTAGGAGAGAGACCAGTCATACGATGGCAGCCCGTGGCTTTTGCTTCAGGTTCCCTGCCTAGCGCGGGGGAGCAAGGATGGGTCTAAACGCTCGTCAATCTTCCGGCTGGTCTTGGCCAACTGGCCACGGATGCTGCGTCGACGAGCGTTGTCTCGGGGTGCTGCAAGATGCTCGTTGGGTTCGCGGAGCCACTCCAGTGCTTTCACCTTGAGACCGTAAGCTGCCAGACCGCATGCCCGCGTGGGCCAAAACACCCTAGGTCTCGGAGTTTTTGGCTGTGAACTGGCGCAGCTCGAGCGTAGTGGTCCGGCCTTTTCTTGGAGGCGAGGCATCCCGGTCTACGGTTTCGCGAGCGATCGCCCCACACATCGCGCACCTGCGGCGCGATGGCTTCCGGAACGCGGGGCGCAAGCACGGAAGGCTAGTGTGACGGCACTACTAGTGAGCCGTGGTGCGAGGCCTAGATCTCTCGACGGAACAAGATTAGTCGCGAATTTGCTGCGCCAAGTAGTTTTGTTCTCCGACTTGGCGCAAGAGAGTGAGCTGCGCTTCGAGCCACTCGATATGCTCTTCCTCGCTGGTCAAGATCGATTCGAGTAGCTCGCGCGTGCCGTTGTCGCCCACCTCGACGGCCAGGGAAATTGCTCGGTTTAGGCGCTCGACAGCTTCTTTCTCCAGGGCGAGGTCTACCTTGAGTTGTTCGGGAACGGTCTCTCCGACACGAACCTTCCCCAGGCGCTGCACGTTGGGGATGCCTTCGAGGTAAAGGATGCGCTCGATCAGCTCGTCTGCGTGCTTCATTTCTTCGAGCGATTCCTTCCGGATTTTCTCGTAAAGGCGCTTGTATCCCCAGTTCTCGCACATTTTGGCGTGAACGAAGTACTGGTTGATACCGGTCAGCTCACCCGTGAGGACTTCGTTGAGCATCTCGATCAACTTGGAATGACCTTTCATGGTTCGGCAGTCCTCCTGTCCAGCAGATGCTTTATTTCGGTGCCCGAAGCAAGGGTTGTCTTTCGTCCGGGCAAAGCCGCGTATTCACGGATCACGCGGATGAGCTCGGTACGGCAAGCTGGGCTGCAGCGGCCTGCGTGGGTCTCCCTCATCAGCGCGGCGGGATCGGTGAGCCCCAGGGCCACACGCCGGGCCACGCAGCGGTCAGTCAAGCCAGTGCACAAACAGAGAATCATGGACGATCGTCCTCCACTGCAGAGATTTTGGTTAGCTCCTCGTGCCGCGGCCATCGGTGGCAGGGAAACCCTTTCGTGATGGCCACGCCTTGGTCGTCGATGATAGCGGCTTCGACTCGATGCTGACGAGCGAGCACCAATCCGTCCCGGCCAAGT
Organism: bacterium HR30; assembly: GCA_002898795.1. Taxonomy (GTDB): domain Bacteria; phylum Desulfobacterota; class Binatia; order HRBIN30; family HRBIN30; genus HRBIN30. The sequence goes on along the minus strand of BEIG01000072.1, from coordinate 9,391 downwards.
ACAACCAGTGCAGTCGACCAGGCGTCAGCAACGATTCCTTCGCGAGCCCAGGCGGCCGCCATGCGCCTCGAAGCGACTGGCGCACCGGAGCGTGGGTCGGTAATTGGCGAGGCATCGTCATGCACTCCACTTTCCGATACCGACAGCGATCCCTCCACAAGTTCCACAATACCCAGGGCACGCCCGGCGTTGTCCGGAAGCAAGATGCGCCGTGGGGAACGATGCAACTGGCGGCTGGCCGCTCGCGCGAAACTCGACCCGCCGAAATTGACGAACACTTCGTTTGCGCCTTGCCGGCGTACCCAGTCGAGGATCGCATCCACCGCAATCCCCTTTCCAAAAGCTCCGGGGTCGATACGCGCGCCCGGCTGCAACAGCACACCCCCTTGCCGCCATAAGACAACTTTTGGAAGCAGGGGCATCGGCTCCCGTCCTGTTGCTCCTGGGGGCAAGGCCGAAAGGTACGCTGGTTCGAACGCTCCGCCGGTAGCCCGCGTTAGGTCCACGGCTCGTTGCAGGGCCCAATCCAGCGACTCGCTGACAAAGACCGGTCGCCCCTGCTGTTTGTGAAGGAGGCGAAGCTCGGAGTGATCGAGGAAGGGGCTCAACACTTGATCCCAATGCCGGGCGATCGTGATCGCCTCGGAGGCTAGGCGGGCTGCTTCTTCGGTACCGGAGGCGGTCACCGTTACTTCGAGCACCGTACCCATCACCACCTGGCTTGCAGAGGCGACGGCGAGTCCGCCGCTGTCAGCCAGCAGCGGAGGAGTGAGAAAAAACCAAGCGAAGAACCAACCGAAACGACGCATTATTCCACCGGGTAGCGCGGGGGTGCGGCGGGGCGCCCATACGAGCTCGGTGCCTCGGTAACCAACGCCCACGCAACCATCACCATCAGCCATAGAACGGTGCCTTGGAGAACAACGAACGCAGCAATTTTCACGTAGGCGAACATAGGGTGCACGAAGCGGACCCCCCAGCCAGCTAGCTCCCCTGTTAATGCGGAGGCGAACGCCCCGGCGATTCCCCAAGCCTTCGTTTTCATGGATACGGGAACGAACAGGAGTAAGTGCGTGAGGGTGAGAAGGAGAATCCCCATGGCGAACACGTGGAAATGCAGTTGTTCGAGCAATCCTACCAGCGAGCGTGGCTGAAGGAACTTTTCTTCGTTGCCTCGGTAGTATTCGACGACCGAGGCTGGAGTAAGGCCCATGCGGTGGAAGTAAAGGCCAGCGTTCGTCAGCCAGAGAAAAAACGTGTACACGAGAAAACACCAGACAATGGCTTTGAGGAGGCGATTGCGGGTCCACTCACCCGTGATCACGAAGCGCAAGGGTTACTTCCTTTCAGCAAGTAAAACACTGTGAATCGCGACGGCGCGCGCGACCGCGTTCGCAACGGCGCGCGCGGTCAACGTGCTCCCAGCAATGGCGTCGATTGACTGCCCTACTTCGAGGCGCCTATCGTGGCTCGCACCGGTAAATTTCTTGAGCCAAGGTTCCGGCGGAGCGTACTCCGGAGGCTCGTAGAACGCCAACAGGTACGTCCCTTGCACCTCGCCGCGCGGGCTGAGGACAATCAGCAAGGCTTCGGGAAGAGTGCGAACTACGTGGGTGTCGAAGATTGCGTAGCCTGTAATCTGACCATTTTTGAATCCCACGTAGACGGTGATCAGGTTTGACTCGAGTTTAGCCCGCGCTCGTTGTTCGATTTCCGATCGCTGCTCGGGCGTCAGGTAAAAATCGAGCGGCCGAACTTCGGGTGTGTCGGGAAACGCCATCTCCAGCGCTTCGTCCCGAGAGTGAAAGACGATTGCACGTCCGGGTGCGGACCACAACGCCTGCAGTAAAGCCAAAGCCAGAGCGAGGACAGCGCACCACATTGGAGAGCGGTTAAAAGACAAAGCCAGCTCCGATCCGTACTTCGTCTGGCAACGTACCCGTTTCCGCGTCGAGATTCCGATAGTCCAGCTTTAGCACGACTTGCGGGATGGGCTTGTACTGCAGGCCGGCCTCGAAGTAGTGCCGATCATGGCGGTTATCCGCACGGAGTCCTGTTGGAACGCTTTGCTGGGTGTCCGTACGTGAGTAGCGGAACCAAGGTGCCAGGTACTGACTCGTGCCAGGGAGAATCCAGGGAAGCACGTCGTATCCAATCTCGGCGTAGTAGCCGATCAAGCGATTGCCAATCGGCTGGTAGATCGTGGGGTCCACACTCAGACGCGAGGCGTTGTCCAGCAGAGTAACAGCTCCGAGGGCTCGAAACTCGAGTCCCTGCCATCGCAATTGCAAGTGGCTCTCGTAGAGCTGCATGAATGCCCCAACCTCGCGTTGGCCTAGGCTCGGGTTTCCGTAGGAACGCCCTTGCCCTTGATCGCCAACGTAGGCCGCAGCTCCAACGAACGAATTCGGCCAGAAAGCGTAATCGAGTCGGCCTACCCAGGAAAAATCCTCAGCCCGTTCGAGGCTCCCACTTTGTCGGCCACCCCGAATACCGCTCGATCGAAAGCCGCTCGCGTCTAGACTGGTAATCCCGTAAGTACGATACGTCAGCCCGGGCAAAAGTTCCCCGTAAAAGCCAAATCCGTTGGCTCGCCATGTCGTGGGAAGAATCACCGTTTCCACCGGTGGTCGGACGTTACCAAAGAAGAACGGAGGCTCGTGCAGCTCGTTGATGAAGCCCACCGGCACGAGCACGAGACCAACACGCGCGTTTGCTGCGGGATGCAGAAGAAAGTCGAGGTTGGCAAACTCCACTGAAACCTCGCCACTTTTCCCTGTGGTGGCGTGCTCGAATTCCGTTTCAGAGTTGAAGATAATCCAGTCATTGTACTTGTAACCTACGTACAGGACCAAGCGCAGAAAATCGAAAACGTCGTTATCGTTGCCTTTGTTGCCGACGATGGTCTTGAGATTGGCTTCGCCGTACCCACCAATGGAAAGCCCGCGTTCCAAGCCATAGACCTTGGAGGCCGCTGGCCCCAGCCCGTAGAAACTTTTGAGTTCCCTCGTTTCGGGAAGCACGAAGGCTTCGCGCAAGCGGCGCAGCTCGTCCGTTATGATCGTTTGCCGTCGTTCGACTTCCTCCAGCCGTTTTCCATCGGTTCGCGGAACCGATAGCTCGCGCTTGAGGCGCTCCAATTCCTCTTTCAGCTTGCGTTGTTCTTGCTGAAGTTCCTGAAGGCGTTGCTCGGTTTTGCTTGCTTGGTCTGCCGTCGATCCTGTTGCAACGCCCAGCACCACCAGCACGGCCAACCCTAACCGCCACTGCTTCATTCGATGTTTTCCTCCTTTCCCCATACCACGCAGAGCGAAAGCCCGCAGGATTTTGAAAGTCATTTTCAACTAGGGGCGGCCATTTACCCGAACAGCATTGGCCCGTCAAGAGCGGACCGCACCGGATAGATCCGAATGAAACGCGAGCCTTTGTCGCACCCACGAGGTAAGGGGAAATCGACCTGCACAGGCGTGCTGGAAGGAGGAAGACACGAGAACCGGTTACAGTGCTCGTTCCATGCGGCAGTGCGGAATTCCTTCCTCGTCAAATACGGTGCTGGTAACGGCGAAGCCGAACCGTTGGTAGAAGGGCACAGCATAGACCTGCGCATGGAGTACGATAGACCGGATGCCGCGAGCGGAGCAGTAGTCGCAACAGTAGCGGAGAAGTGCAGCGCCCACGCGGCAACGGCGGTATCCGGGTAACACGGCGAAACGGCCGATGCGCGCTCGGTCTTCGGAGAGGACAATTCGGCCCGTGCCCACCGGGTGTTCGTGGCAAAAGGCTAAAACGTGAAGCGCCTGGAAATCGTCCAAGTCGAACTCTGCAGTAACGGGGATCCGCTGCTCGTGAACAAACACGGCGACACGGATGGCGGCCACGAGCGCACGCTCCGCGGCATTGGTGGCGGGCACAAGCCGGAGGTCGGTATAAGCCGGTTCGCGGGGGTGGTGACAGCCTTGAGGGAGATCAGGTAACGACAGCATGACCGCGACTGGTGTCTTCCTCCGTGGGGTAACTCAGGCTTTGGCGCGTCGGAGAACGGCCAGGCGGGAGAAGAACTTTGGCACCGTCAAGGGAAAGGGAGGCTCTGCAACCGACGGAAACGGCAGCCTTGCTCCAGTGTCGGTGGATCGTCCGACAAGACACCTGGTAGTGCAAAGCGAGGAGGAACACGGGCGCGGCAAGCGGTACCCCGGTAAGAGAGCGACCGATCTGCGGCGTATGGCACGCAGCAGGCTCGTTTCGCACGTGTAGCCCCGTGGGTTTGATTGCTTAGCCTCCTTGCCCCGGCCCCGACTCGGGCGGCAACTGCGGTGGAGCCGGGTTGACAAGATCCATCCCTAAAGTATGCGGAAAAATTTGGGCAATTTCCTCCGGCGTCCATCGGCCGTCTTTGATGATGGTGCGCACCGGCGCTGGGTCGTTGAGCAGGGCGACGACACCTCCCCGTACCAGGAAAACCTGCCCGTTGATGTTGCGCGCCGCGTCTGTGGCTAGGTAAACGACGAACGGCGCTACATCCTCTGGCTCGGCCCGCAAGGGTGGGAGCTCACTCGTTCGCTGGCCCGGCAGAGCTACACCCCGTTGCGCTCTTACCTGCCGTGCCTTGTCCGGGATCGTGGCAATCATCCGAGTTTGGGCGGCTGGGGCAATAGCGTTAACCGTAACACCATACTTGCCGAGTTCTCGAGCAACCACGCGAGTAAGCCCGGCAATGCCGTCCTTCGCTGCACCATAGTTCGCTTGCCCGGTGTTCCCGTAGAGCCCTGAGGTGGAAGACATGCTGATAATTCGGCCGAACTTCTGTTGCCTCATGCGAACCGCGGCATGGCGCGTACAGTTGAACGTTCCATTGAGATGAACTGCAATAACGGCGTCCCAGTCTTCCTCGCTCAAGTTGAACACCATGCGATCGCGCAAGATCCCCGCATTGTTGACCAGAATATCAATGCGCCCGAACTCCTTGATTGCCGTCTCGATAATATTCTCGGCAGCTTGGAAATCGGCGACGTTGTCCGTATTGACCACTGCTTGCCCGCCACGAGCGCGAATCTCCTCGACCACAAGCTGTGCCGGAGTTGTCTCTCCACCTGTGCCGTCCACGTTAACTCCGGCGTCGTTGACGACAACAGCAGCTCCTTCTTCGGCTAGCAACAGTGCAATGCCGCGGCCGATACCCCGGCCAGCACCGGTAACCACGGCTACCCGATCGCGTAGGCGTTGTCCCATTGAAACCTCCTGCCTTCCCTCGTATTCCGAGCTAGGACCCGACGTTGGCTGCAGACGTTTCTCGCGGTGGCGCGGGATTGACCAACCCTTCGGCTAAAGTGTTGGGCACAATGCGGTCGAGCTCGTCCAGCGTCCAGCGTCCGTCCGGCTTGAAGATCGTCTTAAGCGGACGCGGCTGGGAAAGTAACGATATCGAACCACCAGCGCAGAGGAAAAACTGGCCATTGACGTTGGCTGCGTGGTCGCTCGCGAGGAATACCACCATCGGGGCAACGTCTTCCGGTTTGAGCTCTTCGAGGCGAGCGAGCGCTCGTTCTTCGCGAACGATCCCCTGTTGCCGGCGGATCTCCCGGGCGCGCAAGAATTCTTCCGTCAAGGTCATGCGCGTCGCCGCCACCGGAGCAATTGCGTTGCAGGTCACACCGTACTTGCCCATGTCGCGTGCAACCACCTTGGTCAGCCCACTGATCGCCGCTTTGGCTGCGCCGTAGTTCGATTGGCCGGGGTTTCCAAATAACCCAGACCCAGAAGTGAACGTAACGATTCGCCCGTAGCGTTGCTCCCGCATGAGCGGCGCGGCATGGCGAATACACGTAAAGGTGCCCTTCAGGTGCACGGCAATGACCGCGTCGAATTCTTCTTCCGTCATGTTGAAGATCATCCGATCCCGCAAAATCCCTGCACAAGTGACCAGAATGTCGATCCGCCCGAACTTGTCCACCGCTGTTCGGATGATGCGTTCCGCGCCAGTCCAGGTGGCCACGGAGTCCGTGTTCGCTACCGCTTGGCCGCCCGCGTTTTGGATTTCCTGCGCAACGTCGAATGCAGGGCCGGTCGTGGGCGCTTGCCCGTGCACATCCACTCCATAGTCATTCACGATGACCTTTGCCCCCGCTTGGGCCAAGGCAATGGCTACAGCACGTCCGATCCCTCTACCTGCGCCCGTAACTACGGCTACGCGTCCGTCGAGCATCCCTGGCACAGCACACCTCCCAAAACTGACGTCACGCAGTTCTATGGAAGGGGGCGCTGCCGAGTCAAGGAAGGCCGCGCCGTGGAGGTTCGGTCAACGCCACCTGGTTGAGCGAGCGGACCCTGAAAGCAGGGTTCAGGCGTTCGTTAATTTTTGAACCAGATCCCGCGCCGTTTCGCGGGGGTCGGCGGCCTCGAGAATTGCTCGGATCACCGCTGCCCCGTGCGCTCCTGCCGCACGGATGGCGGGAATTGCCTCTTGGGTCACCCCTCCGATCGCAAGCACCGGAAGGGGGACAGCCCGCGCAATCGCCGCAAGTGCTGGAACGCCCAAGGGCGAGGCAAGGTTGCCTTTCGACGGTGTCGGGAACACGGGGCCACAAACAAGAAAATCTGCGCCCGATTCGGCTGCGCGGAGCGCTTCCTTCAGATCGTGGCAGGAGGCACCAATGATGGCTTGGCTGCCCAAGATTTGTCGAGCTTCGCTCGGCAGGAACGAACGGACTGGCAAGTGTACGCCGTGAGCTTTCACGGCCAAAGCCACATCGATCCGGTCGTTAATCAACAGCATGGCCCCGTGACGTTCGCAGAGAGGCCGAAGTCTCCGCGCAAGTTCGTATTGCTCTCGCGCCGGCAAATCTTTTTCCCGGAGTTGCACGCCATCGACCCCACCGGAGAGGGCGGCTTCCACTACCTCCAGCAGGTCGCGGCCGTGGGTTCGACGACGGTCGGTCACCAGGTAAAGACGGGGCGCGCGCTGCATCTCCGCAGGGATCCCTTCGTTTCGCGAACGCCCACTCTCCAGGCTGCTAACGGCCGATCACCCCTTCTAGCGGACTGGATGCTGTGGCGTAGAGCTTCCGAGGAATGCGCCCGGCAAGGAACGCTTTCCGCCCAGCTTCTACGGCCAGCTTCATCGCTTCGGCCATTAAGACCGGATTCTGTGCTCCGGCAATTGCCGTGTTCATCAGCACGGCATCGCAGCCTAACTCCATGGCGATCGCGGCGTCGGAGGCCGTTCCCACTCCCGCGTCGACAATGACCGGAACCCGACTTTGTTCCAGGATGATCAGCAGGTTGTACGGATTGCGAATGCCAAGGCCTGATCCAATGGGTGCTGCAAGAGGCATGACCGCCACGCAGCCCATTTCTTCCAACTTCTTGGCCGCTACCGGGTCGTCGTTGATGTAGGGTAAAACCGCAAAGCCCTCGCGGATCAGAATCCGCGCAGCCTCGATGGTGGCTGGAACGTCGGGGAAAAGGGTTTTCTCGTCGCCGATTACTTCCAGTTTTACCCAGTTGCCGACACCGGCCTCACGTGCCAGGCGTGCGGTGCGCACTGCATCTTCTGCCGTGTAACAACCCGCCGTGTTCGGCAGGATGAGAAACCGCTCAGGGTCCAAGTAGTCGAGCAAGTTCTCTCGATCGCGAGCTGTGATGTTGACCCGTCGGACCGCAACGGTCACAATCTCGGCGCCGGAAGCTTCGACAGCGCGCCGGGTTTCCTGGAAATCGCGGTACTTTCCGGTTCCAACAATGAGACGGGAGCGGAACTGTCTATCCGCAATGCGCAGAAAATCCTCCATGGAACCTCACCCTCCCCCGACGAAATGCACCACTTCAATCTCGTCGTTGTCTCTTAGCTGCACCTTGGCGTGCTCTTGCCGGGGAACGATGGAACGGTTGACCTCGATGGCGATCCGCTGACGCTTTAGCCCCAGTTCCTCGATCAAATCGGCCACCGTCAATCCGTCTCGCAAAGTAAGCCATTCGCCGTTGAGTCGCACACGCACGCTGTTGACGATAGAGCCAACACCGCGGCTTTACAACTTGGAACGCCGTTGATATCACGGCGCCGGCCGCGAAGCGAAGTGTTCATGATGAGTGTTGAGGAAGTGCACACCGCTTGTGCTGCAACCGACCGCGCGGCCCTGTGTCATAACCTTGGGCTTTTGCGCAGTCGCTTGCAGCGGGGAACGCGCCTGCTTGCTGTGGTAAAAGCGGATGCTTACGGGCACGGGCTAGCGCTGGTTGCTCCGGTGTTAGCCCGAGCTGGAGTAGACGCGTTTGGAGTGGCAACCGTTAGCGAAGGGGCAGAACTGCGGGCTCTTGGATTGCAGCAACCTGTACTGGTTCTGTGTGGCGCCCACGGGAGCGAGTTGAAGACGGCCGCGCAGGAGCGCTTGGCGGTGGCGTTGCTCGACCGCGAGCACTTGCAGGAGATCGAGCAGACGAACCTTCCGCAACGGTTGGCCGTTCACATAAAAGTAGATACTGGCATGGGCCGTCTGGGAACCACTCCGGAAGCTCTGCATGACTTGCTCGAGGACCTAGGAGGCGCTCGAAACATCATCGTGGCGGGTGTGTTTTCTCACTTTGGCAACGCAGACCGTGTGGACACAGAGTTTTGCCAGGGCCAACTCCGGCGATTTCGGGAGGTGGTTGGCTGGGTCAAGCAGCGTTGGCCAAGCTGTGTGGTCCATTTGGCGAACAGCGCGGGCACTTGGTCTGAGCCGGAGAGCCACCTGGATATGGTTCGACCAGGTCTGCTGTTGTACGGGGTGTCCCCGGGATCCAATTTGGATTGCGAGGATTTTCGGCCTGTCATGCGCTTTACTGCACCGGTAATCCAAGTGAGAGAAGTGCCTGCCGGCAGGCCCCTCGGCTACGGCCAAACCTACATCACCCGCCGTATCACGCGCGTGGCTGTGCTGGGCGTCGGCTACGCGGATGGTTACGACCGGCGCCTTTCGAATGTCGGAACAGTGGGGATTCGCGGCCACACGGTTCCGGTCGTGGGCCGGGTGAGTATGGATGCGACGCTCGTGGATGTCACGGATGTGCCGGCGGTCCGGGTAGGAGACCATGCGCTACTGTGGGGGGAGCTCGACGGGATGCGTATCCCCGTAGAAGAGGTGGCATCTCGGGCGGGAACGATCCCCTACGAAATGCTCACCCGCCTGGGTCGTCGGGTTCGGCGTTGTTGGCAAGAAAGCGCAACGACTTACTCGATGGATGGACCCGCGATCGCAAGGAGGATCGATCACGGTTAAGTGAGGGATGAGATGCCAAAGACTGAACGCGCTCTGATTAGCGTGAGTGACAAGAGGGTGATGGTAGAGTTCGCTCGTGAACTTGCCGGGATGGGAATCGAAATATTGTCCACCGGCGGAACGGCCCGCGAACTGGA
>BEIG01000071.1 GCA_002898795.1 bacterium HR30 | reverse complement strand
TAAACCGCGGGTTGGAGCCAGTTACGAGTCCTTTTGTCGTGCGCCTACGGGCACAAGGCGAAGTCGTGGCTGAACAGCGAATCGATCGTACGCTAGCTGTGGCCGAGGGTGCGGAACTCGTCTTCGACGTCAGGGAGCACCCCGCGGGTTCACAGGAGTGGATCGTGACCGTCGACGAGGACAACACCATTGCCGAGTCGAACAAGGACAATAATCTCCAGCGCGTACCTCTGCGCCCCGAAGCACCCGTTGTAACGGGTTACACAGCCAATGAAGCGACTGGGGAAATTGTTGTCGAGTGGCTTCCCGTGCTTCGCGCTCGACAGTATCGGGTCTACCGCAAAAGCCCTGTGAGCTCATCTTTTGAACTGTGGACGGTCACTACGGAAACCGAGGTTCGCGATGCACGCGTGGCTGAAGCGGAGCAGATGGTTTACCGTGTGACTGCGGTGGACACGGCGGGACGCGAGTCGGAACCGAGTTCCTCGGTTGTTGTCACGAGCCCACCGGCTGCGCCGACGTGCACTGGGGACTGCGACGGCAACGACGCTGTGACGATCGACGAGTTACTCCTGGGCGTGAACATCGCGCTCGAACTGAGGATGTTGCGTGACTGCTCCGTGTTCGATGCCACCGGAGACCGCGCCGTTACGGTGGATGAAATTTTGCTCGCGGTGAGCAACGCGCTGAACGGCTGCCCATAGGGCGCGCTACCCGTCCAGGTGAGGCTGTGCAACCAAAGGTCGCGGCGTGACCGCGCCTTTAGTGGGGCGTGAAAGGGCGAGCGAGGGCGGCGAGAGAAGAGGCCAGGGTCCATTGGGCCTTTCGGGGCGATGGGAGGCACGCTCGAGGTGGGTTTGGTGTCATCCAGTGGGCTCATCGGGGATCTACGTAGCCGTTTTCTAGGAATTCCGAGGAGCAACCCGGAGATTGCTCGAGGTTGGCTGGAGAATTCGGGGTTGTGCCGCAGCCGTCCGCCGTGTTAACAACGCCAGCACAGGGCGCGTGCTTATGGCGACTTCGATCGTGCAGTCTTGGAGGGCCTTGGATCCCAGGCGGCTGTGGCAGGTTTGGAACAACGTCCGGCTTGGTTGGCGGTTGATGCGTGATCGCCGAGTTGGCTGGTTCCCCAAGTTGGCGTTGCTGGCGGCAGTGGCTTATGTGGTGTTGCCGTTCGACTTTTGCCTGACGTCTTGCCCCTGATTGGCCAGTTGGACGATGTGGCTTTACTGCTCCTGGCCTGGAAATTCTTTCTAGCGTTCTGTCCTCCGGAAGTCGTGGAAGAGCACGCCCGAGCCATCGCACTCGAGTTCGCCGGGAGATGAGTCCGGGGACTGGCTGGGAGGTACCCGGGGCTTCTCCGGCGATCTGGGCGGGAAGCTAAGGAAGCCTCTCTGATGTCTCGCACTGGCCTGCCAGCAGGCAACGGTTTCCTGCGGCAGTGGGTCGTGGAAAATTCCGTCAGCTGCTCAGCGTACTCCAGCGGCGGAGGTGGAAGTCGGAAACTTCAGTGGAGGAATTTCCCTAGCCGGTCGAACTTCCAACCCGACCAGTAAATGAACGTTGCCTTGCCTTTGATCGCCTTCTCGTCGGCAAAGCCCCAGTACCGGCTATCTAAGCTCTCGTCGCGATTGTCTCCCAGAACGAAGAACTTGCCCGGCGGGACTACGACAGGGCCGAAATTGTCCCGCGGCACGGCGTGGACATCATAGGGGTACTTGTAGTGCGCATACGGATCCGGTGCCGGTTCGTCGTTGATGAACAGCTTCTTCTGCCGCACCTCGACCTTATCTCCGGCAACGGCGACGACGCGTTTGATCAAGTCTGTCTTGCCGTCATTAGGGGACACGAACACCACGATGTCGCCCCGCTTCGGATGCGACCACTGGGTAATCGGGATCACGATCCCTGTGAAGGGAATGTCGATGTGGAAGCCGTAAGCGAGCTTGTTCACGAACAAGTGATCCCCAATTTGAATAGTGGGTAGCATGGAACCGGACGGCACCCAGAATGCTTCCACCACGGTAGCGCGGATCGCCAGAGCCACCAGCAAGGCGACCACCAGAGACTCGATGTTTTGTCGGAGACGGGATTTTTTACTCGGACTCGTTTGAGGAGCCGTAGTCGTGCGACGGGAGTCAGTCATAACAGCCGAGAGTACCTATGGAGTTTGCTGCGCCGAGCGTCAAGGTCGGCGCAGGAGCTCTTCTGCTTTCCGGTCGCGCTTAGACACGCCGGGACTCCCGAGTAGGTAAAAGCGCAGGGGAAGCTCTGCAGCAAGGCGAACCCCGATCCGCGTGCTGACCACGATCTGCTCCTCAGGGCGGACGAATCCTGGTTCCACCCAGATATGAGGGTCGCGAACGAGATCCCGCCCGTTATCCGAACGGGTCAGGTGAAGTGCACGAGCCAAAAGCGCTGGGCCATTGGCGCGATCGATGTGGTCGAGCCCGCGAAGTAACACGGCCCCTGCGGTACCCTCGGGTTCGGTGACGATGTTGACGCAGTGGTGCATCCCGTATGTGAAATACACGTAAAGGAGACCTGGCTGTCCGAACATCACTGCGTTACGTGGGGTGCGCTTTCCGTTGGCCGCGTGCGACGCCGCATCTTGCGTGTAAGCTTCAGTTTCCACGATGCGGCCGCGATAAATGTGACCATGAACCCGATGGCATAGAAAGCAGCCGAGAAGCCGCTTAGCGACTTCTGCCGTGGGTCCTTCGAAATCTCGGCGCCGCCAACGGGCACTTACAGAGCGATCGGTCTCGGCCACCATGCTCCATTCTGCTGTTGTACCGAAGCAGAGTTCTCCCAGCGCCCCGCAATCTTTGTCTGGCAGTGCGGGCAACGACCGTCGCTCAGATTCACACGCAACACGCGGTAGCCGCGCCGCTCTACGAGGGTCAGCTTGCAACCGGGACAACGTGTATTCTCGTACTCGCCCACCGCACCAGGTACGTTGCCCACGTAAACGTAACGAAGACCGGCTTCTTCCCCTAAGCGGGCGGCGAACAAGAGTTTTTCCACGGTGGTCGCATCGCGATCGGTCATCTTGTAGTCTGGGTGAAACGCCGTCACGTGCCAGGGTATGTCGGGTGAGACCCCGGCCAAGAATTCGACGAGACCTCGTAGCTCCTGCTCGGAGTCGTTGAAGCCTGGCACCAGCAGTGTGACCACTTCCACCCAAAACCCAAGCTGTACCAAGTCACGGATCGTACGTTTCACCGTTTCCAGCAAGCCACCGAGCTTGCGGTAGTGGCGGTCGTCAAAGCCCTTGAGGTCAACTTTGTACAAGTCCACCCATGGCCTTAAAAACTCCAGCACTTCGGGCGTCGCATTGCCGTTGGAAACGTAAGACGTCACCAGCCCAGCTTCGCGCGCTTCGCGGAAAACGTCCACAGCCCACTCCGAGGTGATCAAGGGCTCGTTGTACGTGCTTGTAACGATTTTGGCGCCGTACTCGCGCGCGAGCCGAACGATGTCCTGGGGTTTGACCCGACGTGGGGCAACACCAGCGACTGGATCCCGCAAGGCCTGCGACGTGATCCAGTTTTGGCAGTAGGAGCAATGGTAGTCGCAACCCAACATGCCAAAGCTCAATGCAAGGGAACCCGGGTAAGTATGAAAGAACGGTTTCTTTTCTACCGGGTCGCATTGCAAACCAGCCACGTAGCCCCACGGGACGTACAGGTTTCCTCCTCGGTTTTCGCGAACTTTGCAAATCCCAATTTTGCCATCTGGGAGATAGCAGCGATGCCCACAGGCCACGCAGCGCAGCGCCTTGTCTGGCAGGTGTACCGCAAGCTCGTCGCGCGGCACGCTGAGCTCATCCAATAGCGCTTTCAGGCTTCCCGAAGGTGGGTTTTTGCTGGCCACGTTGGTTCACTATAGTGCGACAATCCTGGGGGAACAATTCGCTTCCGCAGGCCGCTCGCTCGTGGCAAGAGCGGTGGGGAGGGCGTTGTGCCCAGTCGAATGCGGTTACATCGCCACGGTGCCTGTGCTTTAAATTCAGGACATGCGGCGCCTATTGTGGCTAGGAATCGGATTGGTGGCTCTCGTAGCCGTGGGGGCGTGGTGGCTTTGGCAGGAACAGGAACAGCAGCGTGAGACGGCAATTCGCGGGTCCGGAATTGTAGAGGCTACCGAGGTGGATGTGGCGTTCGAGGTGCCCGGCACCATCGTCGCTCGCTTTGTGGACGAAGGGGCGGCCGTGGATAAGGGCGAGCCGATTGCCCAACTGGACGAGCGGGAGTTCCGATTACAGGTCGAGCGGGCGCAGGCAGCTAAGGCCGCAGCCGAAGCTCGTTATGCTTTGCTCACGCGCGGTGCACGTGGTCAAGAGGTGGATCAGGCATTGGCGGCGCTCGAGTCGGCCGAGGCCGAACTGCAGATGCGCCAGCGCGATTTTGCCCGTGTGGAGGAGCTCTTTCGCCAAGGGATCGCAGCTCAAGCCGAGTGGGAACGCGTGCGAACGGCGCGTGACGCGGCGCAAGCAGCCCGCGACGCCGCGCGGGCTCGGTTGGAAATGCTGAAAGAAGGTTTTCGTACCGAGGAAATTGAAGAAGGGCGTGCGCGCTTGCGCGAGGCGGAAAAAGCTTTGGCGATCGCGGAGCTCAACTTGGCGCGATGCCGTTTGTTCGCACCCATTGCGGGGCGCGTCCTTTCGAAAAATCGGGAGGTGGGAGAAAGCGTCCTGCCCGGTACCCCGGTTGTCACCATGGGGGATCTGCGGCGGCCGTGGGTGAACGTTTACGTCAGCGAACAGGATTTAGGGCGGGTACGGTTGGGGATGCGCGCGCTCGTATATGTAGATGCCTATCCCCAGCGAGCCTTCGAAGGCCGCGTCACGTACGTTGCCGATAAGTCGGAGTTCACGCCCAAGAACATCCAAACTCGAAACGAGCGGGTGAAGCTTGTGTACCGCGTGAAAATCGAAGTGGACAACCCCGACGGTGTGCTGAAACCTGGCATGCCGGCGGACGCGGTGATTCCGCTGGACCACGAGCACCGCCAGGAGCCTTCTTGATGGAAGGGGCAAGCGAGTTCGCGATCGAGGTGGAAGGGCTCGGTAAGGTCTACCCAGGGGGGAACCGAGTTCTCCGTGATGTCAGCCTGCGGGTGCCTCGAGGGGAACTGTTCGCCATTGTCGGCCCTGATGGCGCGGGAAAAACGACGCTGCTGCGGACCCTCGTGGGTTTGATCGCTCCCACGGAAGGGCGCGTGCTGATCGACAGCATCGACGTTGTGAAGGATCCCGCGGAAGCAAAGAGCCGGATCGGTTACATGTCGCAGCGCTTTAGCTTGTCAGAAACGTTAACGGTTGCAGAAAATCTGCTGTACGTAGCGGAAATCTGGCACGTCCCCCCCGGGCAGCGCCGCGAGCGCGTGTCGCGCTTGTTGCGCTTCAGTCGCTTGGAACCTTTTCAAGATCGACTCGCCAGGAATCTTTCAGGAGGGATGAAGCAAAAGCTCGGGCTTTGTGCCGCGCTCATCCATCAGCCGAAAATCCTGGTTCTGGACGAGCCGACGATCGGTGTCGATCCCATATCGCGTCGCGAGTTTTGGCTCATCTTGTACGAACTCTTGCAAGCGGGCTCGACGATTCTCCTGTCGACGCCATACATGGACGAGGCCGAGCGCTGTAACCGCGTGGGCTTCTTGCTCGGGGGGCGGCTTATTGCCACGGGCACGCCGAGTGAGCTGCGCGCGACATCGCCAACGGTCGTGCTCGACTTGCATTGTGCTGACGCCCGGCGCGCGCGGCGTAAGCTTGCGCAAGATTTGCGCTTCCCGGAAGTGGCGCCGTTTGGCGAACATTTGCATGTTGCCATTCCGCGCACCGAGTCGAACCCCGAAGCGTGGGTACGAGCTGCGGAGAGGCTTGGCATCGCCGTGCGCAGTTGGAAGCTGCGCGAGCCTTCGTTGGAAGATGTGTTCCTGCACTTGGCAGCGCAAGCAACTGGGGAAGTGAGGCAGGCCGCCGTTGCGCCGGCCAGCGAGGATCTCAACGACAACTCAGCAGGGCGGCGGTAACGGCGGCGACAAGCTCGTCGACCGTGATGGTGCCGTCTCCGTTCTCGTCCCCAGCAAAACACGAACTCAGCGGGGTCTGCCCGAGGGCGATGTTGACCATCGTGAGGATGTTGTCGATCGTCACGGAGCCGTCGCCGTCGCAGTCGCCGACGCATCGCACGGGAGTTGGAGAAGGTGTGACTGCGGAAGTCGGGGTCGGGGTAGGAAAGTTTCCCGTACCTTGGCAAGTGCCATCGAGGCAATCGTCGTCGTCTACGCAAGCGTAACCGTCGTCGCACCTACGGCCCAAGGCCCAACAGAGACTTCCCAGGCAATGGGCGTCGCGCAAACAAGGAAAGCCTTTGAGAGGACCATCGAGGCAGACTTTTTGTGTCGGAGCACAAGGGCTGCCATCGCTGCAATTGAACGCTGGGTCGCAACACTCCCCAGCCCGCAGGCCGGAGATGCACGAGCCGAGGACGGGGTCGTTGGGGCACGCAAAGGCAAGCCCGCATGTGCTGAGCGGGCATTCACAATCGGCACCGTCGTCGGTGCCGCCGTCGCAAATACCTTGAACGAACACGCAGGCACCGCCGGGGCAGTCCACCTGTTCCGAACAGGGCTGGCTGTCGCGCTCGCCTGAGGAACACACGCCTTGTCCTGAAGCGGACAGCAGGGGTGGGAGCGTAAGGGCGAACACCAAGTACAACGCGATCAGTGAACGGATCATCCTTCAGCTCCTCGAAGTTCGTGCACTTTGTTATCAAGCCCAAGAAGAGTCAATGGCGAAGGCGACGCGCTGCTGCCTCTTGCGGAACACCCGAGCTTTCACCATTGAAGAAGATCGATCGCGAGGAGGTACATTGGTATGGCGGCAACACCTTCGAAAATGGTTCCGCTCGGGACGAAAGCGCCGTACTTTCGATTGCCGGACCCGAGCGGGAAGTATTACTCGCTCGACGATTTCGCGGATAAGCCCGCCCTGTTGGTAATGTTTATCTGCAACCATTGCCCTTATGTGAAACACATCCGGTCTGCGTTGGCCCAGTTCGCCCGCGATTACATCCCGAAGGGGCTCGCCATCGTGGCCATCAACTCGAATGACATCACCCAGTATCCCGAAGACAGCCCGGAAAAAATGGCCGAGGAGGCAAAGGAAGCGGGATACATCTTTCCGTACTTGTTCGATGAAACACAGGAGGTTGCTAAAGCCTACGGGGCTGCCTGCACCCCGGATTTTTTCCTTTTCGACCGGGAGCGGAAACTGGTCTACCGGGGGCAGTTTGACGACAGCCGCCCAGGCACGGCATTGCCTCCTACGGGTGCCGACCTACGGGAAGCGGTGGATGCCGTGCTCGAAGGTCGTCCCGTACCGGCAACGCAAAAGCCAAGCTTGGGTTGCAACATCAAGTGGAAGCAAGGGGCTGCCGGCTAGAAGCGGTCGGAGATCCAATAAACGCTTGATTCTGGTGGCAGAAGATCCCTCCAAAGGTTCGGGCTTTCTACCGCGCCCACCGGCACGCCGAGTTTGGACGCTAGCCTCTCGGGGGAAACTACGCGCCACATCCAGAAGACGTCTTCAATCTGGCGGTCGATCAGACCGCGAGCTTTGAGGGCCTCGAGTGCCTTTGGTTCGTGTGCCAGTTGGACGAGCATCCCCGGGTGCTTTTGTGTTCCCTCCGCAAAGTGGCGCAACAGAAGCTCCACGAGGGCCTCAAGATGCCCGGGGGCATAACCGTATTCCATGACGACCCAGAAGTCCCACAATTCTGTCGCGCGCGCGTAGGCAACGACTCGGTTTGCGTCTAGCGCCACAAGGAAACGTTCGTCTGGGTTGCCCGCGTACCGCAGTTGGCCTTTCCAATACGCTGGACTTCGGATCGTGGTGCCTCGCAGCCGTCCGCTGTAGAGGTCGTAGATTTCGCCGACTGCTGACAAGTCTGCGTCTTCATACGCTCGAATCAGGTACCTCCCAGAGAGTTCCACAACAGCGCCGGGTGCGAAGAACGCGAGGTAGCGTAGGTGGCTTTGGTACCCGAGGCGAGCATAAAAAGCCAGGCGAACGGCAAACAGCAACGACACGTCGAAGCCGTGGTTCGGCAGTTGGGTGAGACCATACTCCAGCAGTCGTGATGCAATTCTGCGCCCACGGGCTGCGGCTGTAGTGAAAACGTTCCCTACGCCTGCGACGTCGAGCGAAGTACCGTCGAGGCGAAGCTCCTTGCGGAACACTTGAAATGTACTGAGGAGAGTTCCGTGCTCTTCGGCGACGAAACAAAGGTCCGGAGAGAACGTTGGATCATGGAGCAAGTAGCGAGCAAAAAAGTTGCGGTCGTTGTACCACTCGGCAAGTAAGTCGAGCACGGCGTCGCGTTCTTCCGCGGAGATTGTTCGCAGGGTTACGTCCGACACGCGGTCGTTGCTGCCACAGGTTCGGCAAGGTCGCAAGTTGGCGGGTCAGGCGCGTGGGAGATGGAACTTACCTGGACGCGCACGGATTCCGTTCGATCCCCAACACGCTGTCCCCATGCTCAAGACGAAACTGTATTCCGAGTCTCGGGTGGGTCAACGATGCAGCGCAAGATGCGCGCCCAACTGCCCAAGTGGATGCCCAAGGCGGCCATAACAGTAGCCGCAGTGACGAGAGCGACGCGGAGCCCGCCCTGGAAGTGGAATGCACCGGGTTGCAAGCACACGATTGCCAGAAGCGCTCCGGGAGCAAAATGCAGCCAGGCTGCCAAACGAAAGCGTTGTGCCAAAACTTCGGCGGAGAACTTCAAAGGAATCGACGCTCGGGCCACGACAGGAAGAGCCACCTTTTGAAGGTACCAGAGGGATACCGTGCAAAAGCCCGTTAACCCAGTGACCCAGGCGGCAATCGAACTTAGTCGCCCGGGGGCAAGCATTGAGGAGACCGCTGCCACCACCATGGTCATGAGAAGAACGCGCAGGTCGTTTAGCGCACGCCGTTTGATGATCGTGGCGAGTTGTGCCGAGTGGTCGGCTGTCGAGAGCGCAGCACTTCCCTCCGCCTCTAAGTGAGTGTGAGGCCGCCTTCGTGGCAGGGTGACCAGTGCTGGGCGACTGTCTGACCGCCCCTGGCGACAGATGGATTCAATGCTTTCCCACCACTCGGCCAGTGGGAGGTGCGAGCCTAGCAGGGGCAAAGTTCGGCTTGCCTGGATGGAGAGTTCTCTTGGTGCAGCAAACGCAACAATCTCCCGGGCGAACACTGTGCGGGCAGAGCCACTCGCACCATCCGAAGCCTCGGAGCACTCCTCCTTGGCTTGCACACCGACTGTGGGACGGGGGTCCTGGTCGAGTTTGGCTAACACGGCCTCGATGAACTCCACCTGTTCTGGTATGGCCTCGCTGGCCACAACGATCCAGTTGCCGGCGGCGTGAGCCAGAATTCGGTCGAGAAAGATTGCCCACGGCTCTTGAGGGTTGTGCCGTACGAGTTTGACCGGACCAAGCATCTTTGCCGCTTCGCTTGGCCCTTCAAGTACCTCGTCCACGGCAATGACCTCGATGGCACTCCCTCGCTTCTCGGACCAGGATTCGGCTACTGCGAGCAATCTGGCAAGAACATGAGCCGTCTTGCCTGTTCCGGGGAGCGAGCAAACGATGGTGACCCCGGCGACTGTGGTGGGTTGACCCTGGCGAGAGAAACTTTGTGTTTCCTTCACGGACTTTATTCTGCGTTATTGCCTGACCTTGGTCACGCCAAAAAATGCAGGGGCAAATCGATGATCGTGTTTTGCCTTTTTAGCGTCGCGAGACGCTCTTACGCCGGCGCGCTGACTGCCCCGCAGACTGCGGCTCCGGCCTCGACCGCCGCGCGGGCTTTAAGGACTGCCCGGTTTCCTTGGGGCAGTGCTTGGCAATCGCACGCATGATGTTCCAAGCGTAATAAATTTCGGGGCAAAGCAGCGGCTTGCCGCTGTTCAAAATCGCGCCGGCGATCTGCCGCTCGGGATCGGCCCAGCCAACGATGTTGGTGAATCCTAAGTGTCCGAATGCTTGGCGGGTATCCGGGCCGTACAAGCTGACGTAGTCCGCACCCAGCATAAAGCCGAGTGAGTATCGGAGCGGCAAACCAAAGCTCAAATCAATTTCCCAGTTGCTTTGTTCGAGGGTGGCACGCCGCACCGTGCGCCGATCGAAGATTCTCACTCCGTCCAGCTCGCCGCCATTTAAAAGGAGCTGAAAAAAGCGGCTAAGCTCTTCGGCCGTTGTGACGATGTTTCCTGCGGGAACGATCGCGCGGAGAAAGCGCGGGTCGTTGGAGATCTCGGTGGCCGTTCGGACGTCCGAACCGATAGCTTTGTGCAAAAGAGTGGACAGCGGTGGAAGTGGAGGAGGCCCGGTAAACGCATTGTGGGCGACCTTGCCGACATCCGCTTCGCGGACACCATAGTTCATCCAGCGAAATCCCAAGGGTTCGCGGATCGTATGGGTCAAGTAGGTACGAATGTCCGTTCCGGTAACACGGCGCACCACCTCGGCGAGAACGAACCCGCCTGTGATTGCATGGTAAGCGACCACACGGCCTGGCGGCCACACCGGCTTTAAGTCACAAAGAATCTCGACCACCTTCTCAGGATGTTCCAAGTTATCCAGGCTCATGGCTTCCGGAGGCAGAGTGGGGATTCCGGCACGGTGGGCGAGCACATGACGGATCGTAATCCACTCTTTCCCGTGGCGTGCAAACTCCGGGATGTACTCGCACACTGGGTCGTCAAGGTGGATTAGACGATGCTGATCGAGCAGGTGGACGACCATCGCCGTGACCGCTTTCGACGCCGAAAAAATTGTGAAAGGTGTAGAGACGGTACACAGGATCTTTGGGGCGTCGGGCGGGTCCTGCGGTGCGTTACCCCGTGCGTACCCGAGCGCTCGGTGCAAAAAAATGCGGCCACGCCGGCGCAAGCAAATTTGTAACGCCGGATGCACTCCAGTGGCGAAAAATGCCGTCACCGCTTTCCAGATCTCCTCGACCTGAGCAGCCGAAAGCCCAACATCGCGGGGCGCGACTTCCTCCCCAATCTGGGTGACAGTGGCCAGGTTCTTGGGCAGCTGGCACCGTTGAACGAGGCTACTCATGACGAGCGTGGCAAATGAGTGGCGTGCTCGCTCTCTTGCCGAGTTTCTCCTGGCCTTGGTTCCAAGGCTGAGGGCGGAGTCCCTCCCTCCATCGGTTTTCCAGCCTCTTCTTTGTCCAGCGCATTACGGCTCTCCGGTTCATGGAACAGAAAGCGGCAAACCATGTCCGTGATGGCTTCTACCGTGGCATCCACGTTTTCCTCGGTGCCGCTTAGCATCACTCGCGAGGTCGTCCACTCCACTGCGGCATGCACTACGAACGCGGCGGTGGCGAAATCTCGCACACGCAGTTTTCCCTCACGAGCCAACGCCTCGAACAGTCGAACCATCGCTTGCTTGACCTGCTCTTCGATCAGCTCGACGGCTCGGCGAAATTCAGGGTCCTTGAAGTAACGTTCCCAAAGAATGCGCTGAAGACCAGGTTGAATCCGCCTGGTGTGGAAGAGAGCGTCGATCAGCGTTCGGACACTTTGCCGCAGGTCTCCACTCACCCACAATTGGGGGTCGAGACTTTGCACCACGTAATCGCTGATTTCCTTCGTTGTGCCCTCTAGTAATTCGAGCAAGATGGCGCGCTTGTCAGCGAAATATCCGTACAGCGTGCCCACTGCGATGCGTGCTTTGCGGGCAATGGCGGCGGTTGTGGTCTCGTCGTACCCCTTCGACTCGAAACATGCCACAGCCGCTTTCAAAATCTCTTCCCGGGTGCGCCGACTTCGTGCTTGCTGGGGGGTGCGAACTGTGGCGCGGCGGAGTCTTGGTTTCCGTGCCATGATTTGCCCAACCTAAGCCTGTTTCGCTAGAAGCGAAAGCGAGTTCAGATTCCTATTGACTCTAGATGCGGAAGCGCATAAGTTGCAGCTCGATTGCCACAGCGCAACGAAAAACGAGGAGGGAGACCATGGGCCTTGCCGCAGAAAAGGACACGATTCGCCCGCGAAGCGACGAAATGCCCAACGATACACTACTTGCTGCATACGACATCACATACGTCTGGAACTATGGCAGCGTCAAGGAAGGACTGCGGGACCTATACGAAAAGGCCAAACGAGAGCAATGGAACGGGACCACTCAGCTCAAGTGGGATACGCCGGTAGACCCAGAGGCTGAGATTATTCCGCAGGCGTACAATCCGCTGGAGGA
Source organism: bacterium HR30 (assembly GCA_002898795.1). GTDB lineage: Bacteria > Desulfobacterota > Binatia > HRBIN30 > HRBIN30 > HRBIN30. Next base: position 8,040 of record BEIG01000071.1, on the reverse strand, counting down.
TTACGGGCCGTACAAAAAGCTGACGCCGCGGCAGGTAGCGCATTTACGGCACGCGCAGCTTGCGTGGCAGTTGTCGCAGTTTATGCACGGGGAGCAGGGAGCTTTAATTGTGGCCTCTGAGCTCGCCGGAGCGGCCCCATGGATGGATGCGAAGCTTTATGCTGCCACGCAAACGATGGACGAAGCGCGGCACGTCGAAGTCTTTAGTCGCTATCTCCAGGAAAAGCTGGAGTGGCAATGGCCGATCAATCCAAACCTCAAGCATTTACTCGACTTGATCATTTGTGATCGGCGCTGGGACATGAAGTACCTGGGGATGCAAATCCTCGTGGAGGGCCTAGCGATGGCGGCGTTTTCGAACATGTATCAGCTTGCGCGTGAGCCCCTTGTTAAAGAGCTCGTCCATTACGTCATGCGCGACGAATCGCGGCATGTTGCCTTTGGAGTGTTGTCTCTGAGAGGGTACTACGCGGACATGGCCGGAAACGAACTCCGAGATCGGGAAGACTTCGTGATCGAAGCTTGCCGCCTCATGCGGGATCGCCTGTTGGCCGAGGAAGTTTCTGAGTACATCGGCTTCAATAAAAATGAGGTGCGCGAAATCGTCTTGCAGTCGCCCGTTATGAAGATGTTCCGCGAGTCATTGTTTTCGCGCATTGTGCCGAACTTGAAGAAACTCGGGCTGCTCACGCCTTACGTGCGCAAGGCATTCGATGAGCTCGGGATTCTCCAGTTCGAGAACGTGGATCCCGAAGAGGCTGACCGCGCCATCGGTCTAGCCTGAGTGCTCCCTGCCTTCCCCGCAAGCGGGCCCGGTGGTCACAACAACCCCGGGCCCGCTTTTTTTCGATAGGGAAAGTACCCATTCGCAAGTCGTTGCAATGTGCGCTAGGCTGTTCTCTGTTTTTGTTTTAAGTTTTGATTTTCCAGTGAGGAGAGCAGACCTATGGCTACGGCGAAACCTTCTCGGTCGATGCAACGCACACGTACCGAAGCGCCGCACTTGAGCGAGGTGGCGCAAGCTCCACACCCGAGAGCGGGTGTCGAGATGACCAATGCAGATGCAATCGTACAGGTGCTTGCTGACGAGGGGGTGGACACCGTTTTCGGGTACAGCGGCGGAGCAATTTTGCCCACGTACGATGCGATTTTCCGTTACAACGAGGAACACCACGGGAACGAGATTCGGCTCGTGGTGCCGGCAACGGAGCAAGGTGCAGGATTTATGGCTGCGGGCTATGCCCGGTCCAGCGGTCGCGTCGGTGTTTTCATCGTCACCTCGGGTCCTGGAGCCACCAATTCCGTCACCCCAATTCGCGACTGCCAGGCGGATTCGGTCCCGGTGGTCTTGATTACGGGACAGGTGCCACGCGTGGCGATGGGTACCGATGCTTTCCAGGAAGCTCCTGTCTTCAACATCATGTCTGCATGCGCGAAGCATGTTTTCCTAGTTACGGACGAAACGAAAGTTGAAGCCACCATTCGCAGCGCATTTCGCATCGCGCGAAGTGGCAGACCGGGGCCGGTTGTGGTGGACATCCCCCGTGATGTCCAACTTGCGAAGTGTGTGTTCCGCGGCAGTGGCACGCTGCGTTTGCGAGGATACGACGAGCGCTTGGCTGCCTTGGATCGAGCCACACTTTCGCCTCGGGATGCCGAAGCGTTCTTTCGCTTGCTGGGCAGTTGCGAGCGGCCGCTCCTATACGTCGGCGGCGGGGTCATTCACGCAGATGCCGCGCCCGAACTCCGTGCGTTTGCGGAGCGCTTCGGAATCCCCGTGGTCACAACACTGATGGGCATCGGCGCCTACGATACCACTGCGGAGCTCTCGCTGCGCATGCTGGGAATGCACGGGACGGCTTACGCAAACTATGCTGTGGAGGACTGTGATTTTCTGTTCGCCATTGGTTCGCGGTTCGACGATCGCGTAGCCGGGAAAGTGAAGGAGTTCGCCCCGCATGCGAAAATTGCGCACTTGGACATCGACGCTTCGGAAATCGGCAAGGTCAAGGCCGTTGACTGGGCGCACGTGGCGGATGCCAAGCGGGGGCTGCAACAGTTGCTCGAGGCGGGGCGCGACTTCAAGAAGGATTTTAGTCGGTGGCGGGCCTACGTTCTGGAACTCAAGCGAAAGTACCCGCTGAATTGGAACCGGGAATCGCCACGCATCCAAGCGGAGTACGTCCTGTCCACGTTGAACGAAATCACGCGGGGGAACGCGATCGTTACCACCGGAGTGGGGCAACACCAGATGTGGGCGGCCCAGTACTTGGACTTCCATCGGCCTCGCACGTGGCTGACCTCGGGAAGCATGGGGACGATGGGTTTCGGGCTCCCGGCAGCTATTGGGGCACAACTGGCAAACCCCGGGGTTTTGGTGATCGACGTCGACGGGGACGGAAGCCTGCGCATGAATTTGGGTGAGCTGGAAACGCTCACGACGTACGACATTCCCGTGAAGGTTTTGCTGCTGAATAACTTGGGCGATGGCATGGTGCGCCAATGGCAAGACTTGTTCTATGCCAATCGCTACTCGGGTTCGGACAAGAGTCTTCACAAAAAGGACTTCGTGCGAGCGGCTGAGGCAGATGGGTTTTCCTTTGCCAAGCGGATTACTGAGATTGCCGAGGTTCGCCCTGCACTCGAGGAGTTTGTCCAGTATCCGGGCCCGGCCCTCCTGGAGGTCATGATCGACCCCAACGCGCATGTGTACCCCATGGTGGGTCCGGGGATGGGCTACAAGGACATGATCACCGGCAAATTTATTCCGAGCCGCGACAAGGGTCCGAAGACAACGGAAACTCCACCGGGCTATTTCTGACGCCGGCCGAGCAGGCTTGGCGGATCTAAGCTGACGCGCTACCCGGTGGGTTACGCCTGCGGCGTTCCCACAATTCGGCAACGATTCCACGATGTACTGCGCGCGTCAGCGCGTAGCGGCGAGCACTCAGAATGGCCATGGCGAGGAAGGTCAGAGGCCCGAGCCCGGCCAGCCATCGGATTGCATCCCGTGGGGTGTCACCCTCGTTTGTGTTGGGCTGAAACCCCAAGACATCGAGGATCGTGAGCACGAGAAATACTCCGCTGGCTCCGGCGAGTTTGCGTACGAAGGTGAACACCCCGTTGTAAAGCCCCTCTCGTCTATGACCGGTCAGCAGCTCGTCTTCATCAATCACCTCCCCGATCATGGACCACGGCATGACGTCCACCGCCGCATAACCGGCTCCGGCAACCACCATGAGAACGAAGACTAGCCAGCGGGGAGAATCCGGCTGTACGAACAAGAGAGCACATTGCACCAAGGCCCAGGTGCTAGCTCCTATGGTAAAAAGAGTCGTTTTCTCTGTCTTCCTTGCCACGGAGAGCCATACGGGCAATGCGCAAACGACGGCGAGTAAAAACAGCAGCATTCCTCGCTCGAAGTCGTAGGGCCGGCCGAGCCAGTGACCAAAGTACAGAATGAGCACCGTGCTGATCACGTCGATCGCCATGCGACTGAAAAGGAACAGCGCGAGAAGGCGGCGAAAGTTGCCGTGGCGGAGCACATCGACAAGACCTTGGAAGAAAGAGCCCGAGTCCCCCTGGTAACGCATTTCCGGACGCTCGAAGCTGACCAAATAGACCACTACCCATGGCAGAACGAAGAGGAGACCCAGGAGAACTCCTGCTGCCTGAAAGCCTTCGGGACCTCCACCGAAGAAGTTCGCCAAGGGCCGCACAGCGATTGCGGCAAAGACACCGAGAATTGCCCCAGCCGCTCGATACGTGTTCAGTGATGTACGATCGTCGTAAGTGAGGGCCATCTCCGGTTGCAATGCCAAGTAGGGAATCGCCAGCACGGTCATGGCGGTTGTGAGCAAGCAGTAGACAGCCGTGTAGTAAGCGAAGCGGGATAGCTCGTGCTCGAAGGGGGCCGGCGTCCACAGCAGGGCAAAGGAAAGGCCAAAGGGCAGCGCTCCGAGCACAAAGTAGGGCCTACGGCGGCCCCAGCGCCAGGGCGTGCGGTCGGAAATGCGCCCCATGATGGGATCGGTCAAAGCGTCCAGGGCGCGACCAATCAGCGGTACCAGCCCTGCCAGTGCGGGGCGCAGGTTTGCCACATGGATCAGAAAATAGGCTGTGAACACGAACGCCAGGGCGTTGAGCGCAGCGTTGATGGTGAAATCACCGGTTGCGTATAGCGCCCGCTGAAAGGGCGAAAGTGTCCGGTGGTTCGGGATCCGCTCGCTCACGAATGGCGACTCCCTTTGTTGACCGTGGGTGAAATGAAAGATCGTTCGAGTCCACGCATGGAGAAATCGCTCTTTTGGCACCGCCCTGCTCTTTGTTCAAACAGGCATTCCGGGGGCCAGGGGTGACAGGTTCACATCGTCGGGGGAGTGAAGCCGTGACCCTTGCGCACCTCGAGAGCAAAGGACGGGCACTTTTGTCGAGACGCGGAGTGCTGGTTCTCTTTACCGGGCTACGGGTTGCGAAAAAAATCCATGGGTGAAGATCACTGCGGGCCGTTGCCGCGAAACGCCGCCACGCTGGTTTTCGTGGGAGCCGGGCTTAACGGCAGGTACATGCTGCGCCGGAGGGATCTTCGCGCGTGCGCGGGGGCTACGCCTTCCACGTTGGTCACGACCCACTCATGGCACAGGCAACTCTCGGAGGGCTTCTGGGTGTAAGGGAGGGCCAGCGCCCTAGGCCCAGATCACACGCCTTGCGCTGATGGATTACTCAGTGAAGTGGCGTGTGGACTCGCCAGCTCCGAAGCCAAGCTTGGATCCGCTTTGACTGCTTGGCTTCGTGTTCACCGTGTTCACACAGTGAGTTGCCGGGAGCGGTGGCTCAGATCTCGGGCAAGACCCTCGAGAATATCGACCACCATGGTTTCAAGGTGCTCCCCCGTAACCGCGTTGATCTGCCGCAAGGCCGACGGGCTGGTAATGTTCACCTCGGTCAGAAATCCTCCGATGACATCGAGCCCTGCCAACCACAGGCGCTGCCGTTGGAGAAATTCCCCGACGACGGCAACGATCTCTCGCTCTCGCTCGCTCAGTGTCGTGGATTCCACGCGTGCGCCTTGATGAATGTTGGCCAAGCGGCCTGGTCCGGAGGGAACGCGGTTCACAGCGCCGACAAACTGACCGTTGGCCAAAAAAATCCGTTTGTCCCCACGCGCGACTTCCGGCAAATATCGTTGCACAATCACCGGCTCTCCGGGGTACGCAGCCAGTACCGCCTCGATGGCAGACGGGGCGCTCGCCACATCCACAATGCGAATGCCTCGGCCGCTACAGTCGGAAAGAGGTTTGACGACGGCTGTGCCCTCTTGCCGTACAAAGTGGAGAAGTTCCTCTGGGTCATGGCTGGCGATGGTCGGCGGACAGTATGCGGGAAAGCGGAGGGGCAGCAGCTTTTCATTCCATTGCAGCACGCTTGCGGGATCGTTCACAACCGCCACCTCGGCCGCCACGAAACCCAGAGCCTGTGCCACAAAACGGTAGTGAGCATCTACCGGTGGATCCTGCCGCATGAGGACAAGGGTGAAGTCCTTCACTGGTGCCGTGATCTCCAGCCCGGCATGCGGCGCCCCGGACTCCGCCACATGAAGCTCCCACGCGCGCACGAACACGCCCGCGTGGTCCACCCGGAAAACAGCTTCGGTCGCAAACCAGGTTTCGTGCCCCCGCCGCCGAAACTCTTCCGCGAGCAAAAGCGACGTGTCCGTTTCGAGTTGAAGTTGCTCGAGCGGATCGAGCACAAAGAGCACGCGCATGGCACGACGCTTAACATCGAACATGGTCGATGCCAGCCCAAAACGCTGGCGGGCGCCTTCGAGTCCGACGGCAACTGCTCTTGGAGGCTGCAGGTGCACAAGCCCCGGCTGCGAAACTTAATCAGGGTTAGCGCCTGACCAAAGCTGCAGTCGTGGCGGTCGCGTTCGTTCGGTCTTGCAAAAACTGCAATTGGGCAGCGCGTCTACCCAGTGCCGTTGTTGTGCTTGAGCAAGGTTGGCAGGTGTGAGATAGGACTGCGGCGGTCCCAAAAACAGGTTTTGGGGAATGGCCAACGCAGGGCAGCCTGATCCACGTGACGTACCAAAACAGTAAGATAAACTAAGCAACATGGCATACCGACTTCGTGGAAAAGAGTTGGCCTTCGTGCGGGCTCAACGGGTGGCGAGGCTTGCAACCGTTAGTGAAGCAATGGAGCCGCATAACGTTCCGGTTTGTGCCGTAGCGATCGGTGGAAAGCTGTTTTTTGCCTCCGAGGCGGGCGCTCGCAAAGTGAAAAACATTCGCTCGAATCCCCGCGTGGCTTTGGTGTTCGATGAGTACCACGAGGACTGGACGAAACTCCGTGGCATCATGGTGGTGGGGAAGGCAACCATCATCGAAAAGGGTGCCACGTTCCACCGGGCGCGCTTGGCTCTTTATCGGAAGTACCGACAGTATCGGAAAATCGAGCCGATCGAGGAAGGGGAGTCGATCATTGTTGCCGTCACCCCAGAGCGAACTTTTACGTGGGGGCTGTGAAATTTTTTCGGGAGGGATCAGTGGAGGCAATTGGCTGGCGGTTTTGGAGACAGTGTATCTGGGGTTTGGTTCTTTGGGTTGGTGCCGGGGCAGCCCAAGGCCAGAGCTGTGTTGGCGACTGCAACGGTGACGGTGAGGTCACCATCAATGAAATCATTCGGGGAGTCAACATTGCACTTGGGAATACGCCAGCGGCGGATTGTCCGGTGTTCGACCGTAACAGCGATGGGGAAGTAACTGTCGACGAAATTGTCCAGGCGGTGAACAATGCGCTAGCAGGTTGCCAGGTTACCCCCACCCCTACGCCAACTCCCTCGGCCGATGCGTGGTTCTTTCAAAATCCTGCGCCGAGTGGGGAGGATCTGTTTGCGCTGTCCTTTCCTGAGGCTGATCGGGGCTACGCAGTGGGTAGTTACGCCGAGGTGCTTCGGACGCTCGATGGAGGACGCTCCTGGGAACCGTTGTTCATCGATGACTTCGTGAATCTTTACGGCGTTTTCTTTGTGAACTCGAGCCGCGGCTGGGCGGTCGGCGAAGCGGGCAAGATTTACGTCACGGTGGACGGTGGTACGAACTGGAACCCCCAAGGGAGCGGTGTCGAAGAGGATCTGAACGGAGTGGTTTTTACTGACGGAGCCCGCGGATGGGCCGTTGGCGCAGGTGGGGTCGTGTTGCGCACGGATAACGGAGGCGATTCTTGGTCGCGCCAGAACGTCGGCACGACGCGGGATCTGTTTGCCGTAACGTTTGTGGACAGCCAAAACGGTTGGATCGTGGGCGATGCGGGCACGGTGCTTAGAACCCGAGACGGTGGCGCATCGTGGACCGCACAAGCGAGCAATACGGGGAGTGCCCTGTACGCAGTTGCTTTCTGGGACGCCAACCGTGGCCTTGCCGTCGGAGAGAATGGTTCCATTTTGCGAACAGAGGACGGGGGTCAACAGTGGTTTGCGTCCGTAAGCCCCGTGGTTGTGCCTTTGTATGGGGTGGCTTGGGCTGATGCACAGACCGCCTGGATTGTTGGCGATCTTACGGATGACTTCCAGGCACTTATTCTGAAGTCGACGGACGGCGGGCGGTCTTGGAGCCAGCAAACAAGCGCAAATACGAATCCACTTTACGCCGTGCATGCTACGAGCGGTTCGACTGCCCATGCTGTAGGTGGCGCCGGTACGTTACTCGGAACCGAGGACGGGACCCGTTGGAATCTTCGCAACCCGGCCCCGACAAACGACCTCTATGCTGTGGCCTTCCCCCCAGGGGAGGCCAACGTTGGCTTTGCGGTGGGAGACTGGGGCGCCATTGCCGTCACGGAGGACGGGGGTGACACTTGGTCAGCCAGGACCTCCGGGACAACCGCAGGCTTGTTTGCCGTAAGCACGGTGGACCCGCAACTCGTTTGGGCAGCCGGAGGTGACGGAACCGTGCTGGCATCGAGAGATCGGGGCAACACCTGGATCGCGCAAAATACCGGGACAACGGCAACGTTTTTTGGAATCCGCTTCGTCACTGGATC
>BEIG01000070.1 GCA_002898795.1 bacterium HR30 | reverse complement strand
AACGAAATGCGCCTCCCCAAATGCCCCGACGTCAAAACCTGGGTATTCCTGTCCCCCACTTCCGACACGGGAATGAACCCTGCCAACCGACTAAGCCGCTCCATGAAGGCTAGACGGCTTTCGCTGACAGACGAAGGGGTCGCTCGATACCCGCGTTTGGTCGACGACACTGACCACTCTGGATCCCCAAAACCGCGCTTGCCCGAACGGCCTGACCCCGGCGCCTTGTGCCCGATTTGGGCGAACTGATATCAGAAAAGCGCCGAGACCTGGCGAATACCCTTGCCGCTCGGTTCGAGTGCGTGATGTTTGCTCTCTTCGCATGACCAGAGAAAGAAAACCGCCGCCACTCTCGGGTATCTGCATACTGGAATGGGGAGGCCAAGAAGCGTCGCTTGCCGGCCGGATCTTGGCCGGCCTAGGCGCAGAAGTTTGGAGGGTAGAGCCAGCCGCTTCACACCCTGGTTGTCACCAAACCGCAGAGACACATGACATCGACGCAAGTTCCGCTTCGCTTACCTTTACGTTTCTCCATTCGGGTAAGCGTGCCGTTCGTTTGCCGACGGACGAAAAGGAAGTTCGGGCATGGTTAATCCGGGCGATCCGAGCAGCGGACGCAATGATTACCTCTCCTTGCGAACACTTTCGCCCTCATCACGAAGCGGCCGTAAAGGCAGCGATGCTCCTTGTGGGACATCGCGTGTGGATTCGGATCGATCCTTACGAACACAAGCCAAATGGTAGCCACCCACCTGCCCGCGCCAACGAGCTGCGCGCGCCCTCCCCCATTAGCTTGCCACTGCTCACCGCGCTGCGGGCTGCCGGCAGTTGCCTACTCGGTTTGTTGCAAAAGGGTGCGGTGTACGAGGAGGCGCTGCATTCGGAAGCGGTCCTCGGCCAAGTCATCGACCTCCTATTTGGCGATTCACGGGCGCACACCGGCTACTGGGACAACGCCTTTGCCTTGTTGCCGACCCGTGATGGTTGGGTCAGCGCCACCATTCTGGGCAACTGGTCTGCTCTAGCCCACGCGATTTACGACTCGGGCGGTCCAGCTTGGATTGTCCGTGAGACGCTCGAGGACCCCGCTGCCCGATATCGTCAGGCGCGTGAGATTTTTGAAGTCGTCGCTCGCTGGTGCAGAAGCTGGCCCTCGCGTCCGCTCACGGCTTGGGCCCAGTTGCGGCGAATCCCTTTTGCCGCTGTGCGTAGCCCGATTCAACTTGCGAGCGATGCCCATCTTCGCCAGCGCAAGTTTTTTCTTCATAGCTCGTCGAGACGTGGCGCCGCCCCATTGCGCCACCCTCGTGTGCCGATTCTCTTCAGGGGTTGCGGCATCCCTGCACCAGCCCCCCCGCCGGCAACCTCACAGGACTTACCATCCGCCCACAAACGCGGGTCCCTCGAAGGTGCACAGCACCCGTCGGTGTCCGGACCGCCGCTGGCGAGCATTAAGGTACTCGACTTCACCCATGCCATTGCGGGCCCTTTGGCCACCTGGCTGTTGAGCCACTACGGCGCCGAAGTGATCAAAATCGATCCGCCCGGTTTAACGCAAGCGAAACCGATTCATGCGAGCACCTTCACGCGGTTACGGGCTGGTAAAAAGGCACTCGAAGTCGACGCGGAAACACGGCAAGGTCGAGCGCAGCTGCTCGACTTGGTCCGCCAGGCCGATCAAGTGATCGATAACTTTAGCGTTCGAGTGATGAAAAACTGGGAATTGGACTACCAGCGGCTGCGCGCGATCAACCCCCGGATCCTTCAACTACGGATCACCGGATTCGGCCTAACCGGCCCACTCCGGCACTGGGTGGCCTACGCGCATACGCTTCACGCGTGGTCCGGTCACACCTGGCTAGGCGGGCAGCTCGCCGAGGGTCGAGCGCTCTCCGAAGCCTGGCCAATTCCCTACGCCGACATCGTCAGCGGGTTGTTCGGGTTCCTGGCCTCGCTGGTGTCTCTTTGGCACAGGGAGAAAGCAAGCTCCGGAACGCTCATCGACGTAAGCGAGTACGAGTGCGCCACATTTGCCCTGGGCCCAATTCTCCTCGCCGTTGCCAACCCGCGTGTGTGGGCTGACCACTTGAGCGATTTTCAGCATCCGGCATTCGAGAAAGCAGTCGCCCCAGCTGGAGTTTCTTTTCGATGAACGCCTTGGGGATAGCGTCGAGCGGCGAAAAACTTCCGACGGACTACCCCCGATCCGGCGTCAGAACGCGGGTAGTCATGTTCCTAACGGAAGCGCCGGCAATCAATGGCAACTACAAGGTGCAGCGGCGCCGAAAAGGCTAGGGTCTCCAACGCGTGCAAATTTTGCCGCAAGGGGACCAAGTCACGATGCCGATCCCGGAGCCTTCCACAAGCCAGTACTTCGCTTGTTGTTCTTGGGAGCAGACTGTGGAATGAGTCTTTCCAGACGCCCTTGAGGAAAGGAGCCACACCCCATGCGCCGAGAGTTCAAAACTATTCTGTGCCCGACGGACTTCTCCGAAGATTCTTACCGTGCCCTGGAGTATGCCCGCCAATTTGCGGAGTTGTGGCACGGAAAAATTTTGCTGCCCCATGTTATCCACGTTCCCACCGAGTCCTTGTACGACGAGCATGGCCGCTGGCAAAGTTCCGACCAGCTCGAAAAACGGGCGTGGGAGCTTCTCCGCAAGGTCCGGGAAGAACGGTTATCAGGGGTAGCCGATGTCGAGCTTATAGTGGTTTGGGGAAACCCAGTCGAAGAGTTGACGAGACTGGCAAAAGAGCGGAATGTGGATTTGCTAGTCATTTGCACTCACGGGCGGAGTGGCTTGCGGCACCTCCTGCTGGGCAGCGTCGCAGAGAACCTCATTCGCCTGGTGCCCTGCCCAGTGTTCGTGGTTCGGCGAGGCACCGACTAGGCGAGCCTGTGTCGAGCGACCGCGGCCTTTGCCGCCGAACACCAACGGAGCAAAAATCCCTCGAGCAACATCCGGGCGTCCGCACGCGAAGTCTTGAGCTGCTGTTCCAGCAACGCCAGCTCGGTGAGTGCCTTTTGCAAATCCTGCACCCCCCACAGCAGCGCCTCCTGAAACCGCTTGAACAGCACGAAGGGATGAGCCTTGCCAAACGCTTCCAATTGTTCCGCCGGTATCCGGGGCATCACCGCCTTGGAGAAGGTGCCATAGTCGGACATATAGCGCCCGAGAGAGCGGGCTGGGTCGTCCCCACCAATCGGCCCTGGGCCTGAGCCTTTAGCGGCCCGAACAACCTCTGTCGCGCTGCCTTTTGGACCACTCCGTAGCTCGGCCAAGTCGAACTCTAGGCACTCTCGCGCTAACAGCAGATTGCGTAGCTCGCGAGCGATGAGCGCCACTAGGCGCAGCGGCTGCTCGCCCCGCTTCAACAGATCGTACAGCGTTCGCAAGGATGTTGGCAGATCGCGCCGGCTCAGGGCTCCGGTGAACTCGAAAATCCAACTCTCAGCCAAATCGGCGGTTGCGTTGGCGACGTCCTTTGGCTGAACCTCCGCACGGTCGCCCACCCAAAGGCAAAGCTTCTCTACCTCCGAAGCAAGACGCTCGACATCCACCCCAGCCCGCTGAACGAGCAGGTCCAATGCCTTTGGTGCAATGCGCTTGCCGTGCTCGCGCATGATTTGCGCCACAACTCCCGCAGCGGCGTCGCGACCGAGGGCCTGGTTACGCTCGCGACTCACCGTAAACTGAAGCGCAACTCCCACCTCCCGGATTTTCCGCCATAAACGTCCTCGCTGGTCGGCGGCTACGGTCGTAAGCAGTAAGATGACCCGTGGCGGCAACCCTTCGGAGAGAATTTGCATGAGCCCGTCCACAGGGTCGGGGGTCGAAGCGACAGCTGACTTACGATCCAGGGTGAACTGCAAGATGTTTCGGATCTCTCGGCACTCGGCGCCGCCTAGCTGCCGACCGAAGATCTCCACTTGTACGTCTGCCGCAACGGAAGACTCCAGGGAAGCCTCGAACTTGGAAGGTTCCCACCCGGCCTTCACCAACAGCTCCAAGAGCTTGCTGGCGGCTTCTGTTCGCCTCCCGTTCGACCAGTCTCGAAGCACCTCGTCGACCAATTCGCGGCTCTCCGCCCGACCTGCAAAAATGTTGGTGTCTTTGAGCCACACCACTTTCGGCGAAGCACCAAATCCAGGTGTTTTGAGACTGTTCCACAGTTGTTGCCAGCTCACGTTTAGCCCCTCGTAGCGCTCGAGGTTCCACGTGCGTTCGGCGGGAGGGACCACCGTATCGATGAGCTTCCGGGCCGCCCGATCGGTAAAGTACTTTTCCCCCACGAACGCGTAGACTGGGCGGATCAGCCCCTTGCGCAGGTCGGCGATAAGAGTTTTCAGAGCCTCGAACCCTGTGCCGGACCCGCTCTCTTTCATACTTGCCACCCCATCTTTATGTGCAGATACCAGGCAATCCCACGCTCGCAAGCCCGCCAGGTCATCGCACATCGCTCCGGCGGCTCGCGCGAAGTCAACCTGGATCGTAAACCCAACTGCCGCACACTGCGCGAAGCGGCCATTTCAGTTGGCTTATCTCACCGAAGCGGGAGGGCACTTGCCCTCTGCTGGCCGGGACGTGTCCTGAACGCACTTTCGGCTCAGTTGCGTTAACTACGAGGTTTGCGGATTGCCATGAGGTCTCCTCGCAAAAACTGATGGCTGAGGAGGCAAGTTGCGGTATGGGCTTTTCGGAGGTGCCATTGATGCGCAAGCAAATTGCCGTGATCGGAGGAGGGGTCTGTTCACCCGAGGTGGCGGCGCAGGCGGAAGCAATTGGATTGGCGTTGGCTAAGCGTGGGGTTGTCGTGGTCTGTGGCGGTCTCGGAGGCGTGATGGAGGCGGTAAGTCGCGGTGCCAAGCATGCGGGCGGTATGGTCGTGGGAATTCTACCCGAAGCAACCTTCGCCGGCGGGAATCCTTGGCTAGACGTGGTGATCCCCACAGGCTTAGGTCATGCGAGAAATGTGCTGGTGGTCGCGTCCGGGTGCTCAGTGATCGCCCTCCCCGGAGAGCATGGTACTGCAGCAGAGATTCACTTAGCGCGTGTGTTGGGAAGGCCGGTGGTAGCCCTGGGAGCGTGGAGAGATATTCCCGGCGTGTACTACGTGGAAGACGCTCCTTCCGCCGTGGAAGTGAGCTGCCGACTTTGCGGATGGGAGGACTGACGCACAGGTAGCTCGACGGCGCGCGAAGCACCGCCTGCCGAGAAAACAAGCCTCGCTCACAGCAACCTAGAACGCCCCGGTCCCGCACCACAGCGCGTCGGGCGTTCTAGTGGGCCCCGTTCCTGCCGCCGACGTGTAATTCAACGCGGAAGGGCACACGTGACTCCACATAACAGGTGCCACTTTATTGGGAACGTAACTCATGGGTCCGAGGATTCGCAAGCCGCTCCGGCATAAGCCACGAACTTCACCCAGAGTTGTCGTCGCAGTCGGCTACGCACGAAACCGGCAGTAGCGCTACAAGACCGGGCGCACCGCGCCAGCAAAGAGGCTTCTGGAGCCGCATCGTGCTTGCGGCTTCACGCATGAGGAAGCGCATCGCACCCGATACAGCCCTGACTGAAGAAGCATGCAATACGGCAGCATTTGCCACTGCTCAGAGACTCGTTCAGGGCACCGCCTTGTCCGTCTTAAAGCAAGCCGCTCGTCCTACACGGGCGCAATTTCATGACGCTCGTCTCTATATCCGGGGCACCCCCGGCCCTTGGAGGGACGCGCGAAGCTTCACGGTGGACTTTCGGCCTGCTTGCGGTGGGAAACCGCCTCGGGTATTGGTGCAGTTACCGACAAACGCACTCGAGCAGGAGTCTTTGCCATGGCCGAGAAAGCAAACCAGGAAAGTGCAATTGGTACGATCATTGGTTGGGGCAGTTTAGGCATTTTCGCGTTGTGGTTTGCCTACCAAGTGGCTTCCCCGTTGTTGATCGGAGAACAATGGGCCGAGAAACAGCAGGATGCCATTGAGCTGGTGAAAAATAGCAAACCCTTGGGAAACGACACTCTCTACGACATGATCCGCGCTTACTCTTTGAAGGCGAAAGAGAACGACTTTTTCGTGGGCGAGTTTAGTTGGAGCGCAATTCAGAAAGACGGGCCGGAGTACGAGGTCACGCTCCTATGGACTGAAGGCGAGCAAAAAAAGGTTGCTCTCTGGAGGGTGAACCTCGAGAACAAAGAAGTGCGCCCACAGGGTGACGCCGCAAGCCTTCCGCAGCGCTTGGCAGCCGGCCCCCCGAAGAAACCCGCTGGAAGTTGAGGACGAGGAATCGCCCCCGGCTCACGCGCACGGAAGGTCACCTTTATCTGCTTTGCCTCGGAGCGTGGTTCGGTACCACGGCTCCGGTTGGTGCCACGTGAGGATGCCGTGCATCGTGAAGTGGGCTCGGCAGCGAAAGACGGCAAGGTGGCGAGCCGTTCGCGCCCCCAGTCAAGGGGAACATTACGTGCGGGCGTTCCGTCGAAGCGCTCGAGCCGCTGCCTCCCGCGTCCGCGCACCTGACCGCATCGCGGGTCCGCTCGTCCCCCCACTCGGCCAGCGTCAGCTTCGCGGCGGGTTAAGCTCCGGTAATCCTGGAGCCTTCTCGGACTCCTCGGGGCTGCAGCTCATCGGCATTCAGCGCAACACGCGAGCGTCTCCTCGGCCGAATCACGGCCCTCGCATGGGCCTCCACCCGTGGCTGCGGGCACATCCGCAAGAAACTCCGCGATGCTATGGCCAAGAAGACTCCGTCATCGATTAGTCCGAGCATCCCGCGTGTATCCCAAACCAGGTCACGTGCCGAACCAGCGTACAGCAGCACGGCAACGAGCAAAGCCTTACCAACCGCGGGCGTGGCGCGATCGCGAAGCAACCGAATGTACACCGCCATGCCAAGGATGAAAGTCTTACCAGCCGCGGAGATCCCCTGTTGGCGGTAGCGCGCAACAATCGCTCGATCTAATGCTCCAACCGCCAGGATCCAAACAAGCCCCACAAGCATCGTGGGGGCCCACGCCACCCACAACCGAAGCGAGTGGGAAATGACTCGGCGGAACCGGCGCAACGCCTGCCTCAAATCCTTCCGCCACTGTTTGAGCTGAGGGGAGGTCTCGGCGTCACCAACGTATAGCTGGGCACTGACGGGTGCAGCGAATCCCAAAGCGGCCCAGGTTGCACCCTCGTCCTGGTCGATGAGTCCAAGCCCAGCCAATGCGGCCCCCACACAAAGGCCAGCAACGGTCAAAACGTACCGTAGTAGTGCGCGTCCTCTGCCTTCAGGTTCGCTGTGGCCGCCCATGCTCCAAAAGCCGCTCCAGCTTCTGCCGAACAATCTCGGCGTCTGTGATCGGCTTCGCAATGTAGTCGTCGCATCCAACCGCCAAAGCACGCTGCTCGTCTCCAGCCATTGCCTGCGCGGTGAGAGCGATAATCGGAATCCGTTGACCCACCTCCGTGGCTCGCAAGCGTCGGGTAGCCTCCCACCCATCGAGAACGGGCATTTTCAGATCCATAAAGATCAAATCCGGTGGGTTCTCCGCGACGAGCCTTAGTGCCTCCTCGCCGTTGCCAGCCTCGATAATTTCGAAGTCCCCGAACCGTTTCAGCCGGTAGACCAGAATTCGCCGGTTGTCGACGTTGTCCTCCACTACCAAGATTCGCTTGCGACTCATACCAACTACCTTACAAAGCTATGGCTCGCTCGCCAACAAGAAAAAAGGGCCGCCACCAACACTGGTGACGGCCCCTTTTGTTTCACAAAAGGAAGTGACGTTTTCAGTACGCAACCGTGTCCGGCTGTGCCTTGTCGCCACGCAAGTGAACGTTGAACGCAGCCGACCGCACAACGTTATTCGGATTCCGATGGAATTCCTCCACAACCGCCAGAATTCCATTCCCCGGGTCACCGTTACCCGTGGGCACGGGACGGATCACTGTTTGACCGGCCAGCGTGCCCTGCACGGCCACATTGAAGACGGAGAAGGATTCCTGTCCTGGACGCCGATCCAACCGTGACAGTTGTGTCTCGCGGAAACACCGCAAGCGCGTGCTGGCAGACATCCGCTGCTCGAACTCGTTGAACACCACGAACTGGAGGGTGTGGACCGCTGGGTTGTCATCTACTTCCAGCCGCTCGCTGCATGGAACCAGCGTAATGTCGCTCGTCACCTCTCTCGCAGTGCTCAAGTCCGCATTGTCAAAAAAGTGGTCCACGACCAACTGGGCCGGGCAACCAGCGTACTCTCGGCTGTTCCCTCCCAGGACCAACGTCGTGTCGTTTCGAGTAGCCCCGTCGGATGCTACCGCCTGCACGCCCACTGCATTGTAAGTCTGCACATCGACCACGCTGCTGTTCACTCGATAAATCGAAGCATTCCCCACTAGGTCATTCCTGTTCACCGGAAGGTTCGGATCCGTACCCGTTCCTACCACTTGCACACATTTCAGTTCACCGAGGAATACACCAGGCGCTAGTGGCGGCACACGACCAATATCCTGCGCCTTGCAGGTCGCACCCAAACCTGCACAATCACTATTCTGACTGCACGGAAATCCGGGGGATGTTCCACCCACGCAGAAACCCGTTGTGACTACCCCTTCGCTCGCCCGCCAACCAACGGGCTGATTTGCCGTGAGGTTCAAGTCAAAGTTAATCGCTTGGCACGACGCCAATGTGCAAATTCCACCGACGTCACAATCTTCATTCGTCTCACACGCACCGTCGCCGTCCAGGCCAGCTCCGATGGTACACCGGGGTGTGCCATCCACATAAAAGCAGTGCACTGTACTGGGGTTGCCGCTCGTGTTCGTGATACGAATCACGGTATCTTTAGGGATCCCGTCACTCAGATCTCCGCTTACATCCACTACTACCTTCGGAAATACCAGGTATCCGGCAGCCTCTTCTGACGATACCTTCTGCGCCCCAGCGACACCGGCCCATGCAACACCGCCCAATACGGCCAGCGCGATGACCTTGCTGATCCTTCTGCTAGTCATACCGACCTCTCCATGTTCGAACCGCATCATGGCTTCACCTCGTTCCTCATGGCAGCCGAACGGTTCCGACCGCAGAACCCGACGTGTGCAGGTTGCTAGCCGCCGTCCCCACGACTCCGGCCTGGTCCGCATGTGCCGACTCCACCACCGCAACCAGACCAGTGCCCGAAGGTGTCAGCCGCGCTTGCGCGAAAATTGTATTAATCGCGCCACCCGGTAGCAGCACCGACCGAAATTGTCCGGTAGTTTGTGGCGTGTTACCCAGGTCGATCGTGGACCAA
This sequence comes from bacterium HR30, assembly GCA_002898795.1. Classification (GTDB taxonomy): domain Bacteria; phylum Desulfobacterota; class Binatia; order HRBIN30; family HRBIN30; genus HRBIN30. The sequence goes on along the minus strand of BEIG01000070.1, from coordinate 11,191 downwards.
CACTGGTACGGGAACGAACCGCTAAACGGCGATTCAAATTCGTCGTACACAATGAACGAGACCGTACCGTTGCTTCTGACACCGGCCTGCAAGTCCAAGTTGCACGAAAGCATGGTCAGATTCGTCGAAATAAACGAGTTGAGCGAGGCGTTACCCAGGGCCTCGACCACTGGGTCCCGCGAACCCCGCGGACTAAAGTTGAGCGTCAGTTGCCCCGGGCAGGTCTCGTACTCCGTATCATTCAAATTGAGCGGATTGTCCTGGCCTTGCCCTAATGCAGCTACGGCGAAGGCATTATACTTGGCTACGTCGCCGTTGCTGTCGTCCAGGACAGTCACCTCCCCCTTGAGCCGGTTTTGCCCAAAAGGATTACCGTTCGAGTCTACTTCGACGCAAACGAGCGCCCCTTGGAACCCAGGTGGCACGGGCGGAATCAACCCGGGATCGAATCCGGCCCCAGGATCGCCAAACGAGTCGCTCGGGTCCACCCGACGCCCCTGCGAAACGCGCCACTGCGTCGGTTGCTGCCGGGTTAGCACCAGCTCGAAGTCTGTCGCCCCACAGTACCCACTGCCATCCGGGGCGGACAGGTAAAAGCAGTGGACCCAATTGATACTGTTGCCCGTGTTCGTGATCTGAATAATTGTGTCGCGCGACGCAGTCCGCACCACTTTCGGGAACATCAAGATCGACCCTGGCCGATCTGCTCCCGAACGCGTTTGGGCGTGAGTCACGGCAGCAGCCCCGAGGATGCACGCGAATCCCATCCCCAAAAGCCAGCTCCTTCTTAGAGCCCTCATGTTTGTCCTCCTTGCGGCTGTTATCCGCATTCCGGCTAGTTTCACCACCGCCCGGTCCTTCCCTCGAAACCTCAAGGGAGAATGATCAAATCCGACCGCGCGTTACCTTGCTGGTGCAAGTCATACGCGGCGCTGCTCGCCGCCACACCACCCAACACTGCGCGCGCAACACCTAAAAGGCCCGAGCCAAGTGGCGGCACGCCGCCGACGCCGCGAATCCGAGTCTGCCCAGCGAGGCTACCGGCCACACCAGCGCTGAAGATGGATCGGCTCGGGTTGCGCGTGTCAATCCGCGAAAGGACCGAGTCGAATAGGCAGTCGACCGTCCGACTCGTCGAAAAGCGCTGCTCAAACTCATTAAAGACAAGGAACTGAGCGACCGCACGCCCCGGCGTTTGGGTCAGGAAGTCATTGGAACAAGGGACGAGGGTTAGCTCAGTACCGTACTGCACTGCGGGCGTATTGGAAATCGGATCCACCGCGCCGTCAAACAAATGGCTGAGAATCAGCACACCAGGGCAGGAAGCATAGTTACCACCCTCTGCTAATACGAGCCGCCCGTCCTGTACTGGCTGCCCGCTCGCCTCCAAGCCAATGGCGTTGTAGCGTGCAGGATCCGCTTGTTCCTCGAGGAGCCGGACGATCGTGGCATCCCCATACAAACGATTGCGGGTTGCCGTTTGGTCAGGAACACTTTGGCTCCCGCCTGTGTATTGAACGCAAACCAGCGCTCCGATGAACGGATCCTCAGGGGCCGGCGGGATGGCACTCCCTAAGTTGCTTTGGCCGCTGTTGCAGCCCACGCCATTCGGGCATTGAGCGTCGGTAAAGCACTGGAAGTTATTGAACGGAGCATTGCACCGAAACGGCCCTTCCAACGGGAATTGCCCCCGAGCCAAACCATCACTGGCATACCAAGCCAGGGGCTGCTCCTGCGTGAGGACGACATCGAAGTCGGTTTCGCTCCAACTCGGCACACACTCCCCTGCTTCTCTCAAGGAGCAATCAAGGGAGTTCCGACAAGCCACGGCATTGTTCAGCGAACAGTGCCCGGTAGCGTTTATGTAAAAACAGTGCGCCTGCTTAATGCCACTGGGGTTCGTACTGCTCAACATCAACTTCGTGTCCGTTGGCGTACCCCAAGCGCCCGTAGTGTCCACAACAATCTTCGGCCACACGACAATGGAGGCTGGTCGGTTCGTCGTACTTCTTGCGCTGGCAATGCCCGCGAAGATCACCACGCTCGCAGCGGCGCAAAACGCCCACCGGGTGGCTGCCTTGACCACGCTTATCATCGTTACACTCCTTTCGCTCCTCGTTCCTGCCCGTCGTTGTTTGCTGAGGCCTTCCGCCATTGGAAAATCCTCCCGTCCACTGGACCTGCAATCCTACTCCGGCAGGGTAATAATGTCGCCAAAGCCAGACCGACTACCCTCGTGGCGCAGGTTGAAAGCTGCTGTGCCAGCAAGGCCGTTGTTACTGTAAAATTCTTCCGCCACGCCCAACACGCCCGAAGCCGGAAGGCACCCGAGCGGCGTTCCAGCCGGGCCAGTCAGTGCACCTGGACAGTCAGCGTCGCTGCTGCACGAACCGCCACGGTTCGATCCTGTGTAGCAAACGTTCACCGGACGCGGTGCAATTCGGATTTTCCACAAGTCCTGATTGCCGTTCACGAAAATACCCCCATTGTTGACCGGCAGATTTGCCAAACCCCGATTCAAGAAGCACTCAAAGGAAAACGCCTCGATACTTAGCGACTGCTCGAACTCGTTGTAGCCCACAAAGCGGAGCCGCACCGGTGCTGGGACGTCCTCCTCCAAAAGCTCGCTACACGGCACCAAAGTAAGTTCCGTCGTAATTGTCGCACCGGTAAAGGAATCCACCACACCGTCGGCATTGGCAGTAAACACCAAGCTTTGCGGACAATAGTTCAGCTCCCCGGCGCCGGAGCCGCTGAAATTCAGCCTCAACTCCCCATCGGAATTTAAGCCATTGACGGGGTCCGCATTGGCAGCCACAGCTAACGCGTTGTACTCACTGATTTGACCCGTACCCAAATCTTGGATCGTCGCCGTACCCTTTAAGGCGTTACCTGGGAGCGGATCGCCGTCAGCGTTGATCTGATAACACTTCAGTTCCCCAACGAAGTCCGTACCCACAGGGGGAACGAAACTCGCATTGTTTTGGCCAATGAGCATACCAGGGCAAACGAGCTGGCCTGAGCTTGAATCCACTGTGCACTGGCAGGTCTGACCCGGCCGACATGGAGCCGAGGGAATCGTGGTGAGCCGACCCGTCGACACCCTCCACTGCACTGGCTGCTGGGCGGTAAGGACCAACTCGAAGTTCGTTGCATTGCACTGGCGGATGCAGGTTTCGCTCGTGGGGCAATCTGCGTCGATCTCACAAGACTGGTCCACCGTTGCACTGCAAGACCCCGATGCATTGATGTAAAAACAGTGCACCATGACCACCGAGTTGGTGCGGTTGCTCATTTGGATCAAAGTGTCTCGCGCGCCGTCGGACACCACCTTTGGGTAAATCAACAGTGTGCCGGATTCATCCGACGTCACATCTGCTCGTGCACCTGGCGCCGTCACCAGCCCCGCCAGCAGCACGCCCAGGCCCATCAGCCAAGGACTCCGCTTCACCAATTGCATCGTACGCCTCCTTTCGGTCACTCCAGCGTATGACAAACGCCAGGATCACTACACGGACCCCAGCACAAACGCATGCGATGTATGCCCCAAACATTGGCGCGAGTCAAGCTGAAATTGAAAATTTGTTGGTTGATCGCTCCGCCACCCGCTCACGGGATGCGTCGGACCACGATCTCGAAGGTTGGTCCTGTACGGCCTGACGTATCCGCCACTCGTGCCGTAAGCACGGTATCACCCACCGCGAACTCGATATTCTTCGTCACCACTACGCAAAACTGCCGGCCGTTGCTGGGGAGGTTCGGTGTAATCGTGGCATCGAGACCATCCGGTCCCAAGGTGCATGGTTCGCTCGGAAGCTTCGCATCAAAGCGGCAGGCAAAGTCGACCAACGCATCGACCTTGTCCAACGCAAAATCCGGAGGGTGCATTGCCGGCACCCCACCCCCACCTTGAGATACTGGCTGCTTGTCGCAAATGGTTGTCGATCCGTTGCCTAGATTTTGCGATGCGAGAATCTGCAGGCTCGGGTAAACCCCCGCGCCTGGAGTAGGCGACGGTACAAACGTACCTACTGCTGCTCCGTTGCTACCGGGACGGGCCTCGAGCACGAGGTAGAACCCCGTGCCCGAGCCGACGACAAACACACGTCTCCCGGACTCGTCATAGAGCGGGGTAGGAGTTGGCGTCGCACTACACAAGCAACTTGGCTCGTTGCACCAGTAACAGCCGTTGGCGCGCACCACACCGAAAAACGTGACGACGGGCCCGTCCTCGCTGCTCGTTGGCGTGCGCGTGGGCGTGATCGTGGGGGTCGCGGTAATCGTGCGGGTGAGGGTCACGGTGGGCGTTGCCGTGGGTAGCGGGGTGCTCGTAAACGTGCGCGTACTCGTCGGCGTGGGGGTGCCCGTCGGGGTGGAAGTAGCCGATCGCGTCGGCGTTGGCGTACGCGTCGCGGTCGAGCTCCGGGTGCTTGTCGGTGTGAGCGTAAGGGTCGGCGTGTGGGTTGGGGTTGGCGTGCCGGTCTCGGTGCGGGTCGGCGTCAGCGAGGGAGTGATCGTTGGTGTTCGGGTGGAAGTGGGCGTCCATGAATTGGTAGGGGTGCGAGAAGAAGTGGCCGTGGAGCTAGCCGAGAGCGTACGCGTTGCTGTTGGCAAGCTAGTTTCTGTCGGCGTTGGTGAGGGTGATTGGGTCAGTGTCGGCGTGCGGGAGGGGCTTGCTGTCGGCGTCAGCGAAGGCGTGCGCGTTGCCGTGGGCGTGCCTGTGTTGGTGCGGGTCGCCGTGGGGGATTGCGAGTGCGTCGGCGTAAGCGAGTTTGTTGAGGTAACAGTCGGGGTGCTTGTGCGGGTCGGTGTGAGCGTGCCTGTTTCCGTGCGTGTGGGAGGTGCGGACTGCGTGGGCGTGGGAGAGCTCGAAGCAGTCGGGCTGAGCGTGATCGTGGGTGTGAAAGAAGGGGCCTCGGTACGCGTCGGGGTGGAAGAACTCGTTGGCTTGGCTGTGCTGGTCCCACTCGGTGTTGGGCTTCCAGACGCGGTCGAGCTCGGCGTCGGCGAAGCCGTCAACATCGCTGTAAGCGTTAGGGTTGGCGACCGAGTCGGGGTGCCGGAAGCCAGTGGTGTGTGAGATACCGTCATCGTTAGGGACACGGTTGCGGTCGGGGAAACAGAAAAACTTGCTGCTGGAGAGTGCGAGGCTGTTCCGCTGGCCGACGGCGTGGCCGTAGCAGAAAGGACCATTGTCAAAGTGGACGTTGGCGAGGGTGTGTGGGTTGCCTCAGTGATCGGCGAGGGCGTCAGGGTAAGAGTTGGAGTAGCCGACGGCGACGGGGTAAAGGACGGGCTCTCGCTTACCGTTGCCGTGGGCGCTGGAGAGTGCGTTCCGGTCGTGGTGCTCGAGGGTGAGGCAGTCCGGGTGGGTGAAGCTGTCACTGTGGGTAGTGGTGCTGTGATTGTCGGTGATCCCGTAGGAGAGGGCGACCAGGTCCCCGTAGGGCTACGCGAAGGAGTTCGCGTTCGGGTTGGCGGCGGAGTCCATGTGGGAGTCGGGCTCCTCGTGGCAGAAACCGTCACCGTGGGGGTGCGCGTAGGAGATTCTGTGCGCGAAGGAGGCAACGTTACGCTGGCCGTGGCGCTATAGGTAGCGGTTGGCGTGGAAGTTCTGGCCGGTAAGCTCGTGGTTGTCTCCGAGGGCGAGGCCGTTGATGTTGGCTCGACGGTCGCTGTCACGGTTTCCGTTGGGGTGCGAACTGCCTCAGTTGCAGTTGTGGACGGGCTGGTACTCGGTGTCGGAGAACTCGTACTCGACGCGGTGGGAGAAGCCCAGGGTGTGAAAGTCGGCGCCGCTGTGTGCGAAGCGGTCAAGCTCGGCGTTGCACTGACAGAGGGGGGCGGTGGTGTCGGCGTCGCCGAAGGAGACGGCGAAACCGTAAGGGTCACTGTGGCCGTCGCGGTGACCGTCGGCAACTGCGTGGCGCTAACGCTTGCGGTCGGCGTGCCCGTTGTACTGGGGGTTATGGTAAAAGGCACCGTGGGGCTCGACGTCGGACTGGCAGATGGCGTGGCCGTGGGCACGATCGTCGGCACCAGTTGTTCGGCAAACGCCACGAAGTCTGCCGCCGAAACCCTGCCGTCGGCGTTTACGTCGGCGTTCGGGCAGTTGTTCCGCCCAAACATGAAAGCAACTAGCCGGATCACTGCATCGTCAGCCTGACCGTCGCAGTCGACATCGAGCTGCAAGTCGGCCGCAAAGGAAGAAACGCCAACAAACAGAGCCCCGACAATGATCGCCACCAAATTCGAACGCACAATAGGCCGCCTCTTTCGTGAGACTTTGCTTGATGCCTAGATGCTCAGGGCTTTGCAATGCACCTTGTGGAGACGGCGCCAAATAGCCAGAGCCACATGCCTGTGGATGAGTCAGAGGGCGTAGTTGACTCGGCGCGCACGGTGGGGTCTCATGGGCATCATGCGAACGGTGCAAACCGTATTGGGGCCTGTGCCCGTCGATCAGCTCGGAATCACTCTAATGCATGAACACCTACTGATTGGCTGGCCTGGGTGGGAGTACGACGCTGCCGCCCCGCGAACCACGCTGTCGGACCTGGTAAAGATTTGTACGGAGCGAATGCTCGAAATCAAAGCGCTAGGGGTGAGAACGCTTGTGGATCCTTGCCCCATGGATCTAGGTCGCGACGTCGAGCTCATGGCGCGCGTGTCGGAGGCCAGTGGGGTGCATATCGTATGCGCCACGGGTCTGTACAAGGAAGACCAGGGGGCGCCCGCGTACTTCAAATTTCGCGCTCGATTCGCGGATGTCACCCATGAAATTCGCGACGCCTTCATCCGCGAGCTTACGGAAGGCATTGGCTCTACTGGGATCAAGCCCGGGGTGATCAAGGCAGCCACGGGTGCTCATCAGATGACCCCTTACGAGGAAATGGTCCTACGTGCGGCGGCCCAAGCTGCCTGCGCTACGGGCGTGCCGATCACAACTCACACCGAGGAAGGGACCATGGGTCGGGAACAGCTCGATCTGTTCGCCGCCGAAGGAATGGATTTACGGCACGTGGTCATTGGCCATAGCTGCGGTAGTGCCGACTTGCGGTACCATGTGGAACTCCTCGATCGTGGTTGCTTCGTGGGTTTCGACCGGTTTGGCCTGGAAATCCTCCAGCCAGATCGGCTGCGGCTCGCCGCACTGATCGGGCTGGTCGGCGTCGGATTTGCCAAGCAAATCGTCCTCTCTCACGATTCTGTTTGGTGCTGGCGCGGACGAGCCCTGCCACTGCCAGAGACTGTGCTGCCACACTGGAAACCGACCTACTTGTTCACCGACATTCTACCGCGCCTGCGGGAAGCAGGGGTTACCGAGGACAAGATTGAAACCATGCTGGTGGCCAATCCGAGGCGGTTCTTCTCTTGAGTTGTGCCAGCCTGAAGGTTCGATTCGCTTTTGAACCCGAAGACGCTCCTTCAGCCGCGCCGCAGGCCATAGTGGTACACCTGACGCCGCGGCACACCGTAGTTTTCCGCGATTTGCCGCGCGGCATCACGAAGCGATACCCCGCGCGCGCGTAGCTCGGCGAAGGCCCTCTCCCAGTCGGACGGGGGCGAGGCGGCAACATCTGCCCTGGCTCCTTCAGCCACGATCGTCACTTCCCCTTTCAAAGGTGTACCGCGTTCGGCCAGCTCGCCCAACAATTCTGTCGGCGTACCGCGCAAAAACTCCTCGAATTGTTTGGTCAGCTCCCGAGCGATCACGACCGTTCGCTCGCCCCAGATCTCGGCCAAGTCCTTGAGTGTCGGGAGAAGGCGCCGCGTGCTCTCGAAAAACACGAGCGTACGCTTTTCTTCGGCCAGTTCTCGCAGCCGGGCCCGGCGAGCACTGGAGCGATTGGGAAGAAAACCTTCAAACACGAAGCGCTGTGCGGGAAGCCCCGCCACCGACAAGGCAGCTACGACCGCGGATGGCCCAGGCACGGGCACCACTTTCACCCCGGCCGCCCAGGCGCTTCGGACCAGGTGAAAACCGGGATCGCTGAGGCCAGGCGTTCCGGCATCCGAAACCAATGCGCCGTTTTCGCCGGCGCGTAGCCGTTCGACCAAGTGGGGAGCTTTCTCCCGCTCGATCCAGTCGTGGTAAGCCGTGAGCGGGGTGCGAATCCCGTAATGCGTGAGCAGTTTGCGCGTGTGACGCGTGTCTTCGGCAGCAATCCAGTCCACTTCTTTCAGCACGCGCAGAGCCCGTAGAGTAATGTCTTCCAAGTTCCCGAGCGGGGTGGCAACCACGTACAAGGTGCCCATCGACGCTCACCGCTCTGATACGGCCAGGATTAAACGCCCCAGTCGCGCGCGTAGCGAAAATCGCGGTCGATCGTGCGCTGGGAAACTTTCGCGATAATCGGGAGCCGCCGTTTGAACTGAGAGTTGCGCACCATCTCGCTGACTCTGCGCACGAACGACTCGGGGAAACCAGCGGCAAGGAGTTCGGCTCTGGAGTATCGCAAGTCCACCATGCAGTAGAGCAGACGATCTACGTCCCGGTAACCGAAACCCAGTTCTGCTTCGTCCGTCTGGCCGGCCCACAGGTCGGCGGAAGGCTGCTTACGGACAATTTCCGCTGGTACACCGATGTGTTCAGCCAACGCCCATACCTGCGTCTTGTACAAATCCCCTAGGGGATTGAGTGCCGAGGCCATGTCGCCGTGCAGTGTGCCGTAACCGAGAAGCAGTTCCGTTTTGTTGCTCGTACCTAGCACCAAGGCGTGCCAACGTGCCGAGTGATCGTAAAGAATGGTCATGCGTTCGCGCGCCATTTTGTTGCCCCGTCGAACCCGGTCTGCGTCGGGGAAACGTGCGAAATAAGCGTCGATTTGGGGAGTGATGTCCACTTCGAGCGACGGTATACCGGCACGAGCGATGACGAGGTCGGCATGAGCCAAGCTTTCCGGGCTGGAGGTGCGGTACGGCATTTTGATGGCAAGCACGTTTTGCGGACCCAGCGCCTCGGCAGCCAAAAGGCAACTCGTTGCTGAATCGACGCCGCCCGACAGCCCGACCACGACACGCTCCACCCCCACTTTGCGAACTTCGTTGGCGATAAAAGCGGTCAGAATCCGCCGAATTAGCGGCGGGTTGGTCGGGATGGGCGGGCAGGTCCAGGGCGTCACCCCTCCGCCTTGCTCGACCGAAACCCCCGCAGGAGTCCTCTCAGCGCTTCCCGGTGTCGACATGGGTTTGATCCTCTTCCTCGGGCTCGGTCGCCGTGTGCTTCTCCTGCTCGGGTATTTCCCCACGCTGTTGGATACGCTGAAGCTCGCGGATGGTGAGGTCCAAATTCTCGTCGCGAAGCAACGGAGCTTGCACACGTTGGCGCCGCGGTTCTTTTAGGGAGAGATCCGCAACAAGGAAATCTTCCTCATAATACTTTGCCTTGGCCAAGCGGCGCCCAGTGGGGGAGACGATTTCCGACCCGCCCCAAAAACCAACTCCATCTTCGAAGCCAACGCGATTTGCGTACACGACGAAAAGCCCAAACGTCTGCGCGTACACTGCGTTCAAGAGCTCCCAGTACGCAGCGTTATCGTCATGATCTCTTCCATCGGAGATTCCGCGCAGGGGACTACTCGACGGACACACGATCGCCACCGCTCCGTCCAGCGCCGCAATGTACGCGGTGGAGGGGTGCCACAGGTCCTCGCAAATCAGGATCGCGGTGCGACCGAGCGCAGAAGGAAAACAGCGGATGCGGTCGCCCCGGGCCAGGTACCGTGCCTCGTCGAACAGGCCGTACGTTGGCAAATAAACCTTACGGTGGATGTGCACGAGAGCGCCGTCGCGGAAGTACAGCGCGCTGTTGAAAAAACGAAAGTCCTCGCTTTCCTCCACCGCCCCAACGATCAGCTCGAGGCCACGGCTCAGCGCGGCCAGATGCGCCACTTCCGGTCCGTCTTTGCGGATGGCCACGGTCGAAACCATGTCTTTCAGAAAATAACCCGTGAGCGCCAGCTCGGGAAACACCACCAAGTCTGCCTTTTCCGCGCGGGCGCGTTGGACACCCTGCTCAATCAGCTTCAGGTTGTGCTCCACATCACCAAGTCGCGGAGCCAGTTGCACAATGGCCACACGCCGGAACAAGTCGCTCATAGTCTCAGTATCCGCGAAACCAGAGAAAAAACAATCGCCACACCACCCAGCGGGGGTGGGCCAAGCGAGGGAACGGGGAAGCTCACGGGACCGTTTGCCGTGCACCCCGAGAGCCTTCCGGCCCGGCCAGGTCACTTCCTCAACATACCCACCAACATAGCCGGAGCGCCCACCACCAGCATAAGCAAATGCCAACCCGGTTGCCAAAAGCCCTTATGGGTGATAGGGCTCTTTTCGAGCGATGTTCTCGTCGCGGAAGAGATGGTGGTGGTTGGTGCAACGTCGCGCCCAAGCTGTTTTCGTTCTTCCTCAATTCGTTTTGGAATCGCTCGCTTCGCTCCTCGCGCTGAAACAGGAGCGCCCAACAATTCCTCATTGCCCATACGGGGAACCGACCTGTATACTTTTGCGAGTAGAATCCTCACACCAGTGGAGCGAACGAGAGAATGACGTAGGGGAGCCAGAGCGAAGACAGTACGGGCATCACCGGCGGCAACGCCAAGGAGCTCGAAGGCCATGACACACGATGACAAAACCCATTTCCAGCGGTTAATCGAAGAAGACCGGGCCGCCCGGGGTGCGAGGGAGTGGCGGGGAACTTTTCTCGACTACCTCGAGCGGGTCAAACAAGATCCCACGATCCCCAAGCTTGCTCACGCCCGCATCTACGACATGATCATTCAGGCGGGCGTGCGGGACGTTCTCGACACGGACGATCCCAGAACGAAGCGGCTCTTCAAGGATGAGCCGGTAAAAATTTACAACTTCTTCGCTGGCTCGTTCTTCGGCATCGAGCGAGTGATCGCGCAAATTGTCCGCTACTTCCACGCCGCTGCGCTCAAGGGTGAGGAAAGTCGGCAGGTGCTGTACCTCATGGGTCCGGTCGGATCCGGCAAGAGTTCGCTAGTCGAACACATCCAACGCGGGCTCGAACAAAGTCCTCCGTTTTATGCCATTGAGGGCTGCCCCATGTTCGAGGAGCCGTTGCATCTCTTGCCCCGGCATTTACGGCGCGAGTTCGAAAAGATGCTGGGCGTCTATATCGAAGGTGACCTTTGCCCCGTATGCCGCTTCCGGCTCAAGGAAGAAT
>BEIG01000069.1 GCA_002898795.1 bacterium HR30 | reverse complement strand
CGAGGTTCTGAGTGGATTCGGCGGTGGAGGTAATCTCACGCTGCAAGACGTGACGGTGAAAGAGGGCTGTGCGGAGCAGGGCTCCGGCGGCGGCATCTCCGCAAGCTTCGGCGCCACGGTGACGGTCACCAGCAGCACGATCTCGAACAATAGCGCGGCCGGCTTCGGCGGCGGCATCGACAACTTCGGCACGGTGACGCTCACCAACAGCGCGCTTTCTGACAATAGCGCGGTGTTCACCGGTGGCGGCATGCGCAACACCTTTGGCAGCACGGCCACGGTCACCAACAGCACGGTCTCGGGCAATAGCGCCGGCTTCGACGGCGGCGCCATCGAGAACAGCGGCACGGTGACGATCACGGGCAGCACGATCTCGAACAACAGCAGCGGCGACGATGGCGGGGGCATCATGAACTTCGGCAAGGTGACGCTCACCAACAGTACGATCTCCGGCAACAGTAGCGGCGGCAGCTTATTTGAAGATGGCGGGGGAATCTGGAACGACGGGGAGGTGAACGCCAGCTTTATCACCATCGCCAACAACACCGGGAGTTCCTCTGGTGCGGGCGGCATCTTCAACGATAGCGGCGGCACCCTCAACATGAAGAACTCGATCGTGGGCGACAACACCGCCGGAGGCAGCTCGAATTGCCAGAACCTTGGCACCATCAACGCGAGTGGCGTCAACCTTGCCACCGACTCGAACTGTGGCGCGGGGTTTACTTCTGTGTCGTCGGCGGCGCTGAACCTTGGGCCGCTGGCGAATAACGGCGGTCCGACGCAAACTCACGCGTTGCAATCGGGCAGTGCGGCTATCGATGCCGTTACCGACTGTACGGACCTCGGTAGCGCGAGCGTCACAGCCGACCAGCGCGGCATAAGCCGACCGCAAGGGCCTCGATGCGACGTCGGTGCGTACGAGGTGCTTCGGGCAGGGGCGGCGCCGTTGCCGGCGGTGGCTCCGTTGGGAAGACTAGTTTTGCTCACGCTGTTGGTGCTGACGGGGATAGGTGCCCTCTGGCGGCGTAGCCGCGAGCTCGGTGCGGCTCGCGACTAGCGTTGGCGGCCGTTAGCGTCCGGGTGCACGCGGCCGGCACCCCGTAGGGGCGCATGGGCGTGTACGCGCGTGTTTTGGGGCGCGGCAGCCATGCTGCCGCGTGCGGTTCCCACCATGACGAACGTTGCCGCTGCAATCACGACGTCCCCAGGACCATCGTAGGGGCGCACGGCCGTGCGCCCGTGCCACCACCGTCACGCGCGTTGCCAACGCAACCGAAACGCCACCAACGCATCGTACAGGGCGCGCACGTTCAGGCATTTTGCCGGCGAGGACGTCCGCGCTCCCAGGGGGCAATGTCAGGGTGCACGCCGCGCGCAGCGATTGGGCTTGACCTTGGGGGGCCAACGGTGTTAGCCGCGGGCGCACGAAGCTTCGACCGAGCAGAAGCTTATCTCTTCTTGATCATCGTTGGGCAACACACCTGCTGCTCGAGCAGGGATGGCCTCTGTCGGTCAGGGGTGAAAGGAGCTCCAACGATGGCGAGATACGGTGGGAGAGTAAGCCCGAGGCGATGGGGTGCGGTGTATCTTCAACGGCGTATCCTCTGCTCGGGTGGTACGGATGGGTTGGAGGGGTTTGGCGGCCGGGTGTGTCGGCTCGTGCAGCGACAGGGGGAAGGCAGGCGGAGCAGACGCAGACGCCCAATGGGTGGTGGGGTAGCGGCAGCGGTTTGGCTGTTCGGGCTCGTGGGGTTTTCGCCGCTGCTCTGGCCCGTCGCCCCGGTCATGGCGGCGACTTTCACCGTGACCTCGACGGCAGACAATCTTACGAACGGTGACGGTTTCTGCACATTGCGGGAGGCGATCAGTGCGGCCAACAATGCCGCCACCAATGACTGCGGCTCGGCTAGCGCGGGCAATGACACCATCGTTCTCCAATCAGGCGCGACCTACACACTGAGCCTTGATGGGACGGCGGGGAACGAAGACACCGGCGCGGAAGACGACCTGGACATTGCGGGCGCATCCACTGCCGGCACACTCACCATTCAGGGCAATGGGGCGACGATCGAGCGGAGCACGGCCGTGCTGTGCGATCCGAATGGCTCGGTGGTCGCAGGAGAATTCCGCATCGTCCATGTTCTGAGTGGAGGCAATCTCACGCTGCAAAACGTGACGGTGGAAAACGGCTGCGCCGATGGAGCAGGGTTCCCCGCCAACAGCGGCGGCGGCATCTTTGTGCCAAGCGGGGGCACACTCACCGTCACCACCGGCACGATCTCGAACAATAGTGCGGGCCGCTTCGGCGGCGGCATCTTCAACAACAACGTCGGCACGGTGACGCTCACCAACAGCACGATCAAGAGCAATAGCGCGGGCATCGGCGTCGACGTCAGCGGCCACGGCGGCACGGTGACGATCATGAGCAGCACGATCACGAACAATAGCGCGGGCGACGACGGCGGTGGCATCGTCAATGTCGGCACGGCGACGATCGCCACCAGTACGATCTCGAACAATAGCGTGGGCGACGCCGGCGGCGGCATCGGCAACGGCGGCACGGTGACGCTCACCAACAGCACGATCTCGGACAATAGCGCGGACTTCGGCGGCGGCATCTTCAACAACAACGTCGGCGCGGTGACGCTCACCAACAGCACGATCTCGGGCAACAGTAGCGGCGGCGGCTCAGGTGAAAATGGCGGGGGAATCTGGAACGGAGGTACTGTGAACGCCAGTTTTGTCACCATCGCCGCCAATGATGGCGGCGGCTCTGGCTTAGGGGGAGGGATATTCAACGACGCGGGCGGCACCGTCGACATCAAGAACTCGATCGTGGGGGATAACACGGCCGGAGGCGGCGGGCCGAATTGCCAGAACTCGGGCACGATCACCCCAAGTGGCAACAACCTCGCCACCGACTCAAGCTGTGGGGCTGGATTTAGCGTGGTACCTTCGGCCGTACTGAATCTCGGAGCTCTGGCGAATAACGGCGGTGCCACACAAACCCACGCGTTGCCATCGGGCAGTGCGGCGATCGACGTTGTCAGCGACTGCACGGACCTGACGAACTCGAGTGTCACGACGGATCAGCGTGGCGTTGCGCGACCGCAAGGTGCCCAATGCGACGTGGGGGCGTACGAGGCTTTCGAGGCGGGCGCAGCGCCGGTGCCAATGGTATCGCCGTGGGCACAATTGGGCCTGCTGACGTTGCTGGGGCTGCAAGGCATCCGTGCTTTGCGGCGGCGTGGCCGCGAGCTCGATGCAGCTCGTGACTAGCGTTGCCGCCCGCTAGCGTCCGGGCACATGCCGCCGACACCCCGTAGGGGCGCATGGGCGTGTACGCGCGTGTTTTGGAGTGCGGCAGCCATGCTGCCGCGTGCGGTTCCCACCATGACGAACGTTGCCGCTGCAATCACGACGTCCCCAGGACCATCGTAGGGGCGCACGGCCGTGCGCCCGTGCCACCACCGTCACGCGCGTTGCCAACGCAACCGAAACGCCACCAACGCATCGTACAGGGCGCGCACGTTCAGGCATTTTGCCGGCGGGACCCCCGCGCTCCCAGGAGCGTGGCATTACGGCATCGCTGACGCGATGCCCGCGAAAGCATGGCTTTCGCAGTCCAAACTCACTGCCATTGCCGGGGGCCACACGGTGAGGTGGCTGAACCGGGTCACCCTAACCGGGCACGTTGGTACTCATGGAAATCACGGGCGCATTGCCATGCGCCCCTACACGGACGTGCGCCACCGCACCATGGTAGCGACGCGCGGCAAGGCGTGCATCGTTTTTGCCGGCACCAATGCGCCCAAAGGGGTAACGGGGCGGCACTTGCAAGTAATCGCGAGCATCACGCCAGCGCCCCCGACCAGGTGCTCGCCACAGCAAACCAACTCACATTCTCTGTCAGCCTCTGGGAAAATGCGAACGGCCCAGCGGTAGGGAACTTTCCACTGATGCTTCTCAATGCGCTGGCGAACAACGGCACCCGCGGTGGCATCGCACAGATCGGCGGCAGTGTGTAACGTCACGGTTGACCCGTCCCCTCGGCGCAACTCCGGCAGCGAACGGGGTGGCGCCATCCGCCTGGAAACTCTGGCTCCTGCCACCGTCACAGGTAGCAGTGGCGATGCGCTGGGCGGCCTATCGTGCGGCGGCGGCGACACTGCCTTTATCGTGGAGGAGTGGCCCCCGGACGAGCCACGTTCCCATTGAGGATGGAGGGGAAGCGAGTGCCTCGATTACGTCGGCCGGAGAACGCAATGACGCGTGTCGTGTTGGCCGCCTTCTTGATCAACGCTTTCGGCCTGTCGTAAAAGTTGGCCAAAGCCGACGTCGTTTCGCAGGCGCTTGTTTGAAGGAAACTTGCGCTGACTAAGACTTCCGCAGTCGCTGAAGCGGCGGAAGTCTCGGAAGCAGCGTCGGGAGAGGGGAGGTAACGTTTTAGAGATTTCGCCGAAGACGAGATTGTTTGCCGACCGAGATTAACGGATCCGGTCCAATTCGCGTCACGTAGGAGAGCAAGCCATGAAAAGATTCATTGTTCTTTTCATTTCCGTGCTGCTGGCTTGGCTCCCACTAGCCGGGCAGCACGCACGACCCGCCTACGCAGCGGGTGTGACCTACACCGTCAATTCGCTCGCCGACACCATTGCCAACGATGGCGCCTGCACCCTGCGCGAGGCGATTCGAGAAGCCAACAACGGCGCCGACACCGACTGCCCTGGCTCACCGAGCAACGGCGACGACAGGATCAGCTTCAGTGTCGGCGGGACCATCACGCTTAGTTCCACTCTGCCCAACATCCAGAATGCGGCCACGGTAGGCTGGCTGGCGATTAACGGCGACGTCAACGGTGATGGCATTGGGGATATCACCATCAGCGGCAACAATACCGTGCGAGTGATGTGGGTGGACGCTGGCGGCGATCTCACCCTGCGAAACCTAACGATCGACAGTGGCAATGCTGCCGATGGTTGGGGTGGCGGCGGCATCCGCAACGAGGGGACGCTGACGGTGATCAACAGCAACTTCTCCCACAACAGCATTACCGGCTCTGGCGGCGGCATTTTCAACGCTGCCACCGGGACGTTGTATGTGACCAACAGCAACTTCTCGGGTAACACTGCCACGTTCGATGGCGGCGGCTTCTACAACGTAGGCGCGGCAACGGTGACCGGTAGTACCTTCGCCAGCAACAGCGCCGATAGATACGGCGCCGGCATTTACACGGCCGGTAGCCTGACCGTTACCAACAGCGACTTTTCCGGCAACGTCGCCGTCAACCAGGGTGGCGGTATCCATAATATGGGCACACTGGACGTGACCAACAGCACCTTTTCGAGTAACAGGGGCTCCTGGGGCGGTGCCATCCACCACCAATCTGCGACCCCGCTGAACGTGACGAACTGCACGTTCTCGGGCAATAGTGGCTCCTACGGCGGTGCCATCGAAAACAACGGTGCCACGGCAATAATAATGGGCAGCTCGTTCTCCAATAACACAGCTACTGGCTGGGATGGCGGTGCCATTGACAGTGCGGGCACGCTCGCTGTAACCAACAGCACCTTCTCCGACAATAGTGCCAACCGCCACGGTGGCGGCATCTACCACAGCGGCGGCACGGTGGACGTGACAAACAGCACCTTCTCCGGCAATAGTGCCAACGGCTATGGTGGCGGCATCTCCGTCTCCGCCTTCGTATCCGGCACCGCGAGCGTGATCAACAGCACCTTTTCAGGCAACAGCGCCCCCCCTGGGTACGGTGGCGGCATTTCGATCAGCAGCCGTATCACAGCAACGGTTAAAAACACGATCATTGCCAACAGCCCAAGCGGCGGCAATTGCGATGGTTCGTTTGCGGCACGCAGTACGAACAACATGGCCACAGACAACACTTGCGGGCCGAGTTTCACGCAGGTGACCCCAGCTCAACTGAACCTCGGCCCGCTTACGGGCAGTCCGGCTTACTTCCCGCTCGTCTTCCCCAGCGCGGCCATAGACGCTGGCGATCCCACGACGTGCGGGAACGCACCGGTGAACAACCAATCGCAAAACGGCGTGACCCGCCCGCAGGATGGCGACGGCAACGGCTCGGCAATCTGCGACATCGGTTCGTATGAACGGACCCTCGTCCCAGCCCATTACGTGGTCAACACGACGAACGACAACACGATTCCCGGCGACAATCTTTGTACCCTGCGCGAAGCGATCCTAGCGGCAAACAATGACGCCGGCTACAACAGCAACAGCGGGTGCGGGCCGGCTAGCGCCTACGATGACACGATCACCTTCGACCCCGGCCTCAGCGGTGGCACGATTTTGCTCACGCTCGGCACCCTGCCCGCCATCGTGAACGGACAGGGGGCGCTGACCATTGACGGCACCGGCCAAAACATCACCGTAAGCGGCGGCGGCCGCGTGCGCGTGATGTGGGTAGACAGCGGCGCCAACCTTACCCTGCAAAACCTGACCATCGCCAATGGAGTGAGCAGTGTTGACGGTGGCGGCATCGTCAACGGCGGCACGCTGAATGTGAGCAACAGCACCTTTTCCGGCAACAGCGCCGCTAACGCCGGCGGCGGCATTGACAACAGCGGCACGCTGACGGTAACCAACAGCACCTTTTCCGGGAACAGCGCCACGAACTTCGGCGGCGGCATTCACAACCGAGGCACGCTGAACGTGACCAACAGCAGCTTCTCCGACAACAGCTCCGGCTTCGAGGGCGGCGGCATTCACAACCGAGGCACGGCGAACGTGACCAACAGCACCTTTTCCGGGAACAGCGCCACCATCAACGCCGGCGGGGGCATCGTCAACTCCGGCACGCTGAATGTGACCAACAGCACCTTTTCCGGCAACAGCACCACGAACCTTGGCGGCGGCATCGGCAACTCCGGTACGCTGACGCTGAGCAACAGCATCTTCTCCAGCAACAGTGCCGACTGGGGCGGCGGCATCCTCAACGGTGTCGGTGGCATGGTGACGGTGAGCAGCAGTGCCTTCGCCGGCAACAGCGCTAACGTGGGCGGGGGCATCCACAACACCGCCACGCTCACGGTGACCAACAGCCTCTTCGCCGGCAACAGCGCCACGAACAACGGCGGCGGCATTGACAACGCTGGCGCACTGACTGTGGCCAACAGCACCTTCGCCAGCAACTGGGCCAACTTAGGCGGTGGTGTTTTCAATAACAGCATACTGAATGTGACCAACAGCACCCTCTCCGGCAACGGCGCCACCAGCGGTGGTGGCGTTTACGTCAACACCGGCACCTCGGCGACGATCAAGAACACCATCATCGCCGATAGTAGCGGGGATTGCGACAACAATGGCGGGAGCGTGAGCGGAAACAACAATCTCATCAAAGACAGCACCAACACCTGCGGTTTTGTCAACGGCGTGGACGGCAACGTTGTCGGCTCAGACCCCATCCTCGGCCCACTGACTGGCTCGCCGGCCTACTACCCGCTCAACCCCGGCAGCCCGGCCATTGACCGCGGCGACAACGACACCTGCGCCGCCGCGCCGGTTAACAACCAGTCGCAAAATGGCGTGACTCGCCCGCAGGATGGCGATGGCGACGGCTCGGCCGTTTGTGACATCGGGTCCTACGAAGCGCCGGCAGCTTTCACGCCGACCCACACCCCTTCGCCCACGGGAACAGCAACGCTTACGCCCACACTCACGCGCACACCCACGCCTGCGCCACCTACGCGCACAGCTACGGCTACACCTACGCCAACGGCAAGTGCCACCAGCACACCGACGGCAACACCGCCACCACCCACGGCGACGGCCACCCGCCGACCTTCGGAGACACCGACAGCGACCGTTCCGCCGCCCACGGCGACGCCAACAGCAACAGCGAGGGCGACCGATACGGCTACGCCGAGGCCTACGCCAACGGCAAGTGCGACCAGCACACCGACGGCAACACTGCCGCCACCCACGGCGACGGCTACCCGCCGGCCTTCGGAGACACCGACAGCGACCGTTCCACCGCCCACGGCCACGGCCACGGAAACAGCGAGGGCGAGCGACACACCTACGGCCACGGCCACGGCTACGCCAACGGCAAGTGCGACCAGCACACCGACGGCAACGCTACCACCGCCCACGGCGACGGCCACCCGCCGGCCTTCGGAGACACCGACAGCGACCGTTGCGCCGCCCACGGCGACGGCCACGGCAACAGCGAGGGCGAGCGACACACCTACGGCTACACCTACGCCAACGGCAAGTGCCACCAGCACACCGACGGCAACGCTGCCACCGCCCACGGCGACGGCTACAGCGACACCGTGGCTCTGCAACGGTGACTGTAACGGCGACGGTAGTGTGACGATCGAGGAGATCGTCACCATGGTGAACGTCGCCCTGGGTATTGCCGACGTGCCTGTGTGTTCAGCGGGCGACGTCAACGGCGACGGGGAAATCACGGTGGACGAAATCATCGCCGCGGTCAACAAGGCTCTCTTTGGCTGCTAGCGCGGTACCGGCGGCGTGGCGGCCGTGTCGTGGCACGCGGTCGCGCGCGCCGACGGCGGTGAGGTGGCGTGTTTTGCGGCAGCCATGCTGCCGCGTGCGGTTCCAACCATGACGAACGTTGCCGGTGCAATCGCGACGCCACCGGCCCATGGTAGGGGCGCATGGCAATGCGCCCGTGCCTCCAACACCATGCGCGTTGCCACCGCAACCGAATCCCCACCAACACGTCGTAGGAGCGCGCGTGTTCCGGCGTTTTGCGGACGGGGACGTGCGCGCTGCCAGGGGGCGTGGTGCGTTACGGCATCGCTGGCGCGATGCCCGCGAAAGCATGGCTTTCGCACTCCACATGCGTGCCATTGTAGGGGCGCATGGCAATGCGCCCGTCGTTTCCGCCACCACGCGCGTTACCGCCGCAGCCGCAACGCCACAACACATGGTAGGGGTGGCGTGTTTTGCGGCAGTCATGCTGCCGCGTGCGGGCGGGACGTGCGAAGAAATGCCTCGCGTGGGTGAGCTTATGTGTCTTCGGCGTCGACTGGTTCGAGCGACGCAGGGAGTTCCAGCAAGGCGCTGGCTTCCTCTTCTGGAAGTTCCTCGACCGCACGAAGTCGCCGCTCCATGGCGCGGGTGCGTACGCCGGTTTCCTCGATCGTGCGGGTGGCTGTGTTGAGTTGGCGCTTGACCTTGGCCAGCACCTGCCCGAACTTGCCGAACTCTGTCTTCACGGCACCCAGCACCTTCCACACTTCTGCAGCTCGTTGTTCGATGGCCAGAGTGCGAAATCCCATGCGCAGGCTGCTGAGGATGGCGGCCAACGTCGTCGGCCCAGCAACCACGATGCGATACTCTTGGAGCAGTTGTTCCACCAGAGCAGGTTGTCGCAACACCTCCGCGTACAAGCCTTCAGTGGCCAAGAACATGATGGCAAAGTCGGTGGTGTGGGGAGGGTCAATGTATTTGTCGCGAATGTCCCTAGCTGCAATGCGGACCGCGCGCGCCAGCTCGTCTTGCGCTTGTTGCACGGCGTCGGGGTCACCCTTTTCTGCGGCTTCCTGCAGTCGTAAGTAGCCCTCCTGAGGGAATTTCGAGTCGATGGGCAGCCAGACCACAGTGTTCGGTTCGTCCTTTGGTCCGGGTAAGCGAATGGCGTACTCGACGACCTCGGCAGAGTCACCTTTGATCCGCACGTTCCGCTCGAACTGGCGCCGATCGAGAATTTGCTCGAGGATGGCCCCCAGTTGCACTTCTGCCCAGGTTCCGCGCACCTTGACGTTCGACAGAACGCGTTTCAGCTCGCCCACGCCGTTGGCTAAGGTTTGCATCTCCCCGAGCCCGCGGTGAACCACTTCGAGCCGCTCGCTGACGAGCTTGAACGACTCGCCCAGCCGCTTTTCCAACGTGTCGTGCAACTTCTCGTCGACCGTTTTGCGCATTTCCTCGAGCTTGCGTTCGTTCCCCTCCTGCAATTCTTTGATGCGTTGGTCGAAGGTGGCGCGAATGCGGTCGAGTGCCCCCTGGTTCGAGTCGCTCAGTTCCTTGAGCTGCTTCGTCATTGCTTCGAGCTGCACGCGCTGCGCCGTGCCCAGGTCGTTCAGGGTTTTGGCGACGTTTTCGCTGACCGCCTTGAGTCCATCGGAAACTTCTTGGCGCATGGCGCCCACTCGCTTTTCATTGCCTTCTTGGAACTCGCGCATCCGTTCGTCGAACGTGGCACGGATGCGCTCGAGCGTGGCTTGGTTCGAATCGGTGAGTTCTTTGAGTTGCTTACCGATGGTGTCGAGCTGCGCTTTCTGCACGTTGGCAAGCTCGTCGAGCGTTTTCGCAATTCGGTCGCTCATCGCACGGAGCCCGTCGGACACTTCGGCCCGCATCTCGCCAATTTTTTGTTCGTTCCCCTCGCGTAGCTCTTTCACGCGGGCATCGACCGTAGCGCGAATGTGTTCGAGGGCCCCTTGGTTTGCTTCGGCCAGTTGTCGCAGGGAGTTTGTCACCGTTTCGAACTGGGTGGTTTGCGTTTTGCTGACAGCGTCGATGGTTCCGCGCAGGATATCGAGCGAAGATTTGAGGCCCGTTTGGACTTCTTCGCGTAACTCGCGCGCCGCGTTTCGCTGCTCTTCTCGCCCAGCGCGCAGTTCCTCGCGAACGGTTTGGTCCACTCCCCCACCACGACGGCCCAACCGGAGGAGAACGAGAAGCATCAACAATCCGTTGATCAACCCGATGGCGCCAATCGCCAACAGCAGGATACTTGTCTTTGCCATTTCCCCAACCCAGGCCTCCCCAGTAAACCTTTTTGCTGGTGGCGTCTACTGAGCCGGCGCTGCGGCTTGCAGAGTAGCACCGGGGCTATCGCTCGATGGCGCTACCTCCTGCCCAAGTGCACGCGGATCGGTGCTCTGGCTCCCCACCGCGGCTAGCTCGAGGGGGAGCAGCCATTCAGGGCTGCGTTGACGCCCTGGATGACCTCGTCCACCGTCACCTCCCCGTTGCCGTCGCCGTCAGCAGTGCGGCAGGACTCCACGGGGAGAGCACCTAACAGAATGTTGACTGCTGTGACGATTTCACTCACGTCAACGGCGCCGTCGCCGTTACAGTCGTTGGGGCACTGGGCCGGAGAACGGAATACGGTCACCGTGAGCTGTGCTGGCCCGGCCCCAGCGATGCGGCGAAGTGAAACGGTCCACGTACCAGCTTGCGGCCGTTGCACGCGGCAGGCTCCCCAGTTCTCTCGCCGCTCGTCGCTGCACACCCACTGGGTAGTGCTGCCAGCGCCGTGCCCAACGAAGAGATCGAAATCGTTGTCGGTGTTGAAAAAGTCCGACTCGCTTCCCGTCTGGCCATTGAACGTGACTCGAAGCTCGGCCGCACCAGTGGGCAAATCGATTTGCTCCTGGAATTCCGGGGAGCGAGAGTCGAGGCTGACCGAGTAAGTGCGCGTCAACGTTCGCCCGTCGCCGAGTAATCCGGTTGCACCGCAAGCGACACCGACGTCTGAAGCCATGGTCTGTATCCAGCCTCGAATCAGGGGAGCCGCGGTGGCAAACGACTCGTCGGGCGCTTGGCAGTCGGCAGTCGATCCGCCGGAAACCACGCCTGCAAGCCGCTCGGCGTTGCCCTCGGTTGCCAAAACAGCACCCCCGGAATCGCCCGCACAGGTGTTGGAGCCAGTGCCGGTGAACGTCCAGCACACGTGAAGGTCGCCAGGAACATCTCGAGGGCAAGGACCGAACACCACAGGACCCTCGCGTTTAATGCCGGTGTCGTCCGGGGCCCGGAAGCCGCTGCGCGTGACGCCGTAACCGACCACCCGACCAGCACTGCCAGCGCTTGGTTTCGTGGCCGCGAGTTCCAATGGGGGCACACCGTCGGCTGGCTCTGCCAACTGCAACACGCTCACATCGTATCCAGCTCCGAACCGATAGTTGGGGTGAACGCTAACGCTTTCGACCCCCAAGACTCCGACGTGCGGAAGGAAGACGGAAATGAACATTGGGTACGTGATCCCCTGGTTCCAGCAGTCTTGGTATGTGTTCGCATCTTCCGGGCAAACGCAATGAGCAGCGGTCACGACAGTCCGGCAGCCCACCAAGCTTCCGGAACAGAAACCGACCAACTCGCTGTGCGCGGCATCGGAATAAAACGCGATCATCGCGACTGCGGGATACCCATCGGTGGACGACCCATTGACGATGCGGGGCACGACACTTCCGAGGGCAGAATTGGCGATGAGGCTTATGGCTGCTGCAACGGCACCAAACGAACGCTTGCACATCGAAGCGAGTAACTTGCAGGAGAGAAGCAGCAAAGTCGAGAGATGTTTTGTTGGCATTCTGGAAGAGGAGGCGAAGGGGAGCATTAAACGCACTAGGATCCTCGAGTAGGCTGGGTACAAAGCAGTCGGCAGGCCTGATCTCCACGGTGGCCGCACTTCCGGCTTACTTGTCCGCGCTCGCCCGCGGTATTGGGGCAACCGTCACCGCTCGAAAGCTCCCCGCCCAAGGAGATCGGCTTGCGATCGATGGGCCCGGAACGCAATGTGCAGTGACGGCGGTCATGTGTTCGAAAGCGCGTAGGGAAGACGCGCAAAAATATAGTTTCCTGCCTCCGGGCGGTTGAGGGATGCCGCGCGTCGAACGAATCATTGACCGCGGCGCGAAATTTGTGCGGTCCGAGCACTGTGGCCAACGAGTGCCATCCGCTGTTCGCAGCTTGCATGGCCCGTGTTCGTGCGGCACAACCGTTCTCGATGAGAGCGAACCACCGGATAGGCGCTACGAACGGCACTGGTCGCGTTGGTTTTGGGCTCACCATGGTTTTTGTGTGCAGTGCGCTTTTCCTCCTGCCACAGTGCGCACCGGCACTGCAGGGGTGGGGATATCTGGTGGAACGCTTAGTGCGGGATGGCGAGCCGCGAGCTGAGGTCGAGCGTATTTTCTCCGACCCGCGGATGCCGCCGTTCGATGGGCTCAAGTTCTCACCCGAGCCCAAGCCCGAATCTCCCACCTTGTATCGGGGCTTTCTCGCTCCACGCAGTGTGGCACAAGCTCGCGCTTGCTTGAGAAACTATCGCGCTGAAATCGCGCGCGCGGAACGGGCCACTGGCGTGCCGGGAACTTTGCTCGCTTCATTGCTGCACGTGGAGAGCCGCTGTGGCCAAAACACCGGGCGGCATCGGGTTTTGTTCCGTTTGGCTCGGTTGGCGATGGCGGGCGAGCCCAACAACTTACGCTGGAACGTCGACTCTTGGCTCGATGTCGGTTGGCCAGAGCCGGCGGCGCTTCGGGAGAAGTTTTCTTTGCGGGCCCGATACCTCGAAGACACGTTTTATCCCGAAGTGCGTGCAGCGCTGGAGCTAGCGCGTCGCTGGAGGGTAGACCCTTTGGAGCTCCGCGGTTCCTCGGCTGGAGCCCTCGGGTGGCCGCAATTTCTACCTTCGAGCGTGCTGCGATTTGCCCGCGATGCGGACAACGATGGGCTCGTGAATTTGTCGAGCCCTGCCGATGCGGCCATGTCCGCCGCCGAATATTTGAGGGCCCATGGGTGGGCGCCGCGGGCCACGAGCCAACAACAACGGCAGGCACTGTGGAGTTACAACCCATCGGCGGCCTACGTGAACACGTTGCTCGCCCTCCATCGGCGTTTGCAGCCCAACGCGCTGTCGTCCCCCCGGAAAGAATCGGGCACCGTGAGCAGCGGCTCCCGTCGGAGTAACCGCAGGGAGTCGTCGCCCGGTGCACACCGAAAGTTGGCACGGCGGTAAGCCAAAGAAGGAATGATTGTTGGGGTCGACTTCGGCGCGCGACTCAGTGGCACTACGGTGTTGTGTTTCGACGAAGGGCCCGGCTTGCAACTGGTGCGCGTAGCGAAACGGCAAGACGCCGACGCGTACTTGGAAAGGTTTGTCGCCACGCGTGCGCCTAGCGCCCTCTATATCGATGCGCCGTTGAGTTTACCCGCGGCGTATTGTGGCCGAGGTCAGGACTTCTTTTACCGTGCGTGCGACCGCGCGGTGGCAGCGATGTCGCCGATGTTTTTAGGAGGGCTTACAGCGAGGGCGGTTAGCCTCAAGTATCGCCTCGCTCCAACGCCGGTTTACGAAGTGTATCCCCGGGCCGCGGCGCGAGCGCTGGAAGAACAAGGTGTCGAAGGGTACCGCGAGGCCTCGCCCACTCAGTATTTCCGATGCCTTGCTGCCAAGCTGCCGCGGCCAGCCCTGACTGAGGCCGAATCGTGGCACGAGGTTGACGCCGTTTTGGCGTGGTGGAGTGGGTGGCGGCACGCTCACGGGGAGGCACGTTGCTTTGGCGACCCATCCGAAGGTTTGATTTGGGTGTAAGCGGAGGTTGCCGGTGTTGTTGCCGCCTCGGGCGGGCCTGTTGCCACGGGAAAAGCCCGTGGGAACAGACCCCTCATGACCCGCTCGCTTGATTGGCGTGCGTCGTATCGTCCCGACCAGGTCGGCAGCCTTGGACTCGGTCAGGGCTAAGAGGGAACGAAGCGGATCCCGGCGAGCCGAACCACCCAAGGGTGTGCTTCGCCGTTGTCGGAAGGCAGACTCTAGCGTTTGCGACGGGCTTTTGCTGGCCGTGCCGGCTTTGCTGCTGCCTTGATGGCCTTGGCCGCAGCGCGGGCATCGTCGGCAGTGCGAAAGCCAAAAACGGCGGAGAATTTCCGTCCCACAGATTGCGCCACAATGAACTCGATGTTCACACCGGCGCTAGCGATGCCCTTGGCCATGGCCGCGCCAAGACCGGGCCGGTCGTCTCCTTCAACGAGAAGAGCGCTCACCTGTGCTGGCCCAAGCCCGACTTGCGAGGCTGCCGCGGTACTTTTCTTGCCGCTAACCGGGAACACCTCGATGGCCGCGCGACCAGTGTCGCCCAAGGCGTAGCCCATGACCACGCGCAGGTTTGCCCCACTGGCCGCAAGCGGTTCCAGCACTTCAGCTAAAACCCCCGGAGCATTTTGTGTCTCCTTACGCCACAAACTGATTGGTTTCACCGTGACGGCCATAGGCTGTACCTCCTAAACTTGTTTTTATGCGCCGTTCGGCAAAAAAACTCAACGTCCTCAGTCTATCGTAAGGCGAACCCCAGTACTTGTTCGAGCTCAGCTAGGGCGGAGGTGGGCTCTTCTACTTTGATCGTGGTCATGCCGAGAGCACGGGCCACCTTGAGGTTACGCCCAATGTCGTCGAGGAAGACGGCCTCCGCGGGCGTGACCGCGAGTCGTTCACAGGCGTGGAGGTAAATCCGTGGATCGGGCTTGCGTAGGCCGGTCCGCGCTGACTCGACAAACACGTCAAAGAGCTGCTCCAATGCATTGCTTCGGTCGCCGTCGTCGAGCCAGTTGTTGGTGATAGCGCCGGTTCGGAGCCCCGCGGTTCGGATTCGCTCGATTGCACGGATCATCTCCGGCCGCGGCACCGTAGATGCCTGAACCGCTCGCATCAGCGCGGTAGCATCGATGCTTTGCCCGGCCTGGCGGCATTCGTCCTCGAAGACAGGGAGAAACTGTTGCAAACTCAACTCCCCGCGCTCCAGCCGAGCCCAAGCGCCCTCGTGGCCGCTTTCCGCAATGTGTTGGTTGATCCATCCCGTGGGCAAGCCATGCGCCCGTTCGAAGGCGGCAATGGCGTGCAAGGGCGAGCCAACGACCACCCCACCAATGTCGAAGATAACAGCCCGAAACGGCATCGTGTGGCGTTGCTAGCGTGCCGGAGGAAGAGACGCCACCGAGTGGCGGGTGGCGAGTAGCGAGTAGCGAGTGGCGAGTGGCGAGTAGCGAGTGGAGGCGAGGATTTGCTGCTCGCTGATTCTGGCGGCTTCGACGTCGTGCTGGGCAACCCGCCGTGGGGTTAACGGCGCGATCGAGGCTGGAACAACGAAAGCTGCCGTACTGGGGCAAAGGACCTGCGATGTAAGGGGCAAGGACCGTAACGGGCCAAAGCACGCAAGTGCTCGGGTGTGCCGTAGCCCATGTTGCGATCGAAACCATATTGGGGGTAGTGCTCGTGCCACTGGCACATCAGGCGGTCGCGCGTGACCTTGGCCACGATGCTGGCGGCAGCCACAGCGTAACTTTTGGCATCGCCGTCGACGATCGCGGTTTGCGGGATGTCGATCTCGGGAATGGTGCGTGCGTCCACGATAAGGTGGTCCGGTCGGAACGGCAGTGCTGCCACCGCCCGGCGCATCGCCTCGAGGGCGGCACGCAGAACGTTGAGCCGGTCAACTTCTTCCGCTTCGACAACCCCGAGGCCAATTGCCAGAGCGGTTTCCTCGAGCGAACGGGCAAGCCGCTCACGCTGTTGTGGGGAGAGCTTCTTGGAATCGTCGATGCCTTCCACGTCGATGTCCGGGGGAATCACCACGACGGCTGCCACCAAAGGACCCGCCAGAGGTCCTACGCCAACCTCGTCGCACCCACCAACGAGCTTGAGCCCTTCGGCCCAAAGGCGGCGTTCTAGCTGCAATAGCTCATGCATCCTGCGCCTTTGCCGCTCCGCCCGCGCCACGGGGGCGGTTTAATCACAAGCCCGAGTTCGAATCCAGAAGAGAGTCGGGGCGAGCCGCGGCTTTTCTCCCTGCAAAACGGCTTCGGAAATAAATGACGCACTGACTAGCCGCAGCACCGAGGGCGTCGATGGCACTGTCCCAAAGCGATGCGGTGCGGCTAACGACAAAGGCCTGGTGCAGCTCGTCGAGCAAGGCCCAGGTACCAGACAAGGCGAGAGCGTGCATGCTCCAAGTCCAGCGCCACCGCGGCGGGCGTCCCCGCCGAGTAGCCCAGAAGATCAGTGCTCCGAGAACGAAAAACTCGAGAAAATGGGCGGTTTTGCGGATAACGGTGTGCGCGGTGACGAAGCCGCTAGGTGTCAGGCCGGGGAAAAGCCAGCGGAGCACCGGGTCGATGTAGCGATGAGTGTTTTGGGCAGAGAACGGATCCGTGGACAGCGCCGAGATGCATGCCATCCACAGCGCAACCACCGACCAGTATCCCAATGCGTGGAACCAGTGGTAAACGGCGTGAGGTGTCAATGGTGGTTGCCGATCGTTAAGAGGCGCGTGCATTGGGCGACGGGTAACTTCGATGGATCAGCGCGTGTGGGCATTCCTGGCAGGTGTCGTGACGGCTCTCATCTTGGCTGCACTACTGTGGCTAGTCAGTTGGCTTAGGGCAAGCCCGGCCCCTCGCGTCCCCGTGGCCATGGCTCCGGGCGTGGTCACGCCAACGACGACGCCGTCGCCCACGGCGGTGACTGTGACTGCGGCACCCCAAGGTTACCGGCTTGCGGGGGTAGCGGAAAATGCCGGGCAGTTGTACGCGGTGGTCGAACAGCCCGACGGCCGCCACGGCTTGTTTCGGCAAGGCGAGGATGTGCCTGGCCTGGGCACCGTTGTGCGGGTGGGAGGGGAAAGGGCGGTTTTTCGAACTTCCGCCGGTGAACTGACCCTATGGGTTGCCCCTGCCGCCACGCCCACGCGTACGCCGACAACCCGGAAACCCACTCCTACGCCGCGGGCGCCGAGCGTTCGTTCTCCGGCCGCGTTAACTCCAAGATCAAACGCTTCAGCCGTTCCGGATCGACCGGCTTCTTGAACAGCACGCCTTGTAGACCTTGCAAGCGGCTGCGTTTGATGACGTGGTCGCGGTCGTAATAGTAGCCCGTCATCAAAATGACCGGCGTGGAGCCTCGGCGCCGTACTTCCATGTAAAGGTCGTACCCGTCGAGATCGGGCATCACGACGTCGCTGATCACGATATCCACGGGAGTGACGTCGAGCACCCGTAGCGCGTCGATTCCATCGTGGGCCTCGATGACTTCGCAGCCCTCCTCCCGCAAGAGATCGCGCAACGAGTGGCAAACACCGACATCGTCGTCCACGACCAACACCCGTAGCCCCTTGAGGGGCGAGGGCGTTTTCGCTCGCTTTTTTTCCGCGCTTTCGAGGTCGGTCATTTGCACGCCCGCATGGTATTCGCGGGTTTGGTATGTCTCTCCCTGAGCCAGTTCCGCCAGGCGGTTGACCGCATGCTGAATTTTGGCCACCTCGCGGCGGACCGCCTCGATCCGTTCCTCTTCGACAAGGGCGCGCTCATCCGAAGCCACTTCGCGCACGAAGCGATCCAGGAGTTCTATTTGGTTGACGATCGCTTCCAACGGGTTGTTGATTTCGTGACAAACCGCTACCGCCACCTCACCCAAGGTGGCCAGGCGATCTTTCCGGCGAATTTCCCGTAAGTCCTTGGCAAATCCGATCGACCCAATTTCGAACCCGGCCTCGTCGCATAGAATCGAACCAGAGATTGCTACCGGGATGTGCTCGCCTAAGCGGTCGACAAAAGTCGTTTCGAAATTCTTGAGTTTCCCAGGCCCCCCGTGCTCGTCGCTTCGCATGGCCGCCATGACCCGCCGCGCCTCCGCCATCGAAGGGTACACCTTTGTTACCTTCTCCCCCAAGATCTCGGCCGCGGTGTAACCTAGAACTTTTTCCGCCCCGTCGTTGTAAAAGACGATGGTGCCGCTGCGATCGACCGCGATCACGATATCGGGCGAATTCTCGATCAACTGTTCGAGGTAGTGGGGAGGGAACCTCGGAGGGCGTGAATCTGTGGCCATGGAAAATACACTACCTTTAAGACTCTCGTGCGGGGGCTGCAAACTCCGCTGGCCGAATCCAAGATTCGCTTTTCCCGGGCGGAATGGGCACTCGCTGGCGCTGTTTGCGAGCCAATCGCCGCAACACTTTCATGGAGTTTTCGAACTCGCTCATGGGGCGTGTGGTCACCAAGCCTTCCCGTTCGAGCGTAGAGAACACCTCCTCGCCCAAGGTGGTACGAATGATGGTGATCGTCCAACCTGTGGCACCGACTCCGCCGCAAGAGATGTCGGCGAGCTCCGCAGAGAAATCCGCACAGTGATGGCACTCTGGACGGGCGGTCTCTTGCGCAGCACGCAACGGGTACTCCACGAGTTCGCCGCTTTTCTTGAAGATTTGGATTTTCCCTTTCACGTTGAACTGCCGCACTTCCGAAAGTGGGATGCCCAGTTTGCCTTCGATCGTTTCGTGCATCAGCTCGCGAAAATCGAACACCTCGCTGCATAAAAGGCCTATGGCTAGGGCCACTCGCTCGCCGAACCCTTTGAGGAAGTGGCGCTGTTTTTCGATGATTTTTTCCTTCTTCCGGCCATTGTCGAGGAAGCTGGGGTCGACGAGCTGCATTTTCCGTACCGGCGTGACTTGGCAGGGCACACCGACAAAGGCCACCCGCTCGAGCCCCATTTTTTCGGCATCTGCCAACGCAAGGTTATTCGGACAGTAGGTGTACCACGAACTCGCTGCCGCCACCGCCTCTTCGGGCGTGGTAATTGCCTTGGGATAAGGCTGGCAGGGCTTCGTGGCGTCGGTGGCGGACACGACGGCCCCATCGAAGCGGCCCGAGCGTAAGCCCCACACCAGAATGGTGGTGACCACACCGCCATCTTCGCAACGCTCGAGAACCTCTGGCAAAGTACTGCGGGCAGCCACGATCCGCCGATACGGCCCGAACACGTCGCGATAGGGCACGTTCTCGTTAGCAAAGAATTTTGGAATTAGGTGGTGTTCTCGGTCGCCGAGTCGCGGACACACCTGCGCGCAGCAGTCGCACCCAATGCCTTCGCTGATCCCACAGTAATCGAATGGCAAGGTTGCTTTGGCCACTTGCTTGGGCTTGCCATCGATGTAGTCGATCACGTTGTGGGGGCAAACCAACACGCAACTGCCACACTCGCAGCAACTGCCGTACGCCACCACCTCGTTCATCATTTGTTTGAATGTCGGGTGCATGTGAAGCGAACTTCGCTTACCCCTGGCCGCAAGTCCAGTCAACGAAGTTCCAACGGGAGATGGGCCCTTCCAAAGGTTCTGTTTGCCACGTGTTCCAGGGAGGCCGCGTCGTGCGCCAAGACAACGTTCCCTCGGCCGAGATCGCGAATTCGATGGCCCCATCCCAGTCGGTGCGGAGAATCGTACTTCCCGTGGCCGCGTACCGGCGAACGACCTCCGCGTGGGGAAAACGAAAACGGTTGTGCCAACCAGCGGAAACTACGGCAAACCGCGGGCGAAAGGCGGAAACAAATGCGGGGGAACTCGAGGTGCGACTTCCATGGTGGGGAACTAGGAGGATGTCTACCGGTCCCATGGTTGCGAAGTCGAGCAAGCTTCGTTCTTGTTCCGCCTCGATATCCCCGGGGAGCAGCACCGTTCGACCAGCATACTCTAGCAACAACACGAGCGAGGCGTGGTTGGGATTTCTCGGACTAGACGGACGAACCGGGTGCCACACGGAAAGCCGCACCCCGCCCATGCAGCGTTCCGCACCTCGGTAGAGGGCGACGGGCATAATCCCGTGCAACCGAAGTGTCCGGCGCAGGCGCTCGTAGTGGAATCCCCGGGCTGACTCGCCATTGTGGTAGAAGGAAGACGGTTGGAACATTGGCACCAACGAGGCAAGCCCACCAAAATGATCGAATTGCGGGTGGGTG
>BEIG01000068.1 GCA_002898795.1 bacterium HR30 | reverse complement strand
GTACGACCCGGCATTCCCTGGACGCAGGGTACCCCCGCATTACCACGAAAGCCTGTCTGTCGGCTTGGACATTGCTGCCGCGGTGAACTGTAAAATTCTGGAACTCCTCGGTTTCCACACCGAGATGCGGGGCAATGCCGCATGTCGCCGTACCTTCGGATTGCCGTCGTCGTAATTGCCGTCGGTGTTTCCACGGTTCCCTTCGCTGGTACCGCGCATGTTCCGTGGCTTCGGCCCGTCCTTTTGCAAGTAGTGCGCGACGCCGACTGTATTATTGCGGGCCGCGTGGTCGCAGCCGAGGCCGGCCCACGGGGGCAAGGGGTCGTGCGATTCGACCAGCCGAATTCGTGGTGCGAGTACGCTCTTCCGGCTCCATTGCTCGTGCGAACCCGAACAGCTCTCCCCGAGCACTCGTGGTACGTGCTGTTTGTGCGGCAAGACTCCGCTGGCTGGCAAGACGTAGCGCCGCCGGGCGTTGTCTTCGTCCTCGACCGGCAGGATCAACAAGTTGTCCACCGCGCTCTGCGTCAATTGTGGAAGCACGCGAGAACCGGCACTGGAGTCTCACCCACGCAAGCGTTTTTGCAGCTTTTGGAGGCACAAAATCCCTCCTGGCGCTACCACGCCGCACTAGCCCTACACGGATCGCGGTCTCGACTCGATCACCAGCAGCGGGCCCAACTGCGCCGGCTGTTAAGCCGCGAGGACGATGAGGCTCTCCGCCATTTGCTTCAGCAAATCACTGATGGGGAACCGGCGTCGGCGGAGTGAGGTTTGCACCCGCGGCCTGCAACTGAAAGAAGAATTGCAGCAGCGCCGGTGGCACCGCCGTTTCTTCTTCCTGTGTCGAATCGGGCAACGACTCGTAGCCAAGGATTCCCAACTCCTGGAACTTCTCCCGCACCCTTGGCGTCAACAACCCGAGACGGCGCAAGTTGGGAACGATCTTGGAAAAGAGAATTTGACGAAAGCCCACCATAAATGGCGTTCTCAACGACCATGGCAGCCACACCTTGGGGTCGAGACCAACTCGCTCCCACACCTCGCCCATCAACAAGCGGTCGCGCATGAGCACCGTGGCTTCGATCACGAACTCCTCACGCTCCTTCAGCTCGGTGGCGGACATTTCCTTCGTGTACAAGTCCTCGAGCGACAGCACCCCAAAGGCTACGTGCCGCGCTTCGTCACGCATGACATAGTTCGTGATCTGCTGAATCAAAGGCTCGTCGGGCTGGATAAAGCGCATCAGTCCAAAGGCAGCCAACGCGAGCCCTTCGACCATGATTTGCATTCCCAGGTACACCATGTCCCAGCGCGACTCGCGGATAATCTGATCGAGAAGGGTGTGAAGGTGCGGGTTTACCGGGTAGCTCAACCCGAGTTTTTCGGTGAGGTAACGCCGGTAAACTTCCACGTGTCGCGCTTCGTCAGCCACTTGGTTCGCCGCGTAAAACTTTGCTTCGGTAAAGGGCACAGCACAGACAAGTTGCGCGGTTGCCAACAACGCGCCCTGCTCTCCATGCATGAACTGGGAAAGCATCCAAGCATCCATGTGGTGCTTCAGCTTTCGCCGCGTAGCAACATCCAACTTTTCCGGAGGTTGCAATACGCTATCGAATGCATCGATATTCTCCTGACGCACTCGCTCTGGATCCACGTCGATCGACCAGTCGATGTCCGTCGAAGCGTTCCACTGCAGCCGCTTGCCTTTCTCGTAGAGCCGAACGAGTTCCTCGCGGCGAAACTTGTACTCCCAGTCAAACACAGCCTCGTACTGAGTCGGGATCGACTCACGCGCACCGCTTGTTGGCAGCTCAATCTCCCGAAACATGACCGTCCTCCCTCGCTGTGCGGAACTCCCTACGTCTCTATAAAATTTGTGCTTTATCGCTGCAAGCAACTTGTCCTCGCCTTGGCACGCGTCCATCCTTGGCTAACGGCAAGCGTAACCGCTCGCTCGACTCCAGCATGCGGGCTCGCTGGCGGAACGAACAAGCTTTGGTTAATCGGGAACCATGTTCGAGGGGCACAAGGTGGCCGTGGTGATTCCTGCACGGAACGAGGCGAACCACTTGCCAGAGGTCCTCCGTGCGATGCCCGAATTCGTGGATTTAGTGTACGTTGTCGACGACGGCTCCACCTACGGGACTGCTCAAGCGGCGCAATCCGTAGGGGACCCTCGAGTTCACATTCTTCGCAACGCAAAGTCGCACGGAGTGGGAGCTGCAACACTGCTAGGCATGACCCACGCCGTCCGGGACGGTGCAGCGCTTTTGGTCAAAGTCGACGGTGACGGTCAAATGGATCCTCGGCAAATCTCGAAACTTCTGCAACCTCTTACCCACGGCGGCTACGGGTACGCTAAAGCGAACCGGTTTTTAGACAGCGACGCCCTTCGGCGCATGCCGGTACTTCGGCTAATCGGAAATGTCGTGCTCACTTTTCTGACGAAACTCGCATCGGGTTATTGGCGCATCTTCGACCCACAGAACGGATTCGTTGCAATCCGCGCCGAGCACTTTCAATACCTGCCCCATGACAAAATTGCTCGCGACTTTTTCTTTGAAAATGACATGCTCATCCACCTGAACATACTCGGAGTAAAAGTGAAGGACGTTCCCATTCCCGCACACTATGGGGAAGAGGAGTCGCACCTGCGAATTTGGAAAGTCCTCCTAACTTTTCCACCGCGTCTCCTCCGTGGCTTGTGGCAACGGATTTGGCAGAAGTACGTGTTGCGCGACTTTTCCCCCATCGCTGTCTTCTGGTTACTTGGATTGCCTCTGCTTTTATTTGGCCTGTTCTATGGGCTGTGGACCTGGACGATCTCGCTATGGACCGGCCGCCCTGCTTCCACTGGCACGGTCATGTTGAGCGTACTCCCCTTCCTCATCGGGTTCGAACTGATCCTTCAAGCAATTGTGCTGGAGATTCGGGAGAGCTCCTCATGAATACTCCATCGGCGGTTGCAATCCCCGGCACCGGGGGAAGACCCCCACGGTTAGCCGTTTTACTCTCTGGCAGCGGATCCACCCTGCAAAACCTCGTCGATCAAATTCAACGAGGCGACTTGCGCGCACAAATTGAACTCGTCATTGCTTCGCGGCCAGACGCGTTCGGCTTGGTGCGAGCCCAACAAGCCGGTCTCCGCTCCCAAGTCGTGGCACGACGAGCATTCCCTTCGGAAGACGCGTTCAACGACGCTCTTCACGCTACACTAGAGCCCTTGGATGTCGATTTAGTCATCCTGGCCGGTTTTCTTTCCAGATTCCAGTTACGGGGCCGGTATCAGTATCGAGTTCTCAACGTGCACCCTGCCCTCATCCCGGCCTTTTGCGGGCGAGGGTTTTACGGCTTGCACGTGCACCGGGCTGTTTTGGCCGCCGGAGTCAAGGTCACCGGTTGCACGGTTCACTTCGCCGACGACGAATACGACCACGGCCCAATTATCTTCCAGGAGTGCGTGCCCGTACTCGACGACGACACCCCCGAAACTCTAGCCTCGCGAGTACAAGCAGTAGAGCGCCGGCTGTACCCGGCTGCAATCCGGCTGTGGGCGGAGGGACGGCTCGAAGTGCGAGGCCAACGAGTTGTCGTTCTCCCGGAGCGGCCTTACGAAAGCCCACGGTGATCGGCTGAAAATTCTAGGCGCATTCCCTACGCCCACACGGCCGTCCGCGAAAGCTCGCTGGAAAGCCCCGCCCAACTTGGCCGTGGCAGGCAAACGCGGCCGATTCCCCAAGGCGCCGGGCTAACTTCCTGTCGACCCTTCAGCTCGCTCTGGCAAGTTGCCACCCGAGGCCGCTTGCTGGCCACCCTTCGCTTTCTTCTTACTCAACGGTGCCAGGACAACGCTGAGCATTCGCCCTTCCATTTTTGGCGTGCCCTCCGGGGCCGCTACGTCCGAGAGTGCCTCGCACACCTTGAGCAGTTTCTCGCGGCCAAGATCTTGATAAGCCATTTCGCGCCCGCGGAAGCGCAAAACGTACTTGACGCGATCTCCTTCCTGCAGAAACTCCCGCCCCTTTTGGATTTGCCGCTCCAGGTCGCCCACATCCGTGCGGTAACCCAACCGCAGTTCCTTCACCGTAGTGGTGGCCTGCTTTCGTCGTGCCTCAGCCTCTTTCTTGTGCTGCTGGTACTTAAACTTCCCGTAGTCCATAATGCGACATACGGGTGGATCGGCATTAGGAGCCACCTCGACCAAGTCCAGCTGGGCTTCCTCGGCACGTCGCAAAGCTTCCTCAATGGGAACGATCCCAACTTGGGCACCGTCGGGACCAATCAAGCGAACCCGCGGAGCACGAATGTAACGATTGATACGGTGCTGATCTGGTGGTGGGGGAGTAAACCGAGGGCCTCGTCCGCGAAATGCCAAAATGTCTCCTTCCTCAATCGCTCGCGTTGGTCGCCCTATTTACACTCCGCAGCCGCGAGACTCAACCACCACCGGCGATAAAGCCTCGAACATTTTCCTCATCGTCCACGGTCAGGCTACTTGCCGCGCTTGTGCCGCAGCACTGGTTTGGCGGACAAGGGGGACCATCTCCCCGGTACGCTCGGGCAGAACCACGTACCCGAAGAAAATCCCAGCAGCGAACAAAAATGGAATGCGCATCAAGCTTGGCGAAACCATACTTGGCCCCGCGTCGGCCACGAGGAAGCTCGCTAAACCAATCAGCGCCGCGCCTACCCCCAAAAAGAGAAAGTTTTCCACCTTCGCGGCCATGATGAGAACGAAGAAGAAAAACAGAAACGACTCCTGGCTCGCCCGCGTGAGAAGCAGCGCAAAGGAGATCATGACCGTATCGCCGACTAACACGGGCGCCTGTGTTCGTGCGTCGAAAAAGCTAAAGGGAGGCGCCGTACCCAAAACTACATTCGACCCGATCGCCGCCAGCATGAGCACCGCTACGGGTACGGGCGAAACATCCTGGCCAAGTTCCAAAAAGGCCAAGGCCCCGGTTGCAAGAATCAAGGCGTAACGAATCATCAAAAAACGTTGCTTGCGAGCGATGGCCTCGGCTTCCCTACGAATCACGCGGGCTTTGGTGAGCAACCGCTATGCCACCTATCAAAAGGGCAAAACCTCACACGGTGGAGTTGCCTTTGTCCGTAACCTTGTCACTTCTCCAAGAGGATTTGCCATTCGTTTGCCTTTGCATCGTGAACCACATCCAACACGGCATACCCTTCGGCTTCGGCCGCACGCGGGAGTTCTCTGGCTCCTCGGGCATCATCCAACCGTAAACGTACCACGGATCCAGCCGGCAATGTTTCGAGCCAAACCTTGGCCCGGACCCAATTCATCGGGCACCGCAAGCCACGCAAATCGCATTCCAGGTCATGACCCGTCGCGTTGTTCCCCGATGAAGTGTTGCTATAGTGCGAGTCACTGTTCCAAACCACGGATCCTCCGACCGAAAGCGAGAGGCAATCACCTGGTGTATAGCGCGGACGGGTTAGGCGTGCAGCATGGCTCAAGTCAAAGAGTTCGTCCTCCGTACAACGCGGCCTGTTTCCCCAGGTGCATACCGTATCGACTATGAGCGTGCCCTGAATCCAGCCCAACTCGAGGCCGTCACCACTCTCGAGGGACCGCTGCTGGTCGTCGCCGGTGCAGGAACGGGGAAAACTCGCACCTTAGTGTATCGCGTGGCTCGTCTCGTAGAGCACGGGGTTTCCCCGCAACAAATATTGCTCCTGACCTTTACCCGACGCGCGGCCGAGGAGATGCTGCAACGCGCAGCGACTTTGCTCGACGGCCGCTGCCGAGAAGTGGAAGGCGGGACCTTCCACTCTTTCGCCAACCTGGTTCTCCGCCAGTTTGGTTCAGCTCTCGGACTCCCGCCGCATTTTACCATCTTGGATCAAGGCGACATGGAAGACGTGATCCAACGCGTGCGGACCGAGCTCCGCTTCGATCAAAGCCGGGTACGTTTTCCGAGTAAGCAGGTCTTGGCCGAAGTGATCAGCATGAGCGTCAACAAAGAGCAACCCATACCCACCGTGTTGCAGGAGCTGTACCCTCATTTCTTCGAGCACGTCGAAGCGATGGAAAACTTGGCAGCCGCTTACCAACGGTACAAGCGGCAGCGGCACCTCGTCGACTACGACGACCTCCTGGTGTTGCTGCGTGATCTTTTGCAGGAGCACTCGGCCGTTCGGCAGTCGCTAGCGTATCGCTACCGCTATGTCATGGTTGACGAATATCAAGACACCAATCGCTTACAGGCGGATATCGTTTGGTGGCTTGGGCAAGAACACCGTAACGTCATGGTGGTAGGCGACGACGCCCAGAGTATCTACTCCTTCCGGGGGGCGGACTATCGAAACATCTTGGAGTTCCCGCAACGCTTTCCCGAGGCGCGAGTGGTAACGATCGAGCAAAATTACCGGAGCACGCAGCCGATTCTTAACTTAGCGAACGCTGTGCTTGCGCGGGCGCAAGAAGGTTACGGGAAACAGTTATTCAGTGAGCAGCGGCAAGGCGAAGCACCTTTTTTGGTAGCCCTTCCTGACGAACGCGTTCAGTCGCAATTCGTTTGCCAGCAGATCCTCGACTTACGGGAGCAGGGCTATCGCCTTCAAGACATTGCTGTGTTGATGCGCTCTGGGTTTCACTCGTTCGACCTCGAACTCGAGCTCACGCAACATCGGATCCCGTTCATCAAACGTGGCGGGTATCGGCTGGTCGAGGCAGCGCATGTGAAAGACGTTCTCGCCCATTTACGGTTAGTGGAAAATCCGTTCGACGCCGTTTCCTGGCATCGGGTGCTGCTCCTAATCGACGGCATTGGCCCGCGCACCGCGGCAACGGTCGAAGAATGGATCCGCCAGCAGCCGCAGCCAGCACTGGCTTTGCAATCCTTCCCTCGCCCAGAGATTCGACAAC
The DNA here is from genome assembly GCA_002898795.1 of bacterium HR30. GTDB lineage: Bacteria > Desulfobacterota > Binatia > HRBIN30 > HRBIN30 > HRBIN30. The sequence goes on along the minus strand of BEIG01000068.1, from coordinate 13,875 downwards.
GACTCGCAGCATTGGCGACGTTGCTCGATCGCCTGTTTCGTCTGTCCGGTCCAGAGGCGCAGGTCGACGAGGTGGTGCGTTATTACGAGCCGCTGCTCGAACGGCATTATCCCGAGGACCACCCGCGGCGCCGCCGTGATCTGGAGCACGTGGTTGGCCTTGCAGCACAGCACCGCTCGTTGAGCGCATTTCTCACCCGCATGGCCCTCGATCCCCCGACCGACAGCGTCGACGGCGTCATGGCGTTTGACCGTGACGATGAACGACTGGTGCTGTCCACCATCCACTCGGCCAAGGGGCTCGAATGGCGAGTTGTCTTTCTCATCTGGGCAACCGATGGACGCCTTCCTTCTGGGTTTTGTTCCACCCCCCAAGAACTCGAAGAGGAGCGGCGCCTTCTCTACGTCGCGGTGACCCGCGCGAAAGAGCGCCTGTACATCACCTATCCCATTCAAGTTTTTAACCGAAGCTCAGGCATGACTTTCGGGAAGCTATCGCGCTTCCTCGAAGACATCCCTCAGGACATCCTCGTTCCAGCCAGGGCCGTCTTCACCCAGGCGCCTTCTTGAGTACAATCTTCCCCAAACCGGGCATCGGAGAACTGCGCGTCCCCCCTTTGTTGCTGACCATCCTCGCCGCGGATAAGCGCACTCCGCACTGCACGCAGGTAGGCTGTATTAACTCTTGCGCGTGTTCCCGGGAGGGGGTGCACGGGTCGAACATGGTTGTCGAGACCACGCCCTAACTCCCGCTTCTCAGTCACAGTGCCACCGTTCGGGTGGTCCAGCCTACCGCCGGCAATCGTGCGCGCGGTGAAATCCTCTCCGCTCGCGCTGAGGTTCGCGCCACTGCGCACCACACTCGGTGCTTACCCCGGCCGCGCCGGGACCCGACGCACCGTAAACAACATGGCGAACGGGTTACGCGACTCTCACGTCAAAGGTCAACCTACAGCAAAGGTGGTGCCCTAACTCGTGTTTGCGCTCGTTCATTGTCAGTTCGTGCACTTCGACCTTTAGCCGAGGGGGAGTCGGATCTCAGAGCGCCGAGGGTTGTCTCGGTGCTGACGCAAGCACCTACCTAGGCTTTTGCGCTACCGCCTGAGACCCATCCTCCGCGCCGAAGGCTCCAAAACAGGTTATCCTGGCTACCGCCGCCAACCTATTTTCGGCTACCAGCTCCAGGGATTATACGCTTCCACTGAAGATGCTGGTCGTGGAAGAATCCCGCCCGGCGGCACGAGTCCAGCCGCCCGTTCGGCTCGACAGCGTGAGTCAACAGCTCTGAAGGCGCCATCCTTTCCGACGAAAACGGTTCGTCGGCTTGGCCGGCCTCAGTGTTCCGATAAAATCCGGCGAACGCTAGCATGCCTCTTGGCTCTTATGCGGCTTTCGTGCAAAAGACTGTGGCGCAAGCATGTCGCAGGTTATGAACCGTATGGCCGAAAGCCCTCGAGTCGAAGGTGAGCCCCCTGCGGAGAGCCCGATTCCGCCCTCTCTGCAAGCACAAACGGGTACCGCCAGAAGCCTCGGCCGCTGGCGGGAACAATGGCTGAATTTCGGCGCGACTCCGCAGCAGTACGAGAAGTGGCTAGACCGGCTCTTGCTCGCTGGGCTTCTCGCAACGGCCGCGATTTGCGTGTACATCTTTTTCGTGGCTGGCTGACCCCCCCAAAACTGCTCGGCGCGCAACCACGAGCAAGGAAAGGCCCCAGGGACGTGCTCGCCGGTCCTCTAATTTCAACCAGGGAACCAGCCAATCGTTGATTCTGGCCTGCCAGTAGGGAAACTGCCGGCGCCGCAGCAAGCGGCTATTCACCCACCAGGCCAGAGCCCCGACACGGTTCAACCACTGGATTTTCTCGATCTTCAAGCCTGCCGCTGCCAACTTCCCGGCAATGTCCTGTTCGCTGTAACGTCGCTGATGGCCAAGGGCGCGATCGAGTTCACCGTAAAGGCTCGGCATGCCCGGAACGAGCAGGATCAGGTACCCTCCTTCGGTTAGCGCTTCAGCGAGCGTCCGCAGTGCACCAACGTCGTCGCCAACATGCTCCAATACATTGCAGCACAACACGGTCTCGAACCGTGCTCGCCAATGAGTTGGGAGCTCGCGGGCGAGATCGAATTCTTCCACGACGACACGGGGGTCATTTCGAAACCCGCGGCGGAGAGCGCGGAGGCAGTCGGGATCGACCTCCGTGGCAACGATCTCCCTTGCGTGACGTAGGTGCCGAGTCATGTTTCCAACCCCTGCACCGACCTCCAACACCACGTGCCCGATATATGGCACGAAATGCTCGTACAGCCAGGCTTGGTAGCGGCGCAGGGGTTCTAGCCGTTGAAGCGTAAGCAGCTCGGTACGGGGCCTGCGTCGGTCATTGACCAACGCATACTTTAAGATGGTCCAGAGCGCGACGACACCATCCTGCCACCCAATTTTCTTTCCTTCTAGGTAGCTTCGGCCAGAGTACGAAATCGACACTTCGAAAATGCGCGCCCCAGAGCGCGCAACTTTTGCGGTAATTTCTGGCTCGATGCCAAAGCGGTTGGAGCGCAGGCGTAAACCTCGCACGACCTCGGTGCGGAACGCTTTGTAGCAAGTTTCCATGTCCGTGAGATTGAGATTCGTGAACATGTTGGACAGGAAGGTCAAAAAGTGATTGCCGACCGCGTGCCAGAACAGCAACACGCGACGTGGCGTGCCAGTGAAGCGCGAGCCGTACACAACGTCCGCACGTCCGTCCAAAATCGGTTGCAGCAGCGTCGAGTATTCCGACGGGTCGTATTCCAAGTCAGCGTCTTGAATGAGCACTACGTCTCCGCTTGCTCGCGCAATGCCGTCCCGCACCGCGGCGCCCTTGCCTTTGTTTCTCCTGCGGGCAAACAGGAAAATTTCGTTTCGCTGCCCCTGGGGACCATCGACTTGTAGCGGAATACCATCTGGGCGTAGGCCCATGTTTTTCAGCTCTTCCAAGGTACCGTCGGTGGAAGCATCGTCAAAAACCAAAATTTCCTTGTCGAACGGAGCGGCACAGACACGTCGGAGCAACTCGGCAATGGTGCCTCGTTCGTTGTACACGGGCACGATGATCGTAAGCTTCATCGCGGGCTGGGCGCCTAGCGGGAACGGGCTCGGCAAGCAACTGAACTGCACCTCAAGATCACACCCGCTGCTATGCGTGTACATCGCAAGGGTGGTTCCTTCCGCCTGCCATTGCATCGAACCCGGTGTCTCGGTAACGGCTCCCGAGCGTGCACCTTCGTCGCCGTAGAGTGCTGGTTTTCGCCGTTTTCGCCTCGCTCTGTGCAGCGTGCGTTCGGAGCACGCCCCGCCAGCCGCCCGCACTTTCCGGCATCACGGTCGCAGCCCTCGATGCAGCCGGTCAAACGGATCCGGTCATTGCCGCCCGCACCTTGCTTGGGCCACCCTTACCGGTGATCGGTGTCCGCCCGGGCAGACCTCCAAGAGCCGGGACCCTCCTTTGGAACGAACCGACTACGGGCCGCATTTTCATTACCCTGGCGCGAGGACGTCAAAGTTTCACTTTTCACACCACGAGCTGGGCCAATCCTTCGAGCTACGTCGTTGCCTTATTTTTCGACGGATCTCGCACGCCCGAGTTCGTCGTGGCCGTGGGCAGCCGGCTACATCCGGGGCAGGTAGTGAACCCGCTAGGGCTCGACGGCGAGCTGCTGCCCGCACAAGGGGTGAAGCGCCAAACGGTTCTTGGGGGATTCGAAATTACGCTCGAGGAACTCGCTTTGCCGTTGGACCACCTGCGGCTCGACCTTGTCGGGCCATGGCACCTCCGCCCGGACAACATCGCTGACCTCGTCGGCTCGCTGGTCTTGAACGTGCGCGAGTTGGGAGCCATGCCGTAAACGGCACTCGTGTTCTGGCACGTGGCTCAGCACAAGTCTTGCCCGGCTCGATTCGTTCTCGCTATAAGGCGCGGCGCTGTGGAGCTCCGCCCGCAGGTTGGGTCGAGCTTGACCGCATGCTTGCAGAAGGGAGAATCGTATCACCATGGCGCGGAAGAAAATTGCCTTGATCGGGTCGGGCATGATTGGGGGCACCCTGGCGCATCTCTGTGCGCTCAAACGTTTGGGTGACATCGTTCTCTTCGACGTTGTCGAGGGTCTACCTCAAGGAAAGGCCCTGGACCTGCTCGAAGCGGGACCCATCGAAGGCTTCGACTGTCGGATCGTTGGCACGAATAAGTACGACGACATCGAAGGTGCGGACGTGTGTATCGTCACCGCCGGCCTGCCACGCAAACCGGGGATGAGCCGCGACGACTTGTTGCAAGTCAACACCAAGATCATGGTCGAAGTAGCCAGCAATATTCGCGACCGTGCGCCGGATGCCTTTGTCATCGTCATCACGAATCCACTGGATGCGATGGTCACCTGCATGCATCGCATCACTCGCTTCCCGAAACAGCGGGTCGTTGGCCAAGCTGGCGTTCTCGACTCTGCCCGGTACCGTGCCTTTGTGGCGATGGAGCTCGGCGTATCGGTAGACAGCGTGCAAGCCATCGTGCTCGGCGGCCACGGGGACGACATGGTACCGGTGCGCAGCTACTGCCACGTGGCCGGCATCCCCGTGGAGCGGCTCATCGCGCCGGAACGGCTAGACGCAATCGAGGCACGGGTGCGCCAAGCCGGTGGCGAGATCGTGAACCTGCTGAAAATTTCCGCGTACTACTCCCCGGCACACGCTGCCATCCAAATGGCCGAGGCCTACCTCCTGGATCGCAAGCAAATCCTCCCGTGTGCAGCACTGCTCGAGGGGGAATATGGCGTAAACGGCTTTTTCGTTGGCGTGCCCGTTTTGATCGGGGGCCGCGGGGTGGAACGAGTGATTGAGATCGACCTTTCTCCAGCCGAACGGAAGGCGTTCGATGCTTCCGTCGCCCACGTACGCGAGCTCGTGCAGGCGATGGAGAAGTTTCTGCCCGCCACATAACGCCAAAGAGGGTGTGCCCGTGAACATCCACGAATATCAAGCCAAACAGGTTTTACGACGCTTCGGGGTCGAAGTACCGGAAGGGCGGGTGGCCACCACAGTGGAAGAAGCGCTCGCTGGGGCCCAGGAGCTGGGTTACCCTGTGGTTGCCAAGGCACAAATCCATGCCGGTGGGCGCGGCAAGGCTGGCGGAGTCAAGGTGTGCCGTAGTGCCTCGGAAGTACAAGCCTTCGTGAACAACATCCTCGGGAAACCTTTAGTCACCCACCAAACAGGACCCGCCGGAAGAGTTGTCCGCAAAGTTTTGCTCGAGCCCGCTTGCGCGATCGCTCGAGAGTTTTACCTGGGGCTGACGCTGGACCGTGCACGGGGTTGGTTAACTTTCATGGCCAGCTCCGAGGGTGGTGTTGAAATTGAAGAGGTGGCAGCGCGTTCCCCCGAAAAGATTTTGCGGGAGGCTGTTGATCCCGCAGTTGGAGTGCAATCGTTCCAAGCTCGAAAACTTGCCTTCGGGCTCGGGCTCCCGAAAGAAACCGTGGGATCGTTCGTGACCCTGGTTCACGCCCTGTACCGGGCCTATGTGGAGACCGATGCCTCACTCGTTGAGGTGAACCCCCTGGTTCTAACCCAGGACCAAAGAATTGTCGTACTCGATGCAAAGATGAGCTTCGACGACAACGGCTTGTTTCGCCACCCAGACGTTCGTGAGTTGCGGGATACGCACGAGGAGGACCCACGCGAAGTCGAGGCCTCGCAATACGACCTCAATTACATCTCTCTGGATGGAAACATTGGCTGTATGGTCAACGGTGCAGGTCTGGCCATGGCAACCATGGACATCATCAAACTGTTCGGCGGCGCACCAGCGAACTTCTTAGATGTGGGAGGCGGTGCCACCAAGGAAAAGGTTACCGCTGCGTTCAAAATCCTGCTTTCCGATCCCAACGTGAAGGCCGTGTTAGTGAACATCTTTGGGGGCATCATGAAGTGTGACGTGATCGCGGAAGGTGTCGTGGCCGCCGCACGAGAAGTTCACCTGCGTGTACCTCTCGTGGTTCGCCTCGAAGGGACCAACGTAGAGCTGGGCAAGAAGATCTTGGCCGAATCGGGACTCGACATTATCCCAGCCAGCGACATGGCCGACGCGGGCCGAAAAGCGGTCGAAGCGGCCCGACGTGCTGCGGCTTAGGGCGCGGGTGTCCGCTCCCGTCGCCCGTTCTTCCCGCGCCTCTGGCTGCTCTTCTTCAGCGCAAGTGCAGTTAGAGGTCCGTCCGCACCACCACCGTCCCCGAGCCGATAGCGCGACCGGCACGTCTTCCATCGAGCCAAAGCTCCAGTTGCAACGGCCGGGCGTCCACCGCGCGAATAATCGCCGCTATGGTATCCTGGGGATCGGGAAAGAAAATCACAGCGGGAGTCGTCGTGCTCGTCTCATCGCTAGAGGCACGGCCCAAGGCACGGGTGATTTGCGTGTCGCCGATCGTGCCAGAAAACGCCACGCCAAAGGTACTCTGACCATCGAACGGCGAACAATTTGTCTGCCCGACAACAGGAGCACAAACATCTAGACGCGCTTCCGGGCGGGCTGCCCTCGCCGACGGCAGCGCCGGGGAGCCAATGGTAATGGGCACTCCCACCTGCTCCACCAAAACGGCCGCGGGCCCGAGTGTGCCTGTCAGCCGGTAGCGCACCAAAGCCGGAGCGGGGTCGAGCAAGCGCAACGTCAAACCGAAGGGGCTCGAGCCGTTTTCCACGTAGATCTGGAAAGGGGCGGTCGCGACAATTTCCTGACCAGCGAGGGAACGAAAGATCCGATCACCCGCATGCACTTCGTCGACTGCGAAGCGGATGGGGCCACCCAACTGAGGTACGATCTCGAACTGAATTTCCGGTAAGTTTGGAGGATTCTGACCTGACTCCCCGCACCCCCCAAAACAAGCTAGCGCTGCTCCGACGAACAACACCCGCCACAGTCGAGTCCACCGCTGCCAACGGCCGCCAACCATGGCTCCCGTGTTTGCAGGCTACGCCCGACCGGTCAAGGGAGAACCACACGGGCCGTTCCGTTCCCGTTAGAGGGGAAGCCTCCCTGGAGCGCTTTCCGTTCTAGCAAGCCCTGCGTCGAGAGCGGCGGGTTAACTGTAGTCCCGGCACTCCGGGGCGGGCGCCGCTTCAGCCACCATGAGAGCCTGGGCAGGCGTCGTTTCTTGGGCTCCAACTGCTAACTGGGAACCCATGGACCGACGGCACTTCCTCGAATTGGTGCAGGAGGTTTGGGACGGAATCCCCGAGCCATTTGCTTCCAAGCTTGAAAATGTTGTCCTCGTTGTCGAGGACGAGCCCAGCGTGGAGCTCTTGCGTTCACTTGGCCTCAACCCAAGCCGCGACACTCTTTTTGGCCTGTACCAAGGCGTGCCACTCACCCAACGTGGGGCCACTTTCGCTAACCACCCTCCTGATACGATTACGATTTTCTACCGCCCACTAGTTCGTCGCTATGCGACGGAGCAACGATTGCGCCAGGAAATCGCCCGTACGATCGTGCACGAAGTAGCCCACCACTTCGGCATGAGTGAAACCGAAATCCGCCGGCTCGGCTACTAATGCCACGCCATCAGCCGTGTAGCTGAGCCCAACGACATCGGCTTCGCTGGCAATGCACGCTGTCTTCGCTCCGCAGCCCCATGGCCTTCAGCGCAGGCCGTACTTCTCCATCTTTCGGTAGAGTCGTTGCCGCTCGATACCAAGCAACCGAGCTGCTTCCGATTTATTTCCCCGCGTGTGAGCCAGGGCGGCAACAATGGCGCGTCGCTCCAGCTCGGCCAGCGGCAAAATCGAGAACTCGTCCGACGGCTGCGGGGTTTCCTCTGCCAAGCCAGAGGCTTGCCGAAGGATCCGTTCCGGCAAGTCCTCCACGCCAATTTCTGGAGCCCGCGAGAGCGCAAAGGCGCGCTCGATCGTATTTTGCAACTCGCGGATGTTGCCTGGCCACTGATAGGCCAACAGCCGATCCATTGCCGCCGGCGTCACCCGCTTTGGCTCCACGCCGTAGTCGCGACTGAAGCGCTGCACGAAATGCTCCACCAAAAGTGGAATGTCTTCCGGCCGTTCGCGCAGCGGTGGCAGATGGATCGCTACGACATTCAGTCGGTAGTAAAGGTCATTGCGAAAAGTTCCGCGACGCACCGCCTCTTCCACGTCACGGTTCGTGGCGGCCACTAACCGCACATCGACTTTGATCGGGCGTGTGGACCCAAGGGGTGTCACCTCCCGCTCCTGAATTGCCCGCAAAAACTTCACTTGGAGCGGGAGCGGAATTTCCGTGACCTCGTCCAAAAACAAGGTCCCCCCGTTGGCCGCTTGAAACACGCCCTCGTGATCCCGGACGGCCCCCGTGAACGCACCACGGCGATGCCCAAACAACTGGCTTTCCAGCAACGTTTCCGACAGTGCGCCACAATTCACGGCAACAAACGGGCGTTCTCGCCACGGACCGCGCTCGTGAATCGTTCGTGCAACCAGTTCCTTTCCCGTTCCCGGCTCCCCGTGAATGAGTACGTTGCTCTTGTTCTGACTCACCGCTTCGATGATTTTGTACACCTCGCGCATGGCTGCGCTGCGCCCGATGATTTCACCGAACCGAGCGCGCTCGCGCATCTCGCGCCGCAAAAGCCGCACTTCCCGCTTGAGGTTGCGGAGTTCCAGTAGCCGCGAAACTGCCAGAAGAAGCTCGTCTGGGTGACAAGGTTTGATCAGATAATCCCCCGCCCCGAGTTTCAACGCTTCTACCGCCGACTGAATCGTGCCGTACCCGGTCAATACGATTACCGCCGCCTCGAGGCCGCGCTCCCGCATTTCTCGCAGCAGATCGAGCCCGTTCATCACCGGCATATTCAGATCGGTGATGACCAGGTCGTAGGCCCCTTCTTCCAAACGCACCAAAGCCTCTTTGCCGTTTGCAGCGCTCTCCACTTGGTGCCCGCGTCGCTCGAGGATTTTGGTCAAAGTCCGCACCATGTTAGGCTCGTCTTCCACGAGTAGGGTGCGGACGGGCTCTGCTCCGCCCGTGCCGGTATAAGCCGCGACCTGCTCGCTCGTACCTTGGATCGGCTCGTTCATGGCGTGACGCGCCCAGGCATCCCGAGCAAACCCACCCAGTCTTCGCTCACCTCGCCTCGAGGCAGTTCGATCGTGAAGGTCGTTCCCCGATTCACTTGGCTCTGCACCCGAATCTCTCCCTTGAATCGCTTGACCACCGAGTGCACGACGGAGAGGCCAAGGCCCGTTCCCTGTCCAGGCTCTTTTGTTGTGAAGAACGGGTTGAAGATGTCGCTCAGATGCTCGGGTGGGATTCCTATTCCGGTATCGGCAAAGTCCATTCGGATGCGGTCGTTGCCCACCGGTAACGTACGAATTCGAAGCTCCCCGCCGTTTGGCATCGCTTGCACTGCGTTCGTAATCAGGTTCAAAAACACCTGTCGCAGCGCATTTTGGTTGGCCACACAAAGCCCAACGTCACCAAACTCCGTCTGCACCTCAACGCCGTGGTTCTGCAAACTCCTTTGCATGAGTTGCAACGTCTTTCGCAGCAGTGCATTGACATCCACCACTTCCGTTTCCGCCCGTGACGTACGGGAAAACTCTAGCAGGTTGTCGATAATTTCCTGCACCCGCCGCATCTCCTCCAGAGCAATGCGAAGGTCCTCTTCGACCTCCGGCAGCCCCCGAGGTAACAGCTCGCGCAGGTCGAACAAGGCGTTGGCAATGATTCCTAAAGGATTGCGGATTTCGTGGGCGATGCCGGCAGCGAGTTGGCCAATGGCCGCCATTTTCTCCGATTGAATGAGCTGACTTTCCAACCGCTTTCGCTCCGAGATATCGACACAAATGACCTGGAAGAATCTCTGGCCGGCATATTCGATGAGGCCAACATTGATAAACACGGGAATGCGCTCGCCGTCGCGGCGTACCAAGTGCAGATCGTCGCGCCGGGCATGGCCGCGCTGCCTCGCCTCCTCCAACAATCGCCGGGCCTTTTCCCGCTGTTCTCCTGGCACCAGGTCCCAAAGGCGCACTCCCACCATTTCTTCATGCCCGAGTTGGACGAGCCTCGCTGCTACCTTACTCGCACCTAAGATGCTGCCGAAATCGCAGTCGACCCGGAAGATCGCGGCCGGTGCATTGTCCACGGCTTGCCGGTAACTTGCCTCTTGTTCCCGCAAATCGGCTTCTCGGCCGGCTACGAAAAAGTCCGTTACGTGCAAGATACGCTCTTCGAACTCTTGCCGCAGCAACTGCAGCAGCGCTGCCGCCTTGGCCGGTTCCTTCGCACACTCTTGTGCAACGCGTTCTTCGAACAGTCGCACTAAACGCATCTGGCCGCTCAAAAACCGCGACGCAGGAAAGTGCGAGATAAAGCCACGGCGAGCATGGTTGCGGAGGTAAACGTACGTTTCGATATCTTGCGGGTTCTCGATGTGGCGGAACCAGCGCTGCAAGGCGGCCAGCATCCACTCGCGAACCTCCGGCCATTGCTGGCGCGGAATTTCAAACGCAGGTCCCACAGCCGCAACCCACTGGTCGAGCACCGCTGGCGTGCAACTCTCCAATAATCGGACCAGCTCCCGCCGCAATCCATGGTCCGATTCTGGAACTTGTAGAAGCCCGCAACCGCGCATGTAGGAGCGTACACGGGCTACCTGTTCCTGGAGCGATGCATCCGTAAATGCGCTCATGCTCAGTGGCCGCCTCGACACGCGCAGCATAACAAGCTCTCCTTGCGTGCTCCAGCCATGGGCCGTCCCTGCGGGAGCTGGAAGCCTTCCCTCCTGAACCGTCAGGCCGGGGCTCAGCGCGATGGAAACCTTTCGCGAGAGATTCTCCCAGGTATCCAGAGCAGTCGGGAGTCACCTCGTTTCGCAGCACCACCGCCAACTTCCGCCCCTCGTGGTAGCCAGCCGCTTTACAGGTGAGCGCTCCACGTGTTAGGACGCGCCGACAAACAATTGTTCACCTGGGGAGTGGTGCGATGGATAACGACGAATTGCTGGAACGGCTCAAGGCGTTCACGTTCTGGAGCGGGCATCGAGAAATGTCGATCGAGGACCTGGCAGCAATTCAGCCCGGTCTCGGCCGGCTTATGCCGGAAATCGGGCAGCGGACCTGGAAACTGTATTACGCTGCCAAAGCGCACAATTGGCCCATGGCTCATTTTCAAGCAAAGGAAATCCGTGGACTGATGGAGCTAGGCGCGTTCACGCGGCCCAAGCATGAAGCTGCGCTGCTGGAATTTCTCGACCAATACTGGACGCCGCTCCAGGAAGCCATCAAGAAGGAAGACTTTGCCGCCTTCGAAGCGGCCTTCCACAAGGCTGTAGACGCTGCCAATGCGTATCACGAGCTGAAGGATAAGCCCTACATTGTATGGAAGTTGCCGGAGAACCCACCTCCTGACCTCGACTTGTCTCCGCGGAAGAAACAGGGTTAACGTCCGCGCATGCGGCTCGTGCCTGAACTGCCCGAGACCGTCTCCGGAAAACGTGAGGGCATTACCCGGCGGCAAGTTTTGCGCTGGGGTATTTTGGGCGGTTCCTTTGCCCTCGTTCCGGTCAGCCTTCCCGGCTGTGGGGATGATGGCGAGCCAGTGCTTCCAGAGGACGGCGCTGGGCCCACGCCGTTCTTGGACGAGCGGGAACTGGCCACGCTGCGAGCCCTAGTCGAAGCGGTTTTGCCTCTCGATCCTGGCCTAGAGCCTCTCCGCGACGGAGTCGAGCAGTACGTGCAACGGCTGCTTTCCGATGTACCCTCCGCAGAGAGGCCGGGGGCCATCTTTGCTGGCGGTCCCTTTTCTGGTCGCAATCCCTTTCCCGACTACGAGCGCGGCGCTGCCAGCAACGTGTTTCCACCGAATGATTTCAGTCAGTTCGTGCCGCTCAACCGTCTCCAACTGCTCGGTTGGCGTGCACGGCTGTTAGGTTCCGAAGCGGTACCAGAGTTCGACTTTAACGCGTCGGTACTCGGGCCAGTCACTGGCTTGCGGAACCAATACCGCAGCGGGTTAAAAGAACTGGACGATCTTAGCTACGCCTCTTTCGGCCGTTCGTTCTCCGCTCTCGAACCGGCGGAGCGGCAAGCTGTGGTGCAACGGGCGAGTTCCGACTTCATTGCTCTTGTAACCGGGCATGCACTTGAGTCATTTTTCTCCGCCCCAGAGTACGGCGGCAACTTGAGCGCCCTCGGTTGGCAGGCGATCGGTTACGATGGAGACAGCCAACCCCTTGGTTATGCGATTTTCGATCAGTCCACGAACTCCTACCGCGAACGGCCTGGGAAGCCCACCACTGGGCCGAACCCAGACGAAACTTTTTCCCCGTTCCCGCCCGAGATCGCTACCCTGCTCCGGGTGCTCACCCGCTTGGCCGGTTCTCCCCGTTTCCCATGACGGCACCGACTCCAGGCCAATTCGCTCAGGCTCAGCTCCCTTCTCGCGTGCCGGGTATTCTCGGCAACACATCGCTGGAGCGTTTCGATGCGGTCATTATCGGGGCAGGCGCTGGCGGCTCCGCTGCTGCGCGCATCCTGACCGTTGTCGGCGGCAAGAGCGTGCTCGTCCTCGAGCATGGTCCCAACTATTTTCTCGGGCTCGACGACCCTGCGCCAAACCAACCTCGGCCGTTGTTCAGCAACGATGAGTTGAAGCTTGCCATCCGGGGATTTGTCGAGCAGGACCCGCTCTTAGAACCCCGAACGTTTCGGGAATCCGAGGCGGCCATCGCGCAGTTTCACCACGACGTGAACACGCTGCCGAAAACCGTGGGCGGAGCCGCGATCCATGCAGACATGAAGTACCCACGCTTTAACCGGGTGGACTTCCGGCTTGCCTCGGAGCTCGATGCCAAGGGTGTGCACTACGAGGACGCCTCGTTTGCGGACTGGCCCCTAACTTACGACGAGCTCGAGCCTTACTACACCGAAGCGGAACGTCTTTCCGGGGTGCAAGGGCTCGCGGGAAGCGACCCCTACGCGTCGCCGCGCACAGGCGAGTATCCAATGCCGCCGGGCCTTCCGATGTACGTTGCGGAAATTCTCAGCAGTGGGGCACGGGCGCTAGGTTACCACCCCTTCCCTTACCCAGGTGCCCAGAACTCGCGCTTTTACCGCGGTCGTCCGCCCTGTAACGACTGCGGGTTTTGTTCTGGCTACGGGTGTCCGAACAACTCGAAGGGGAGCCCAGCGGTAACGACCCTAAGGGAAGCTCTGCTCACCGGCCGCTGCCAGCTTCGGTACAATGCGCACGTTACTCGCCTCCTGCACAATGGCCGGGGACAGGTGACCGAGGTGGAATATGTCGACGACCGTGGCCAAGTGCAGCGCGCTACGGGGGATGTTTTTTTGCTCGCGGCCAGCGCCGTGGAAAGTGCTCGTCTTTGCCTCCTCTCTGACCTGGGCAACGAAAGCGGCTTGGTCGGCCGCTTCCTCATGTTCCACACGCAAAACATTGGCGTCGGGATTTATCGCCAGCGCTTTCACGGGGAGCGTGGCCGCTCGGTGACCCACGGTATTTCCGATTTACGTGGCGTGCAGGTGGGTGGCGATGAAATCGACCCCAGCATGCCGCTGGGCGGAATCGTAGAGTTTGGCACCAACTCCGGCGCCATTGCCGGAGCCCAAGCAGCCGTGCAAGCCTTCGAACTCGCGCGACTGCAAAATATCCCGGACCTTACATTGTGGCGGCTGATTCGAGCCAATGTGTTCCAAGCGCACATTGCTGTGGCCATCCAGCAAGCCGAGGATGCACCCTATTTTCACAACCGCGTAGACTTAGACCCTCGACTGAGAGACGTTTTCGGGCAACCTGTGCCCCGTATTACGTACCGGCTTGGCCAATTGGAACGAGCTGCACGCCAG
>BEIG01000067.1 GCA_002898795.1 bacterium HR30 | reverse complement strand
CAGTCGATCACATTGCATCGCGAACTCCCGCCCGAGGCTGAAGTCACCATCACCGGGCGTGTGGCCGAGGTTTGGGACAAGGGCAAGGCCGCGGTGATCGGTTGCGAGGGGATCGTGGAAGACCGCCAGGGTTTGCTGTGCACCGCTAAGGCAACGTTGTTCATTCGTGGTGCGGGTGGCTTCGGTGGTGAGCGGGGGCCGTCGACGCAAGATCGCAACCGCCCCCCCGATCGCCAACCGGACGCCGTGGTGGAATTGGTCACGCGGCCAGAACAAGGAGCGATTTACCGCCTCTCGGGGGATCGGAACCCGATCCACATCGATCCGGAGTTTGCCCGCATGGCCGGCTTCGAAAAGCCATTTATGCATGGTTTGTGCACCTACGGCTTTGCCGGGCGTGCGATTCTCCGTGCTCTGTGTGGGGGCGACCCTGCGCGCTTCCTCCACTTCGAAGCCCGCTTCGCGGACCAGGTTTACTTTGGCGACACGATCGTGACCAAAATGTGGCGCGTTGCCCCGGGCGAGGCCATTGTTCAATGCGAAACCCAGCGGGGCAACGTGGTTTTGTCACAGGGTCTGGCACGGTTCCGCGAGTAACCGCGGGCGAGGCGACGTGAACCAGTTCGACTGGACGCTGCTTCGGTGGCTGACATCTTTCGCGAATGTGTGGCCGTCGTTCGACGGCTTCTTGGCGTTTCTCGTGAACTGGGAAGTCGCCAAAGGAGGGCTGGTCGTTGCCTTGTATTGGTGGGCCTGGTTTCGCCCGGAGAAAAATCGGCTGCAACAACGAGTGCGCTTAATCGTGGCCCTTGCAGCAGCAATGTTGGCTTTGGCCTTGGCCAGTGCGGCTGCCCTGATTTTGCCTTATCGGCCCCGACCGCGCGTGCTCGTAGGCTTAGAGCCGCCAACCGGGGGATGGGCGGAGTGGAGTGCGTTCCCGAGCGATCACGCCACGCTGTTTTTCGCGCTCGCGACGGGTTTGTGGGCCGTCGCTCCCTGGCTCGGCATGGTTGCGTTCGTGCACGCTATCTTCGTGGTGTGCTGGCCGCGGGCGTACCTGGGGCTCCATTATCCTACCGATCTCCTTGCCGGGGCCGTGATCGGAGTGGTTGTTGGAGTTGCAGCTCAGCGGAGTCGGAGGTTGCAGCAAGTAGGGATCCATGTGGTCAAGTGGGAAATAACCCGGCCGGCTTCGTTTTATGCAGTCGCGTTCGTGGCAACGTACTTGCTGGCTACGCTGTTCTCCGACTTGCGCCGAGCGGGCAATTCATTCGTGATGTGGTGGCTTGGCCGAGGCGCGGCGTGAACGCGCCTCGGGTTGCAATCAAAGATCCGTCCACCACCCAACTTCAGGCGCCGGTAGGGTGGCTAGCGCCATCCCAAAAGCCGAATGGCGAGCACAATGACTGTCACAGCCAAAAACCACCGCACGAGGCCCTCTCCTCCAGCGACGGCGAGGCGAACCCCGACTCCGCCGCCAACACCGTAGCCAACGGCCAAAACCGCACCAGGCAGCCACCAAACTTGACCTTGGATCACGAAGATCGCCAGGGCAGCAGCAGTCTGAACAGCGTTGAGAATGACCTTGATGCTGTTAGCCCGCAGCAGATTGTGGCCAGCGTGAGCTAAGGCGGCAATGAGTAAAAGCCCCACGCCGGCTTGAAACGCGCCCCCGAACATGCCCACCAGAAGAAAGACCAGTGCCGTGAGCCACCGAGGCCACTCCGATGCTTCGGTGCGCGGTTGCACGCGCAGCACGATCGGGATCACCAGCGCCAGCATGAGAATGGCAAACAACCGCTGGAACGTGGCAGCCGGCAAAAGTGAAATCGTGTAAGCGCCGACCACTGACCCAGCAATCGTCGGCAGTAAGAGCGGCAGGGCGTGGCGAAGACCAGGGACTCCCTCCGTATGAAATCGCCAGCTTGCAACGAGGTTGTGGACGATGACGCCGACACGGTTGGTGCCGTTGGCAACGTCGGCCGGCACGCCCAGCAGCACCAGCGCGGGCACAGTGAGCAGAGAGCCGGCACCGGCAAGCGTGTTGACGATGCCAGCAGCAAAGCCGGTAGCGAGCAACAAAAGGGTTCCCCAAAAATCAAGTTCCATGGCCGATGGGTGAGCGTTGTACTGGGGTCGACAAGGTCCACGCAACTAAGGGGGACGGATGGATAGAGGGGCGCCCGGACGTGCTGGGCGGGACATTCGTGGTGACGGCCGATCCGAGAAGCGGCAGCACGCTTCGACGTTAGGGACGTGCGTCGCATTGTGCGGTAGCCCCGCTTGCCTCGGCGGTGGCACGCGCGTACGAGAGGGAAGAAATCCCTCTCGGAGGTGAAAGAATGATCCGGGGAGCTGTGTTGTACAATTTCTTCGAACCCCTGAAAGTGGAAAGCGTGCGGCTTCGGGATCCCCGACCCGACGAAGTCGTGGTGAAGATGGCTGCAAGTGGCGTGTGTCACTCCGATCTGTCCGTGCAACAAGCAAAACTGCCATTTCCTCCTCCCGTGATTCTCGGCCACGAAGGGGCCGGCGTCGTGGAAGAAGTCGGCAAGGAGGTTGTGGGCCTCAAGCCCGGCGATCACGTGGTGTTGGCCTGGGTGCAAAGTTGTGGTCGCTGCGCGTACTGCATCGATGGAGAAGAACACCTTTGCGATGCCGCGATCAAAGCGATGATGGCCGGAGAAGAGACTGCATTCGAGAAAGACGGCACGGCAATTTCCCGCATGGCCGGTGTGGCTTCGTTCGCAGAACGCACGCTGGTGCGAGCATCGGCCTGTATCAAAATTCCCGAGGATATCCCGTTAGACCGTGCCTGCCTTGTGGGGTGCGGGGTGATGACGGGCGTGGGGGCAGTCACCAACACGGCCAAGCTGCGCCCGGGGCAAACCGTTGCCGTTTTCGGATGCGGCGGCGTGGGCCTCAACGTTGTCCAAGGGGCAGTGTTGTGTGGCGCTTCACGAATCATTGCGGTGGACCTCGTGGACAAGAAGCTCCAATGGGCACGGGAGTTCGGTGCCACGGACATCATCAACGCCAAGCAGACAACTGATGTACCCGACGCGATCCGCTCCCTGACCGAAGGCCGTGGTGTGGATTACGCGTTCGAAGTCATTGGCATGCCTGAGGTGATTACACAGGCCTTCTTGTCGGTGCGTCGCGGTGGGAAGGTGGTGGTCGTGGGCGTGCCGGGCTTCGATCAGACCGTGAGCTTGCCGGCATCGGCAATCCCTTTGGAAGAAAAATCTGTAGTCGGGTCTCTCTATGGTTCTGCTCACATGCGCCGGGATATGCCGAAGTTGCTGGAGCTGTACATGCAAAAGCGACTCAAACTCGACGAGCTGATTTCTCGCCGGATTTCGCTCGACCAGGTCAACGAGGCGTTTGCCGCAATGGAAACGGGCGAAGTCGCCCGCAGCGTTATTGTTTACTCGTGAACTGCAACCACTTCGCGTAAGGATGGGTGAGAGCGGGAGAGAGCGACGGTGTCTCGTTTGAACGAAGATCGGATTCCGGTGCTGATTGGAGGTGGTCAGGTAACCCAGCGCAATGCCGATCCCAAGGAGGCGCAGGAGCCGCTTGGCCTCATGGCAACGGCAGCGGAACGTGCTGCCGAAGATGCCGGGTTACGGGTTGCAGAACTCGCAAAGCTCGACCTGGTGGCGGTGGTTAACATCCTCGGCTGGTCGTATGCCAATCCTCCAGGGGCATTGGCTGCCCGGTTCGAGGCCAAGCCGTCGCACCTGTGGTACTCGACCCTTGGAGGGAACACACCTCAGTGGCTGGTTAACGAAATTGCTGCTCGGATCGCGGCAGGCGAAGTGCAGTTTGCTTTGCTTGCCGGCGCGGAAGCGCTGGCCACACTCCAGCGAGCGCGCCGTGCGAAGGTGCCAGTACAGTGGTCCACTGGCGAGGCCCCAGGTCAGAGAGCGCCCACGATCCTGGGCTCGAACCGGCCCGGGAGTAACGATGTGGAGATGGCGCACGGCATGACGTTGCCCGTAGTTGTGTACCCGCTTTTTGAAAACGCCTTGCGGGTACACTACGGCCACTCGCTCGAGGGGCACCGGCGCTATTTGGGCGAACTGTGCGCGCGGATGACCGAAGTGGCGGCCTCACACCCCTACGCTTGGTTTCCCGTGCAACGCTCGGCTGAGGAAATTGTCACGCCGAGCAAAGACAACCGCATGGTGTCGTACCCCTATACGAAGTACATGAACGCGATTATCGAGGTCGACCAAGGTGCTGCCTTGCTGTTGACCTCTGTGGCACAGGCAAAAAAGCTCGGCGTGCCGCACGATCGCTGGGTGTATCTCTGGGGAAGCGCAGACACGCAAGATCACTGGTTCGTATCCGAGCGCGTGAATTACTGGTCTTCTCCCGCAATTCGCGTTGCCGCGGGCGAGGCGTTGCGTATGGCGGAGTGGTCGCTCAGTGAGATCGAGTTTTTCGACTTGTACAGTTGCTTTCCCTGTGCCGTCCAAATCGGGCGCGATGCGCTGGGGCTTTCGAAGCACGATCCGCGTCCGCTCACGGTTACCGGCGGGCTGCCATACTTCGGGGGACCCGGAAACAACTACGTCACGCATGCCATCGCCACGATGCTCGACGTGCTTCGACGCCATCCGGGCAAGCGAGGGCTCGTGTCGGGTTTGGGGTGGTACGTGACCAAGCACAGTATTGGTCTGTACAGTACCGAACCACCACCGCGGCCCTTCTCGCGGCGCGATCCGTCGCAGTATCAGCAGGAAATCGATTGCATGGCGCGGCCGGAGCTGGCCTTGCGTCCGTGCGGCCGGGGCAAGGTGGAAACGTACACCATTGTCCACGACCGCGACGGTGCTCCGGTGCGAGGCATCGTGATTGGACGCCTGGCCGACGGGCACCGGTTCCTCGCAAACCTTCAGGGAGATACCGAGGCGCTCGCTCAGTGGGAACAGCAGGAACTCATCGGGGTGGAGGGAGAGGTGCGAAGCCAGGAACCGGTGAATCTCTTTCTTCCAGATTGAAAAGGCGGTACCGTGCGGTGCGGCATGGTTGTTAGCGTCTATCGTCCCTTTTTGCCGGAGCGACAGAGTCTGCCGGTGCAAGCGCGGCGGCCACGGAGCTTCGGGTGCCGATCGGAGGGCGTATGGAGTTCTACTTTTTCCACCTAATGCCATGGCCTCACTTGCCGGAGCAGTATCACGGGCCGGCGTGGATTCGTTGTCCGAACGAGCTCTACGACCCTGAACGGGGCGTGGCTGTATACAATCGCTACATCGACGAGCTCGTATACGCAGAGGAGCTGGGGTTCGATGGGGTTTGCGTCAACGAGCATCACGCCAACGCTTACGGCAACATGCCCTCGCCGAACTTGATCGGTTCGATCCTGGCTCGGCAAACGCGCCGCTGCAAGATCGCCATCGTTGGTAATGCGCTTCCCTTGTACAATCCGCCAATCCGAGTAGCCGAAGAATTCGCCATGATCGACGTGATCTCCGGTGGCCGGCTGATCGCTGGGATGGTCGTGGGAGGTGGCCCAGAGTACTACTCGAACGGCCTCAACCCAGCACAAGCGCGAGAGCGGTTTTACGAGGCACACGATTTAATTGTGCAAGCCTGGACGCGCCCAGGGCCCTTTGTGTTCAACGGCAAGTACTACAAGCTCCGCTACGTGAACCCATGGCCGCGTCCGCTCCAGAAACCGCATCCGCCGATCTGGATTCCCGGTGCGGGAAGTTTGGAGACGATGGAGTTCGTTGCCCGCCGCCAGTATGCCTATATGGGCATTCCCTATTTTCACCGCCGCGTGTTCGAGCGGAATTTCGCTTTCTTCCGTGAGGCATGCGAGAAAGAGGGTTACCGCGCCCGGCCAGAACAAATGGGATGGCTGTGCCCCATTTACGTCGCAGAAAATGACGAGACCGCGCGTCGGGAATATGAGCCACACTTTTGGTACTTTGCCAAACGCTTGTTACCCGGAATCGAAACCAGCCCACCAGGTTACACGACTGCACGATCTGCCGTGAAACTGATCACTGCACGGAACGATTTCTTGTTGTTCGTGGATACGTGGGAGCAGGTTGTCGAAGGGCGTTACGCCATCGTTGGCAGTCCGGATACCGTGGTGGAACAAATGACCGACATGATCTCAAGCCTCGGTGTTGGTAACATTTTGGCTCTTTTGCAGGTCGGAACGCTTCCCGCAGATCTCACGCGGCGCAATATGGAATTGTTCGCGCGCGAAGTGATGCCGCGGTTAAAAGCGTGGGAAGCGGAGCGTCGCGCGCAAGCCGCCTGAACGCGGAGGGAGGGCCGTGACCGAAAAGATCATGGTCTGCGGGGAGACCGTCGAGCTGCGCCGCAAAGGAAGCGGTGCTCCTCTTTTATACTTGCACGGCGGGATCGGTGACACGGACTGGCTGCCGGTGTTCGACGACTGGGCCAGCCGCTTTTCCGTCGTGCAAGCCTTGCACCCCGGTTTTGGGGGATCCACGGGTGGGGAGAAGCTCGATGGGGTCGAGGATCTCGTGTTTCACTACTTGGACCTGCTCGCTCACCTGGGCTGGGACCAGGGGGCGCTTACCATTGTAGGCGCATCGTTCGGAGGCTGGATCGCGGCAGAAATCGCCGCGCGTTATCCCAAATTGGTGAGTCACCTGATGCTCGTTGGTGCTGCGGGGCTGTGGATCGACGATAGCCCACCGGCAGAACTGTTTGGACGCGAGCCCCGCGAGCTTGCGGCTTTGCTGTTCCACAAGCTGGATCACCCAGTTGCCGCCATGATGGCTGCGGTCACGGACGTTGCCTCGCTGCCCGAGGATCTCATCCTCCAGCAGTTCAAAGCGATGGAAGCGTTAGCGCGGGTGGCATGGAACCCTTACTTTCACGACCCAAAACTAGAACGGCTGCTTCCGCGAGTGCGGGCAAAAACTGCCATCGTTTGGGGCGCTGAGGATCGTTTCTTTCCGCCCGTCTACGCACAGCGATATGCATCGGCCATTCCCAGCGCACAGCTTTGCCTGGTCGAGGGCGCCGGGCACTTGGTGCTCTTGGAACGGCCGGAGGAAGTCACCCGCCAGTTGATAAAACTAACGACCTGACGTTGGGATGTTCGGCCCACACTAAATTTTTCAGCAAGGGAACGGTTCCCTGAGGACCAGTCCAAAGAGAGGAACTCTCGGTCGGGCTCCGTAATTGACAGACCGCAGGTCAGCCGAAACGGCGGGTGGATACCCGTTGAGCCGCGGTTTTTGCCTTCAGGGTCCAGGCTAGGGGCTCCGGCAAAAGCGACCGCATCGATGCAAGGGCCGAGTTGCGAACTTTCCGACGCGCTAGGGGTTTAAGTGCTCTCCCAACCGGGAGCGAGCATGGCAAATTGCGGGAATCGGGGCCGAAGCCGGAGATGGATCGAGCACGATCTTCGATCCGATGGAGAGGAGGAGGGGTGCCGCGAGCACGGAATGATCGTCCTGTCCGGACAGTGTTGGTCTCCAAAAGCTAGGCCTTCTTGTTTCCTTCTCGCCTCCGGCAAAAAGCCCTGGCAGCATTAGCGATCTGGGCTTTTGGCTGCGCAGTTGTGGGTGAAGAGGGAAGGAAAAACGCGGTGCGGCGTTGGACCTCCGGTCCAGCTTCCCCCGGCTGTGCCGGAACACTCCGCTAGATTCGCCGTGGAATCTTTCGGGCGCCATCTTCAAGAGAACGCGGACGAGGGGTGCACGTCCTAGTGTGCTGCGCGAGCGGCCAGCGCCGTTCGCATCGCTATCGCTCCCAGGATGTAGACCCCCAAAGCAATGTAAGCGACCGTGCGAAAACCGAGGTTCATGGCGAGGACAATTGCCAAGATCGAGCCGATAACCGAGGCGACGCCGTTCGCTGCCCATCCCCACGGGATCATCGCCGTTGCATTTTGCCGGAGTACCTTCATCCCCATAGGCAAAAAGCTGCCGAGCAACAGCCCGAGGGGAGCGAGCAGCGCAAGCGCAATGACTACCCGAGCTGCGAGCGGCAACCCGATGGTGGAAGAAAAAATCACCGTTAGGACCACCGAGTAAGTCAGCGTCACGGCAATCAGAGCCACCACGATCGTGGGCAACGCCGTGCGCGGGTTGTCGAAGAACGAGAGCTGCCCTGTGAGAAAACTTCCAATCCCGGAAAACACCAGGAGCCCCGATAGCACCACAGCCAGGGCAAACACCGGAGACCCTAGGAAAAGCGTGAACCGCTGAATGTAGCTGATTTCCAACAGCATGAAGCCCAACCCTAGGGCCGCAAAATACACGAGGTAGTAGACCTTTGCCGTGGTAAGCTCGCCCATGCCGTAACGAAACAGCGGGGCAATGATGAATAGCCCGGCGAAGAACACCGACTGCAACAAGATCAGCAGCAACACGAGCTGCCCGGCGGCGAAAGTATAATCA
Organism: bacterium HR30; assembly: GCA_002898795.1. Lineage (GTDB taxonomy): Bacteria > Desulfobacterota > Binatia > HRBIN30 > HRBIN30 > HRBIN30. The sequence goes on along the minus strand of BEIG01000067.1, from coordinate 12,657 downwards.
GCTTTTACACCCGTCCCGCCTAGCAGGTCCCGCCAACGCAGGAAGTTAAAGAAGAAGGGCCGATCGTCCGTGGTTGCAGTGATGTCCAGCGGGTACTTTTCGAGGAACTTCTCCCGGTCACAGCGATCCATCCAGAGTAGCTCGGAAGCTGGGGACCCGAGACGACGTCCGGGCAGGTGCCAAGGCTCGAAGGCCGTGAGCTTGCAATGATCCTCCATGCGCTTGACGTCTGCCTCCGTAAAGGGTGTGCGGCGCAGCAGAATGCTGAACACCGGGTAGTTGGTACCCTTTGGCTGTGTCTTGATCACCATCAGGTGATCGCGAGGTGAGGTGATTCCGGAGCCTTCCATGGCCTCCACGATGGTGACGAGAAGGCGAAGAATTTGCCGGGGCGGTAAGCTGCCGAAGCCCGCGTCTCCGCGGACGAACGAGAGAATTCCGCGCTCGTTCAGACGGGAAACGAAGTCCTGAATCGCCTCTTTTGTATAAAGATAGCTCTCGGAAAGCACATAGGCCCCCGAGTACACTGCTGCGAGGGTGTCGACGCCGGTCAGTTGGATCACGTCGTACCGCTGCTGCCCACGACGGGTGAAACTTCGCCCCTCGTCGACAACGAGATTCACTTCGGGGCGCCGGAAAAAGCCTCCGGTGTAATCTTTGAAGTCCTCCAACAGCACTCGAACGGTCACTGGGTTCAGTTCCACAGCGGTAACTTGCTTTGCACCTTTGCGAACCGCATTGATCACGTCGACCCCGCCACCAGTGCCAATGACCAGAACCCGTGGATCGGATTGGAACAAATACGGAAGGGCGAGGAGCGACCAATCCAGTATCTTCAGCGCCTCCCAGTCACCGTTGAGCCGGTAGAGCATCGTGGAAGCATCGCCGTCATGCGTGATCACCAAGTTTTCCGGCACTTGCCCCGGATAGCGCTCACTTACACCCCAAGCGGCGGCCTTACCCATGCGGAAAGAGCTGCCGTCGCCGGCAGCGAGAATGTCGACTCGGTAAACTGGGTCCCATCGAGTGAATAAAACTTGAGCGCCTCCAGCGCGAAGCCGCGTGAGAAACTTGGCGGCAGAGGCACGAACGTCCACGGCATTGTCAGCCACGACGGCGAGGACGAAAGCCAGAGAAAAACCTGCGCCGCACACCAAGGCCAGACGCCGGTGGTCCGCAGCGAACAGCACCCCGGCGGCAAACAAGAACGACGCCCCGAGCAATACCACTCCCGGAGCCCCGAGTGGGCCTAGCAGCACGACTCCCAAGATGCTGCCAACAGCGGCGCCGAGAAGGTCGATAAAGTAAAGGCGAGGAATGCTGTCTGGCGCGTTGCCGAACACGATTGTGATGCACAGTCCGGCAGCGAAGAAAGGAACCGTCACGGCCAAGTACAGAGCGGTCAGATACAACAGTTGCACTGGCGACTCGTGGGGACGAAACGCGCCTCCGGGGAAAAGCCGAAAGGGCTCGAACGGAACGGTGGAGATGGTCGCCAGACAGAAAACCAACCCCAAGCCCCCAACGAGAGACGCGATGGCCACGGCACGGGGCACGCTGCGGCGAGTAAGTTCGGGGAAGGCGTAATACACCGACCCGGCCGCTCCATAGCCCAACAGTGCCACGCTGATCGTCATGTAGGCAAAGTGGTACCAAACGGTGAAAGAGAAGAACCTGGTGAGCGCAACCTCGACCATGAGCGCTGCCAGAGAAATAAGAAAAATCCCTAAGTAAACCCGGCCAGAAACGGTCATTTTTCCCCCGACCTAGCGATCGCTCTTACAGGGACGTCTACGGAATTTCTCGAGGTCGCCCTCGACCAAAGGAAGAGAGGGCCCAAGCTCGTTGTTCCTTGCCAACTCGCCCTTTCGCCGAGCAATCGCCAACATTTTTGTGGTGTGCGCCGAAGCGCTTGTGACCGCGCTCGTACCGGTAATGCCTAGGTTTTGCAAGCTTAGGTTTTGCAAGCTTTGGCTCCCACCTCGCCAGCCTTGGCGATTGCATTTTTGGTGAAGGCGCCAAAACCCTGTAGGCCAGAAACTTCGGGGCTCAGCGCCTCTGCCGGCCGAACACGCCGCTTCGGCGAAGGTTCGAGTAACGCCATTCTACAGTCGCGCGCTCTCGGATCCCCGGGCAATTCGTTCGTAGCGCTGGTTGGTCGCGCTGCGGCCATGCCATCCGTCACGCAGTACTCGGAAGAACTATGGCTCGGTCCTCCCAAGCCTCCTGCTGAAGTCACTAGGTCGGTCGATAGAGCCCCAAAGCCCCAAGAACAGTGCTCCGGTCATGCCAATGATGCTCAGGGCGGCGCCGATGCGAAAGCTCCACGGCACATATTCGAATACCACTTGGTGGTCGCCGGGCTGGACCGGTACGCCCCGAAACAAGAAATTTGCGCGGTAAATTGGTGCTGAACGACCATCCACTGTGGCGCGCCAACCTGGATAGAAGGTGTCGTTGAGAATCAAAAGGGCGGGCCTGGCACTGACGACCTCGACCGCGACGCGCGTTGGCTCGTACGCCACAATCTTCGCTGCAGAGACAGGTAATGAATCGCCTGAATGGGGCCATGCCTGACTGGACGCCCAGAAGGGCTTGCAACTCAGATGTTCCGGACCGTGGGCGGACCACCGCGATCGTGTTTCCGTGCACGAGCTGCACGTACTGCCGTAATCACAGCGGCCGCAATGGCTAGTAGGCCGACGCTCGAGTACATCGCCCGGTAGCCTAGGTGCTCGGCAAGGGCACCGAGAGCCGGGTTGCTCAACGTATGCCCTAAATCGAACATCGCCGTGAACCAACTGACCGCACGGCCACGGCGCTGGCCGGCGAGATCCACAACGAGAGCGGCCAAGATGGGAAAGGCGTAACCATGCCCCGCACCCGCGAGTGCACCAGTGGCGTGGAGCCACGCCCGGTCCCCGACCCGCGGCAACAAGTACAATGCCACACCATAGAGCAGGAAGGCGAGGGCTAGCATCGGATAACGACCGAGGCGATCGGGTAGGTGGCCGCTGACGATGCGAACGAAAACGGCGGTGCCGGCGTAGACGAAAAAAATCGTTCCCGCTGGGCTCAACCCCACAGAGGTTACGTAAGGCGCAAGAAAGGTGAAGATACTCGCCTCTGCCGCCCCGAACAGGAAGGTTAGGCTCATCAGGAGCCAGAACGCCGGCGGAATCGGAGTGGTGTGCGGCAAGACGGCCGTACGGAGGCTCGGCCGGGAGTGGTCGCGTTCCTCCAACGAAGCGATGATCGCAAGGCACGAAACCGCAAGCAGGGCGGCGACCAGAAAAAATGCGCCGAAGCCCCAGCGGCGAATGAGCCACTCCCCAAGCAGTGGGCTTAAGCCGTTGCTTGCCATGCCCCAAAGCCCAAACCAAGCAAGACCCTGAGCCCGCCGGGTAACCGGGATCACGTCACTGGCATAGGTGACGAAACTGGTAAACATAGCGCCACCCGCCACGGAGGTGGCGATGACTAAAGCAGCGCAGAAGGGACCGAGCCCTTCCACAGCGAGGTAACCGAGGGAGGCCGCGGCGTGAAGGCTAGTGGCTGCCAGCATAATGCGCTTGCGACCGAGCCGGTCCAACAGAAACCCCATGGGCCAACGAACCGCGACGGCTGCCGCCGCGCCGATGCCGGCGTAGAGGCCGATGGTGACCTCACTGCCCCCTAGCGAGCGCACGAAGAGGGGGAAGAGGATATACAAGGCCCCGGCCAAGGAGCCAAAGAGCTGCATCGCGCACGCTAGGACGAAGCTGCGCGTCAGGAGGCGGTCGCGAATCTGCACCGTGCTTTCCGAGCGGGAAGACAGCGTCGAGGCCAAGGTCAGCTACCGCAGCAAAGGCTTCGCTGTGAGGCCGTCATGCCGCCGAACCACTCGCTTTCGCCGGTGAAACCACAGCGCGCTCCGTTTCTCCTTCGGCTTTCGTTTCGGCTTCCGCCCAGTGAATCCTCCGGTAGTCGAACCCCACGGCCGTGGCGTGGTGGAATTTCACGATGTCGAAGTACGGGGATAGGTCGAAATCGCGCGGGGTCACCAGTGCCGGATCTTCCTTTTCGTAAAGAGCTTCGTACGCTCGCCGGCGCCGCCACGGAAGCCAGCGGCGCCGAGGCGGTTCGGTGGTGAGCGTGACTCGCGGGATAATGGGAAAACCGACCGACGCAAACGCGCGGGCCAGCATCGTGGTGCAAATGACCTCGGTGGCTTCGCCACCGTACCGCAGCGCGGCGCGGCGATAGCGGCGTGGGATGAGGCTCACGGGGAAAAAGTAGCGAGCCAGTTCCAGAACATGACGAACATTGTACGGCTTACCCAGTTGGGCGGTAACCTCGGAAAGAATGCGGTCCAAGTCGTCGCGACGCAGCCCGCGCGGACGGCACACTCGGATGTTGTGCCGCAGGTACTTGGTGATCGGGTTGCAAACCACGCCATCCTCGAGAGCTTCAATGAGTAAATAGCTCGCATCGCTGCCAAACCGTTGGCGCATTTCAGGGACGAGTTCGGGGCGAAACCGCCGCAGCTCGTCGCCAATGTACAGAGCAGCGTGCGACCACGAGCTTTGTGTGAGGTAGCGGATCACTTGGCTAATGCGTTGGTCGCCCTCGACCAGAAGAACGTCCCCCGGACGCAACTGGCTCCGCAACGCGGCGAGGTCATTCGGTATGCGATGCTCATAAGACTTGCGGGGCTTGGTGAGCACACGCATCATCCAGCCGGCAATGCTTCGGCGAATCGGTTCTGTCAGTCGCTGCCACCACGCCATACTGGTGAACTAGCCCTTTGCGTGACAGTATGGCAAGGGAAATTTGCCCCGCGGGAAGCGAGGCCGCGCGTTGGCCGATCTCTGGCCGTGAACGGGAAAGAGCAGCGATATCGGGAGGTTGAGATGGAACTTGGACGTGTTGGCATTTGGACCTTTGCGCTGGACATGCAGCCAGGGGAAAAGGCTCGCGAAGCAGCCGGGGAAATCGAGGCACTGGGTTACTCGGCAATCTGGATTCCCGAGGCCATGGGCCGGGAAGCGATGACGAACGCGGCGCTTCTTCTGTCGGGCACGAAAAAAGCGGTCATTGCCACGGGCATCGCGTCGATTTGGGCGCGCGACGCCATGGCGTGTGCGGCGGCGCAAAAGACCCTCTGCGAAGCCTATGCGGGGCGCTTCCTCCTCGGCCTCGGCGTAAGCCATGCCCCGATGGTGGCTGTGCGCGGCCGACAATACGATCGGCCCCTTACCGCAATGCGGCAGTATCTCGATGCCATGGACTCGGCACCGTTCATGGCCGTACCGCCGAAAGAAACTCCCAAGCGGGTGCTGGCAGCGCTTCACCCGAAAATGCTCGAGCTGGCGCGCGAGCGGGCAAACGGGTCGCACACGTACTTCGTGCCACCCGAGCACACCGCTTGGGCACGCGAGCAGCTTGGTCCGAACGCGATTTTGGCAGTAGAGCAAACTGTGGTGTTGGAGACCGACCCGCAGCAAGCCCGGGAGATTGCGCGGCGCTTCATGGCTGTGTACCTCGGACTGCCAAACTACGTGCGCAATCTCCTTCGGCTCGGATTCACCGAGGAGGACGTTGCCGGCGGTGGCAGCGACCGACTGGTCGATGCCATCGTAGCTTGGGGAGATGAAGCCTCGATTCGCCGCCGCGTGCAAGCCCACTTGGATGCCGGGGCTTCCCACGTATGCATCCAGGTGTTGGATCGTGACCCACGGGCTCTTCCCATGCCCCAGTGGAAACGCCTAGCGGATGCACTGCTGTAACTATTCTCGGATGGAAAATCCCATCTGGTCCCGATCTGTCCTGGCACGAGCCCACCGACTCAACGAGCCGATCTGGTGCCGTCCGTCGCGCTCCTCATGAACGTGCTGCCTCAGCGAGGCTGGGTCTTGGCTTTAGGGATTGCGAGGCGACCGCGCAAATGTGCGGTAACCTGGCGATGGGCCAATCCCATCCATCTCCCGCTCCGTTCACCTGCACTTACCAAAAGGGGGCGCACCGCCCATGCCCCCACGGTGCTGCGGCTAGCGCAAAGCCAGTCATGTGAGGGCCGGGGCGCCGAATGTATGGACCGAGCCAAAGCGCAAACCTTGGCTCTACTTTGGTACTTGACAAACGGGCTGCTGGCCAGCGATGGTGAACGCCCGTCGGAAAGGAAGCTAAACCTTCCCGGTGATTCACAGAAGGGATGTCCCACATGACCAAGCTCAGTTTTGCCGCTGTGCTGCTGGCGCTGACTGCGTCTGTCACCGCCGTAAGCGCGGCGACGCTTCAGGTCTCTAACCTGGGTACGGATAGTTCGAGCTGTGGTGGGAGTTCTTCCCCCTGTCGAACAATTTCGCAGGCAGTGAGTAATGCCAATCCCGGTGACACCATCGTCGTGGGACCAGGCTTGTACGGTGACATCAACGGCGACGGCGACCTCAACGATGCCGGTGAGGAAAATTCCGGGTTTTCGGGCAAGACGATTGTGATTTCGAAGACGCTGGTCCTCCTATCCCGGGATGGTGCGGGGGCAACGATCATCCGCAACGTCGGTAGCGCGGACGCAATTTCCATTGCGGCAAACGGGGTGACCCTCGGCAAAAAGGCGAAGGGGTTTACCGTGCGCGGCGGGTCGCCAGGCAGCGTGGGTGTGCGCGTGGAGCCTGGGGTGACCTCTGTCACGCTCATGGGAAACGTGTTCGACAACCACGCAGGTGGCCTGGGTGTCTTGTCAGGGAGCGGTCACAACGTCCGCAATAATTGGTGGCTCAATGGTACCCTCACCATCGATGCCAGCACCGTGTTGGTGCGCGATAACTTGTTCGTTGCGGCCACCTTGGCCACAAGTTCGGGCTCCAACGGCGTCACGATCGACCGCAACCAAGTCAACCGCAGCACTGGGGTGGGCATTGACTTGCAAGGGAGTAGTCACAACGTCCGGCGGAACGTCGTCGTCGCGGGGCTCTCGGGAGCCGGTTTTCGCTGCGCGGGAACATGTTCGGGCATCACCCTCCAAGACAACGTTGCCCGCCGCAACAATGGTCATGGATTCGAAATCCTTGCAGGGACGGGCCACACAATTACGGGCAACCTGGCCACTGGCAACGGAAGTTCGGGTTTCTACCTGAACTTCACAGCACCCACGGCTCTGACCTTGTTGCGCAACACGGCGACGAACAACGGGGCAGCGGGATTTACGTTTCCTGGATCGACGGATTCGTCCAATTATCCCACGTTGGTCAATTGCGTTTCGGTTGGTAACCAGGGCGATGGCATTCAGGTATCCGGGTACCTCGTGGTTAACAAGAGCAACATCTACGGAAACGTGGGCGCGGGGTTCAACTGTGGCATCAATAAGCTCTCGGGATTCGGGTCGATCTCCGCAACCCAAAACTTCTGGGGCAGTCCGAGTGGACCTGGCTCCGACCCTGCGGATCAGTTGTGCGGCGTGACTTCGGTGATCGATGCTTCGTCCCCTCTGCCCAGTGAGGTCAAGGTATCGTTGCAGCGCCAACCGTGAGCATTGCCAGGGCAACGAACGAGAACAATCGCCCGCCGATTCCCTGTCGTTGACTTTAGCGTCACAAGCGGTGGAGCAACCCAAGCAGCCACGGCGGCACCCGTCGAATGGCGCCCAAGTCGTGATCCGGTCTTGAGCTGGCTAGACGCTGTGGTGGCATCGCCGTTCACAGGTCTAAGAGTTGTTGCCGGCCCGTGCGCGCAAAGGCTTCGCAGAGTGCTTCCACGTCGGCCTGGGTGAAAGGCCGGTACGCAATTTCCCGGCCTGGCCGCCAGTACAACGGATCGCCGCAGCGGTCGGGAAGGAACTTTTGCCGGCGCAGTTCGCTCTTGAGTATTTTGGCGCTTGCGGTTTGCGGTAGCTCCTTGGCCAGGCGCAAGAACTTGGGCACCCACTTGGGTGATAGGTCGGGTTGGGCTTGTAGAAAAGCGGCGAAGTCCACGGGATCGAAGCTCGCGGCAGAGTGGAGTACGAGCGCGGCCATCACTTGGTCTCCCCCGTCAGGATCTGGCACACCGTACACGGCCACCAAAGCAACGCGCGGGTACCGCAGCAAAATCTCCTCTACCGGGCGCGCTAGAAAGTTCTCTCCGTCGACGCGAAGCCAATCGGTGGTGCGCCCCACGAAGTAAAGAAAGCCGCGCTCGTCTTTGTACCCTAAGTCGCCACTCCAGTACCAACCAAAGCGGGTGCGCTCTGCGGTGGCTTGTTCGTTCTTGTAGTAACCCTCGAACCAGGCCACGCCTTGGGTATTGACGATCTCGCCAATGCATTCCTCCGGGTTGAGCAAACGACCTCGCTCGTCGAACCGTGCCGGTGGGCACTCGCGCCCCTGGTCGTCCACTACGGTAATCCCAGGAGCGGGAAAGCCGATACTGCCTGGAGGATCGCCTGGCTGACGGGTTACACCCAGGCCACCCTCGCTCGATCCGAATACGTCGATTACCTGGCAGCCAAATCGTTCCTCGAACTCGCGAACGACGCGGTGCGACCCTTCGTTGCCGAAGCAAATGCGGAGCGGATTGTCAGCATCATCGGCACGGCGCGGCGTGGACAAAATGTAGGCAAGGGGTTTGCCGGTGTAATTGAAGTAAGTGGCTCCGTAGCGGCGAATGTCTTCGAGCCAGTGCTGCTTGGAGAATTTTCGCGCTAGACCTACCGGAACCCCTGCGGCCAGTGCTGGTAAAAACCCCGCCATGACTGCGTTGGCGTGAAATAGCGGCATGGCGATATAACCAGCGTCGTTCGGACCAAGGTTGTACACGTTGCGAGCGATGTTGGTGCCCGTTTCCACCAGGCGTTGGTGGCTGCAGCACACCGCTTTTGGAGCGGTGACCGTGCCGCTCGTAAAGATGAGCATCGCTAGATCTTGAGGATGCGAAGGTATCGACGGGTCGGCTTGGCCGCGAAAGCACTCGAGCATCTTTTCGGCGTCAGTGCCGAGCGTGTTCTCGCCGGAGAAGTACGGCTCTGCGACGGGGACGGCCCGTCCTTTGCCCTCCCAACGGCGCGACACGATCACGCCGTTCGCCTCGATTCCTGTTTCGTCGAACACTGGTTGGAGCAGTCGCAGATATTGGGGCTCGGTGACGAGAAGGGCACAGTCGCTGTGGCGAATGTCTTGTGCCAGGTGTTGTCCGCGCTTGGTATTGTTGATGCCGACGGCGACGGCTCCGGCAAGCCAGGCCCCGCCGAGCGAGAAGAGGTAGTCCGGAGTGTTGTCGAGAAGGATGCCCACATGAAAAGGCTTCTCGCACTGCGAGGGATGGCGACGGAGCTGGAGGAACATTCTGGCCCAAGCAATGCATTCTCGATAGAATTCTGCGAACGAACATTCCCACCCAAAGAAGAGGACAAAGGGTCGGTCGCTCGTGTTCGGATCGGTGCCGCGCTGCCGAATCAACGCGCCCAATGTCATGTGGCTGCGAGCTTCCGTCAGATCCGAGCGATCCTACGAGGCTGCCTGCCGTTCGACAACGGCCAAGCGTACGGGTCCGCCGCTGCGGCGACCACGCTTGGCGGTGCGCTTTTGTTGCGCCAAGGCTGCCGCTTGCAGTTCACGGAAGGCGTGCTCGATGTCGAGGATAAAGTCGTGCAAGTCAGGGAAGTGCTCCCAGTCCGCATTCACGCCCCAGAACAGTCCGCCGTTGTACGAGAACAGGCCCACGACCACTCCGATGTTCTCGAACAGCGGTACCACTGGATAGGCGGTGCGCATTTGCGCGCCCAGCAGGTACAGGGGTACTTGCGGACCAGGAACGTTGGTGACGATCAAGTTGTACGGTCGTGTACGGGCGGCAAGGCGAACGGCCTGAACGAGCAAATTCGGTACAGTCCACTCGCTAATCGCCGTCAGCACTTCCCCGCCGAGCGCTTGCTTGGATTCCTTGAGGTCCTTGGTTGTCTCGGTCACGGCGTGCAATCGAGCCACGGGGTCGGCAATGTGAACCGGCAGCGGGGCTGCAATTTGGGTCACGCGGTTACCGAGAGTCCCTCGCTGATCGTGTGCACGCACACTTACCGGAACCATGGCGCGGATTTCCAATTCATCAGGGTTGAGGCCGCGACGTTCGAAAAAGCGGCGAAGTGCCCCGCTCACCGTGGCCAAGACGACGTCGTTGACCGTGCCACCGAGCACCCGCTTAACTTCCTTGACCTCGGAAAGAGGCATGTCGGTCCAGTCGAAGCGTCGGTGCGGACCTACTTCCACCTGTAACGGCGTGGACGACACGGGGCTAAGTGCGGGCGCTAGGGTTTCGATGATGCCTTCGATTGCGTCGGCAATTTGGTGCACACGCTGTTCGGGATGGCGCAGAGTGTCGAGGATCGCCTTGGCGGCTGTCAGCGGTTGTTCGGCCCGACGGAGCAGTTCGTCCACGAGGAGTTGAGCCCTCGTGGGTTGAGGGCGGGGACGCCATGGCTCAGGCACACCGGGGTCGGTTTCCGGGACGGGACTCAAGATGACCGACATGAGGTCGGCGCCCGAGATGCCATCCACCATGCAATGGTGGGTCTTGCTGACCAAGGCAAAGCGATCGTTTTCCAAACCTTCGACCACCCACATTTCCCACAGCGGCCGCTTTCGGTCGAGTGGCTGCGACATGATGCGGCCAACTAAACGTTTGAGAGTGCGCTCGTCGCCCGGGCGAGGCAATGCCGTGTGCCGCACGTGATAAGCTAAGCGAAAGCGATTGTCGTCCACCCAGATTGGGTGATTTTCGTAAGGGATATAGGCAATGCGTTGCCGGAAGCGCGGCACAAGGTGCAACCGCGCATGAATCGCGGTGCGAATTTTTTCGATGTCGATGCCCCCCTCCGGGGTGCGTACCGGGCCGGCGTCGAAAATACTCACGGCCCCTACGTGCATGTGGAAATTCGAATCCTCTAGCCCGAGGAACGAAGCATCCAATGCGCTCAGCCGTTCGTAGTAGTAACCCGTCTTCATCGTGTGCCTCCGTTCTCGACAGCTCCGTAGCATGGCAGGGTCGGCAGCAGAAAGCCAGACACGGAGCGGCCCACCCCAGGGTACTCCTCTTCACCGACAGCGATGTAAGGCTACCCGTCGACCTTGACGAACGGGTTCCACTGAACCGGAACGCGTGTCGTGTGGAGAAGGGTCGGGAAGTCGGATTCGCAGAGGCGTGAGGACGTTCAAAGGCATCGGTTGCTTCGCGAGGTTATCGGTCGTCGCGGGTTCCGCGCTGTTGCCGACAACAGCGAGCGTCCATTTGCCGCTGCCATTGTGGTGGTCGCCCTGGCCGGGCACTTGGGGGCCGTTGTCAGAAGCCGGCGGCAACCAGTAAAAGGCGGTTGTGCAGGGTGGCGCCATTCTAACCGTGATGCTTGCGCGCACCGGCGCGAGGTGTTAGCCAGGCTGAGCTCTTCCGTAGGCACGGCGAGCCGTTAGCTCAGGAGGTAGAGCACCTGCCTTTTAAGCAGGGGGTCGCTGGTTCGAATCCAGCACGGCTCATCATTGGAATCACTGTGGCACGAGGTTGCGCGAGATCGTGGCGGCGGTGAACGAATCTTCAGGTTGCGCCCGACCTTGCCCCGTCGCGTCAGGATGCAGCGTACCTTTCTGCACTGCTCCGGATGCCGTAGCGGGCGCAGTGCCTTGGTGCCTGCAGAGCACGCGGGGGCGTCATACCGTGCGTTTTCGTGCCACAGCGAGAATTTCCCCGCACACGAGCCACGGGGAAAGCTTCCACAAAGTGCGCAGCAGCGGCTGCCAGCGCTTCTCGATTTCCCAACCACGATGTGGCGGCAGCGACAAACTCCATCCTCCGTGCTCGTTGGGAACGAAACGCACGGAAAGTAGGTTGCGATCCGACACTAAACCCATGTTCCGAGGCGGGAAAAACTCGTGGGGGACAAAGCGCTCCACGGTAAAGCCCTGGGCTTGCAAAGCTTGCCGCAACTCCGCGGCGGAGAAGCGGTACTCGACAAAGTAATGGCCGCGTCCCGCCCAGCGGTTGTTGTAGCGGCGGTACAAGGGGTTGAAGAAAACGCGGCGGAGGAAGTTGTTGAAGGGTACCGACACGAGCAGAATTCCGCCGGGTTCGAGCACGCGTCCGATTTCGGCAAGCATTTTCCCGGGGCCGTTCGGGTCATGTTCCACAACACCCAGGGAGATTGCCCCAGAGAGACTACCATCGCGAAAGGGTAAGTCGCTTGCCTCAGCCGCCACGAGCTTGGCCGTTGGCACCCGAACGTGCACCTGGCGCAAAACGGGTTGGTAGCAATCCACGGCGACCACGTGGCAACCGTGCTGAACGGCAAAGTGAGTCCATCGGCCGCCGCCACAACCAGCGTCGACCACGAGGCCATGGCGCGGCAAGGCGCGCGCGAATACTGGCGCCGAAATCATCTGCGCCGGTTGTTCCAGGTACGTCGTTTCGTCCGTAGGTTCCGCCTCGCGGCTCAAGAGGCGGTGGGGTTCCGCGTCGGGAAAGAAGGGGATGTAGACCGGGAAGGGCATGGCCGCGGCGCCCGCCGTTTATGCGCTTGCGCGGCGCTGGAAGTCCGTGGCCACATTGCGGAGAGCCAACTGCAGCGGGTATAGAGAATCGCGAAGCGGCAGGGCACGCAGTTCCTCTGCCAGGAGATGTCCGGTGCCAAGGCCAGCGATGCGGCCAACGTTGTCGTGA
>BEIG01000066.1 GCA_002898795.1 bacterium HR30 | reverse complement strand
ACGCGCAAAAGCGGATCCAAGTTCGCGAACATCTCTCGCTCTTCCTGCGCGTCGTTCCGCCATGTTGCCCGCAGCCGTGGGTCCACCTGCGCCACATCGTAACGGTGCCAAGCTTGCACCGCATCGAGGTGGTGGCGAACGGCCAACTCGAGCACGGTATAGGCACCGTCGTGCATCCACGGCCCAGTTAGAGTTACGTTGCGCAGGGGCGGTGTGCGGAAGGCATAGCGATCTTCTGGCCGCGACGTTTCGCGTCCGCGCCCGAAGTCGGCCGGTGCTTCTGCACCTTTACCGGGGCCAATTTGGGGAACCGCCAACACGTGAAACTGCTGGTCAGTGAACAGCGGGCCACTGTGACAACGCACGCACCTCTTTGCCCACCTGGTACGCCCAGTGCTCCAGCGTTTCGGCCAAGCTAGCCATCTTCGCCCTTCGGGCTTTTAGGGACCGCAATGCTGCCGAGAAGTTCGATCCGTTTGGCTGCAGACCCGCCTCCGCGCGACTGACAACGCGCAGAACGTGCCTGTAGCCACTGAACCCCGTGGCTGGCGAGGGGCGCTATCCTGTGTACAACAGTGCTTGCGAGCTGTTAGCCGGCGGCGCTCGATGCACCCGCGGTGTAAGTTTTCGGTTGGTCGCCCTCAGCTTCGGCAGCAAGTTCCCGCTCCAGGCGCTCTATGTCGCTTTGCGACAAGCGGAAGTACTGTGCCTCGGGGTGGTGAAACACCAAGGCACTCACCGATCCCTCCGGGTCCATCATGTACCCTTGCGTGAGGCGGACACCGATGTGCTCCGTAATCTGCAGCAACTGGAACAAGATCTCCTGATCTTCCAGCCGCGGACAAGCGGGGTAGCCAAAGGAGTACCGGCGCCCGCGGTACTTTGCTTGAAAGAGGTCCTTCTTGGTCGTTCCCGGCGGATCGGGGAAACCCCACATCTCGCGAATCTTTTTGTGCAGGAGTTCCGCGAAAGCTTCTGCTCCTTCCAGTGCAAGCACCTGCAAGATGTGGCAGCGCAGATAATCGCCACGCGCCTTCCATTCTTCGGCAATCGGGCGAACGTCGGGTCCGATCGTGGTCGCAAACAGGCAGATGTAATCGGCATGATTGGAGTCGATGGGCCACACGTAGTCCGCTAGGCACAAGTAGGGCGGATCGGATTGCCGGCCGAAGCGAAACGTGGCGAGCACCTGCTTGCCGTCGCTAGCCAAGATGTGCAACCGGTTGCCTTCACTCGCAGCGCGAAAGAAGCGGTACACGGCCCGGGCGCGAAGCTCCGGATGGCGCACCATGAACGATTGCACTTCCGCCACGCGTTCGGCAAGTTCCCGAGCCGTGCGCTCGCCGCTTGCCAGGGCGGCTTCGAAGTCGCCTTGGTAACCCAGATGGCGGTTGTACAGCATCTTTGGGTTGATGTACGCGAAGATCGTGTCGAGGTCGTAGCCGTCGATCACGTGCAACTTGAGATCGGGCGGGAGTGGTACTTCGTCGACCGGGCGGATGTTCGATCGCGTCGGCGCGGAAGATTCTGTGCTTGTGGCCGGGCGAGTGCTTGTTTGCCCGAGCAAGCGTGCGGTTTCCTCGCGCAGGCGTTGCTCGAGTTCCGCCCGTTTCACGGGATCGACAATTTGTTTCGCCAGGTCGAGCCCCGTCATCGCATCGCGCGCGTATGCCACGAGCCCCTCGTAAGCCGGGGCAATCCGCGTGCGCGTGAACTGGTTGGACAGTGCCGCGCCGCCCACCAGGATCGGGCAAGAAATCCCCGCTTCTTTGAGTTCCTGTCCGGTGGTGACCATCATTTGCGCCGAACGAACCAGGAGGCCGGACAGACCGATGGCATCGGGCCGGTGCTCGCGGTAGGCACGAACGAGTTCCTGAGGGGGCACGTTGATCCCCAAGTTCACGATGCGAAAGCCGTTGTTGCTCAGGATGATGTCGACCAGGTTCTTACCAATGTCGTGCACATCGCCTTTGACCGTGGCCAGCACGATCGTTCCCCGTAGGGAGTTCTCCGTTTTCTCCATGTGGGGCTCGAGGTAGGCCACGGCGGCCTTCATGACTTCGGCCGACTGCAACACCTCCGCGACGATGAGCTTGTTTTCGGCAAACAGGCGGCCCACTTCGTCCATTCCCGCCATCAGCGGGCCATTGATGATCTCCAACGGGGTGCGTGTACGGAGCGCCTCGTCGAGGTCCGCAAACAAGCCATCGCGCGAACCTTCCACGACGTAGCGGGCCAGCCGCTCGTCGAGCGGCAAATCGCGCGGCGCTGCGGTTTTTTCCTGGGGCGTCTTGGCACGGAAATATGCCGTGAAAGCAGCCACCGGGTCCGCTCCTCGCCACCAAATCAAGTCCTCGGCCAAGCGCCGCTCTTCTTCCGGGATTGCAGGGTAGCGTTCGAGCTTCTCCGTATTCACGATGGCGAGGTCCAACCCGGCTTGCACGGCGTGATAGAGGAAAACCGAGTTCAGCACTTCGCGCCCGGCTGGCGGAAGGCCAAATGATACGTTGGAAATACCCAAGATCGTTTTGCATTGGGGCAGCGCTTGCTTGATGGCCCGGATGCCTTCGATCGTTTCTGCTCCGGAGCCGATGTAGTTCGGGTCGCCCGTACCCACGGGGAACACGAGGGCATCGAAAAAGATGTCCTCCGGGGGTACTCCGTATTTGCGGGTGAGGATGTCGTAAGCGCGCAAGGCAATGGCCAACTTGCGTTCTTTGGTGATGGCTTGCGCCTGAACTTTGTCTTCGTCGATACAGCCAACCACCAGCGCGGCCCCATACGCTCGAGCTAGAGGAACCACGCGGGCAATCCGCGCTTCGCCATCTTCGAGGTTGACCGAGTTGATGATCGACTTACCCGGTGTGCGTTTGAGGGCTTCTTCCACCACCACAGGGTCGGTGGAATCGATCATGATGGGAACTTTGATCGCCTTGACCAAAACTTCCAAAAACCGGCGGACGTCCTGAACCTCGTCGCGGTCGGGGTCTTGCAAACACACGTCAACCACGTGGGCACCCTTGCGCACTTGGTTGCGCGCTACTTCGGCCGCCATTTCCCAAGCGCCCTCGGCCACGAGCTTCTTGAATTGGCGACTGCCAAGCACGTTCGTACGCTCGCCGACCAAGATCGGCCGCGTGTCTTCGTCGATCACCAGCGCCTCGATACCCGAAACCACGCACCGCCGCGGCACTTGTGCACGACGAGGAGCGTGTCGGCGGGCGACTTCGGCCAGCAACCGGATATGTGCAGCGGTGGTGCCGCAGCAACCACCGATGATGTTCACCCACCCGGCCGCGCAAAAGCGCTCTACTTTGCGCGCGAGGTCTTCGGGCGACTCGTGATAGTGGCCATGTTCGTCAGGCAAACCAGCATTGGGGTAAACCGATATCGGGAAGCGAGAAATTTCCGCCAGGGCACGCAAATGGTCGGTCATGAAATCCGGGCCCGTGGCGCAGTTCATTCCAATCGCAAACAGATCGCGGTGAGCAACCGAAGCATACAGGGCTTCGATCGACTGGCCGGCCAGCATCGTGCCCATGGTTTCGATGGACACCGACAGCACCACCGGCACGCGGCAACCGAGTGCCGCAAAGGCATCGTCGATCCCCAAGAGCGCGGCCTTGACGTTGAGCGTGTCTTGCTGGGTTTCCAGGTAAAGAAGGTCGACCCCGCCTTCGACCAGCGCTCGGGCTTGCTCAGCAAACAAGGCGCGCACTTGGTCGAAGGTGACGCCTCCGGTCAGCGAGATCATCTTCGTGCCCGGACCCATCGCGCCAGCGACAAATCGCGGCCACTCGGCAGTGCTAAACGCATCGGCGGCCCGGCGAGCAAGCTGTGCGGCTTGGAAGTTGATGTCGTAGACCGCATCCTCCAGGCCGTACTCGCCCAAAACCAGCCGCGTACCGCCGAAGGTATTTGTCTCGATGATATCCGCGCCTGCTTCGAGGTAGCCCCGATGGATCGCCTCGATCACGTCGGGCCGGGTGCGCACGAGATTTTCGTTGCAGCCTTCGAGTGCCGCGCCTCCGAAATCTTCCGCGGACAAGCCAAACCCCTGGATCGCGGTGCCCATCGCACCGTCGAGCACGAGAATTCGCTTCTCCAAACTGGCGCGCAATGCCGCCACCCGGTCTTCCCGTTGCATGGTAAAACCCCTTAGCCCAATCGCCCCGTGCCGCAACCGTGCTCGGCGTCGCCAACCAAGCCTACCACGGAAACGCGCCCCGTCATCGCCGCACCGCCCGGCGGCGATGTGCTGTCAAGTCTAACTGCGCCTACGGCCCATTGGGATGTTTGCGCCAACTGCGCCAATCAGTATCTTGGGAAAGGGCCCAGTGACCTTCTGGGGCCGCTCACTCGGAGCGCTCGGCCCGTTCAACGAGCCGCAACCGGAACGCTTCCGGGTAAATCCGGATTCGCTCCTGTTCGATCGCGCTCTTGAGTGTCGTGGCAGACATCTCACCCGGTCGATTCGGCGCAATTCGAACAACAAGCCCGCAGCCGTTGGGGTCGTCTTTTAGAATCTCCCACAATTCCGCCGGAATCACGAGGTCTTCTTCACCCCAAACCTTCGGGCTCACCCAGTAGCGATATTCCGGTTCACCCGCAGCATTGCACCGGCACCAATGGAAAGGTTTCTCTGCTGCAATAATGAAACTCCCGTCCTCGTGAAAGAAGACCCTTTTGCTTTCGTCCCAGCAGTAACCCAGCATTCTTGCAAAAGCTCGAAACAGGCGCTCATCCTCTGAAATGCCGGGAGAACGTCGTCTCCACGCCATGGCACGTAGGGGCGTTTCGTTTTCGCGCCAATCGGCATCCTCTCCGTCTTCGGCATCGGGTGTACTGCCCATCACCGTGGCTCCGGTTGCCCCATCGCCCCCTACATTTCCTTGCCCCTCACTCTGGATTACCGGAAGGGGACTGAGCTCCGCTCGGGCCTCTAACTGGAAATTGGCCTCAAAGTAGTCGGCGATAAACTCCGGAGAACGGTCGAAACATGTGGTAATCGCTTCTTTGACTCCGGTGTCATCGAAGGGCTTAGCCAATTCTGCCACCATGGCCTTTGCGTACTTTGCAGCTTTTCCATCCCGAACGAAGAGCGTCTGGTCGTACCAAAGGACGTCGCGCCTCACTGCGGGACCCGCCGGTTCACGGTCAATGCAAGGCACTACCGATAAAGGCTCGTGCGGGCTCAAGCGGTATATCACCGAGCCCGCCATCCGGGCTGCTAGTTCTCGGCAGCGTTGTTGCAACGCTTCCTCGGGCAATATGACCCGCCCCAGTTGCCTTCCCAATTCTCGTAACCAAGCGGGCTGCTGCCTTTTGAGGTTCCCTCGCAGAATTTGCCAGTGCTTCGGTATTTCGGAGGGTCGCTCCTCTAACACCGCGTTCAAATCACGCAGTACGGCAAAAGGCTCCGCCACGTAAACGCTTGTCTGGAGCATCGTCAGATTGGCAGTTCTTTCCTTGACGCTGGCGAACAGCTCTTGATAGCGGACCAACGTTTGCATCGTAATGCGGTATCGCAAACGGTCCACGGGAACCCAGGTGTTATCTGCAGAAAGCCAGTGCCCTGTGGCTTGCCAGATTTCGCGCGGAAATCGACCCAATGCTCTACGCACGGCATCAAGCTCGCGGGATTCAAGTCGCTGCCCGCTGGTTAGGCGCGACAACCACTGTAAAACTGCTTGCGGGCTCGGCTCCTCGGCAACTCCTACCGTGCGCCAAAGTTTCAGGTCCGCAATCACCGGGTGAATTAACGGCGCATCCGGGTAAACCTCGGATGTACGCAAATAAACCTCACTGCGGCGTACCCACTCGTAATTTTCCGTCAAGATCAACCGGCCTTCGTCAAATGCCTGGCAGGCGATCTCCACCGTTCTTGGATCGGCATGCCGCAAGGCCTGGTCGAGGATCCGACACTGCTTTTTGACCTCACTCACAACCCGCCTGGCATCGGGACCTTGGGCCAGAGCTCGCAGATGGTCGAGCGGTTTCTCGATGCCAGCTGGGCGCGTGCGTACTCCGAGCAACTCGAGCAAGGGTTTCGTGGCTTCATTGTCAAAGTCTGCTTCCACGAACGGCTCGACTCCCAACAACGACTCGGTCTCACGATTGCGGAGGTACAGCTCGCTGGGCGGGCGAATGTGCCCTTCGGTGTCCGGAAGGCAAGGCAACGAGCGCAAACGGAACACCCAAGCAGCGGGAATTGGACCGGTGGCAATCGCGTACGTGTGCTTACGCGCCACCTGCGTGACGGTTGCGCACAGGCGTTCCCTCCAGTACCAACGCGGCGCTGTGCAGACTGTTTTCACAACAGACGCCCAGACCGCTGGAACGTTTGCCGGCGGCACGCGCGACCATCCTTCTATCAGCTCCGCCGGAAAATCGAAATCGAGCCATTCGAAATGTGGCGTCCTATACGGAGCATGGAAATCCGTGGTGCCCCTGCGCCGCTTCAGTTCCGTGCAAACCTCCAGTTTTGACCGATAAAGTTGCCCCGTCGGAACCAGCGGCGGGCACAACAGAATCCGCGCTCTCTGCGACTCGAGCCAGGCCCGCCACTTGTCCGTCGGGCACGCGTCCGAGCGTTGAAAATACTCGTCGTGCAATACCCTCGCCGCTTGCCACTCCTCAGGCAGCAATTCCTCTACCCACGGGGCATCGCTACCAATCAACTCTTCCCAAGGGCGGGAGACACCATCGCGAGTGACGGCCCGCAGCACCTTGGGTGCTTCCACATCGAGGGCCGCTAGGAGGTGTGCGATGCGGACGTGCTCCTCGAGCGACACACTGCCTCTCGCGAACAACCGCGTGCAAGCGTGTTGTGCGATCTTCTCCAAACTCGTCGCCGCGCCCAGACCCAAGTCCGTGAGGAGGCGCCGGGGCCCTGCAACGTCGTCCCTCTGCGGCTCACGTTGAACGCGAGTGTCAAGATGTTCGATCCATGCCGGATCCACCACTTGAACCAGGTCACACAAAAACTGCCACGCGCCCTCGCTAATGTGTGTGGCCCGCTCCGGCAGGCGCACGACGTCCTGCGCCCGCCATAGCACTGGAGAATCCGTAACTGGCACAAGCTGGAGGACTGATCGTTTCCGCCCCCAATCAAAACTCCTCTCGACTTGGAGGCGTACCCAGTACCACAACCGCTGCAACCGCTGATAATCCGCGGGTCTCGGGATTTTCTGCCCCACCTCGAGTTGCCGCAGCAACTCCTCGTCTTCGACGCTCGAAATCATTCCCCAAGACCGCAAGGCCCGTCGCTGCTTCAGCGTCACTTCAGAAGCGAGCACATGCCCTGGAGGGTTTCGTTCCTGGAACACGGTCAAGATTTCCGGTGGGGACCACACCTCGTACGCCACCGCTGGAGGCACAAGACAGTGGTCACTGCCCACCAGCTCGCCATCCGATGCCAACAGCAACGGCGCATCCGCGAGGGCGGATTCCATTCCTTGGCAAATCGCTTGCGCCACGTCCGACTCCAGCGAGTCGCGCACTTCAGGTTTTTGTGGCAGCAAGTCGTAGGCGCGTGCCCGCTCCTTCGACGACAGCGACCGATTTCCAAGCCAGTTTAACATCGCCTCGCCAGCGAGGTGGCCTACACGCTCGAGAAGCCATCGATTCGTCGCGGACAACGAAGGCGACTTGATCTTGGACCTCGCTGGATCCTGGACGAAAGGTGCGTTGCAGGAAAATGGTAGGTCCAGTTTCACGCCACTGGGCAACACCACGAACGCCTGCTGGGGATCCGGCAGTCCCAAAACGAGTTGAACCGTGCAGGGAGGGACTTCGAAGGTTGCCTCGAAGCGCTCTTGGCGAATTTCTTCCTGCGCCTCTGCAGGGAACGGGAGACTCTCGGAGCTAATCAAAAGCAGCTCGCGTGCAATGCCCGCTTCGAGCCGGAGCCGCTCGGAGTTCGGGACAGGTCCTGCACCGAGCCGTTCTAACCGCGACCCGCGCCCGTTCACCGACAATCTCCGAATACGCCGAAAAAAGATCAACGACACGGGGTTGTCGCTCCACTCCTGGAGATTCTTCTCGAGTTCCGTCCTCGCCTGCCCCTTCGTGAGACGCACCACAATGCGGGTGCGTGCGCTCTCTCCTGCTGATTCGATCCATTCCGGTTGGGTAAAACGCCTCTCGCAAAACCGCACAGCCAGTGTTGGGGTCAGCAAAACCACCTCGTCCCCAAGACTGAAGATCGACTTGAAGCCGACCCCTCGGAAACCGATGGTGAAGAGATTGCTCTTACTGGACAGCCCGAAATTACACAGCGAACGAAGTTCGTCCTCCGTGAAATCGCGCCCGTCGTGTTCGAAAACAAACTGGTCTCCATCGAGCTGCACGAAAACGCTTTCCGCCCCGGCATCGTCAGCGTTCTGCAGAAGTTCCGACACCACGTGGCGCGGGCTCTGAATTTGTCGAAACAGTTGCCACCACGGGCGGGAAATCTGCGGCTTGGCCTCCAGCTCATCCCAAAGGGCTTTTGCTTCGTTGTAAATCTTCTCGAAAAACAATGGTGGCTTTCGCGCCGTCACCTTTCCTCCTCCAGATGTTTCAATAGGTGGGGAACCTCGAGCGCTAGGCAAGCCTCGTCGAATGGCGGAGCCTGTCTCAAGCGAGGCCGCACGTAGCGAAGTTGCCCCCTGGTACCGTCCACGAAATCGACCAACGCCAACACAAAGTGCTCGGGGTCATTGCAGGCGACCAGCACCTCTTCACGGCTGAGCAAGATTCGGTCTAAGCGCTCGGAGACAGGAAACACTTTAATGAAGTCCAAGGAGCCACGCTCAGGGTCTCTGCCTTCGATCTCGTAGCCCAGGCGCTCGGCACTACGGTCCAGAGGTTCCCGTCCTCGTCGCCGCTGGTCTTCCAGGACCAGTTGCACGGCGAGCTGGCGGCGAGACGCCATAGCATCCGCGTCGCCCTTTTCTCTTCCCAGCCCGTCGAATTCCCCAGCCGCTCGCTGAAGCGGCCTGCCGATACGGGCTGCAATCTGTCTCAGAAGCCCTAGGGGAACGACGAGAAAGCCACATTCGATCACTGGCCGCCCCGAGGAGATGTGAGCTTGCTTGTCCAATTCCTCCAGTCGGGACCTCAGCCGACTCTTCAGCTCCTCGGCTTTCCTCTGGGCTTGCTGGGCGTTCAGAGCTGCGGTGGCCTTCCCGCTAGATTCCAGTGCACGGAGTTCTCGCGCCCGTTGCTCCAAGTACGCGATGTTGCTCCTAAGGCAGGCTTCCACCTCTCTGCGGACTTTCCTGAGCTGCTCCAATCGTGCTGCAGCTACTTCTTCGCGGTGCTGGCGGCCAACGTGAACTGCGGCGTACTGCAAAGCCAAGCGCTCGAGCCCCACAAGCGAGGGGCCAACCTCGACGCTAGCGCCAGTCGGTCCGCTTCTTTCCGCAGCACGGAGGAGCAGTTCAACGCATTCGGGCTCCCTGAGCACCTCGGACGCCGCTGGCTCGTCCGACCTCAATGCCCGACAACTGAGGTGTGGAGCCCACCCCGCGTTGCGTACGGATCCCGATCGGTCCACCTCGACGTAGATAAACCGTTGGGAAATCGCCCGCGGTGCACCCGACGGCGCTACCGTTCCGTCAACGACGCTGTGCCGGAAGCCAAATACAAGCCGGGGCTCCACACCTTCGTCCCGTTCATCCACGAGGACGCACCCTTGTTTCAGGATGTGCCGCTCGCGTTCCAAAGTCAGGTTAACCACGCCGCGTAAAAGTGGGTGGCCCGGATGGATCAACTCAGGCGACTTACGGTTGGGTAGTTCTGAAGTCTTCTGACGAAAGGATACTCTTGGGTAACTTCGGCGGACTTGTTCCCCAAGGCTATCCGCGCGTTGGCGGACTTCCAAGGGAACGCTCGGCAGCGAATAAATGCCCTCGTCCACACGTTCGACCTTCCCGCCGAGACTTTGGAACGCTTGCAGGAAGAAGCTTTCGATCGCATACGGATGCAACCGCAGTGCGCGGGCCCGTTGCGTGTTCGCGCTGACACGACGCGCCATTTCCTCGCCCGCGACTTCGTGGGCGAGGGCTTTGTCTTCGATGAGTCCCCGAATCCGGTCGAGATCCAGCGCATCGTGCACCACTCGCTTCCACTGCGTGCGGGCCTCCGTTTCGTCTGCCTGGCGGACTGCCTGGAGGAGTACTTGCGCAAGAGGCCGACCATCGAACTGCAACTTCCCCAAGACATCGAACACCCTACCTCCCAAGCTACGCCGGATCTCCTCCAGCTTACTCAGTAATACCAGGTAAACTTCGCCCTCGCGGGTTTCCTCTGCGACCAGGTTCCAAAGCGAGCAAGGCTTCGTCTGGCCGATTCTGTGCACTCGACCAAAACGCTGCTCGATGCGATTGGGGTTCCACGGAAGGTCATGATTCACCACCAAGTGGGCACACTGGAGATTGATCCCTTCCCCTGCGGCATCCGTCGCAACCAGGATCTGCAGCTCAGGGTGGGTGGCAAAGCGTTCCTGCGTGGCCAACCGTTTCTCGCGGCTGAGCCCGCCGTGGATGAAGGCGACACGACCAGGCCACCGTTCTTCGATGCGCCGCACTAAGTACTCCAGAGTGTCGCGGAACTCTGTGAAGATAATCAGTTTCGGGGGCAGCGACTGGCCGCCTTCACGGGCGATGTCAGCGAAAAAGCCGGCGTCCTCGCGACCCTCCTGCACCCGCACCGTGGAATCGATCAGTGCCTCCAAGACCTGGCGAAGCTCCAACCACTTCCGATCCTCCCCTTTTTGCCAAAGCTCCCGCGCCTTTCCTTCCAGGCAACGCAAGGTGGCAATTTCGGCTTCCAACTCGGCCAGATTTCTGGCAGCAGTGGCTTGGTCCACCAGTTCGTTCTCCGCGTCTTCTTCGGCGAATTCGTCGAGTTCGTCGATGTCTTCCGCATCGAGGGTCCGAACGAAGCGGCCAAGATCCACTCGCTCTCCCTTTTCGCGAGCACGTTTGAACTCCTCGGCTTGCTCCTCGAGCCTTTGGCGGCGCCGCTCGAGCGAACGGTAAATCGCTTCTGGCGACGAAGCCAAGCGTCGCTGTAAGGTCATTAACGCAAAGCTCACGGTACCCGCTCGGCGATGATCCTCCAACTCGTCGGCCCGGTTAAACTCGCCTCGCACGTACTCCGTTACTTGTCGGTATAGCTCTGCCTCAGCCGGAGAGAGTGCATAACTGCGGGTGTAAGCTCGACGCTCGGGGAACAGAGGCGTTCCGTCGAACCTGACCAGATCCTCCTTCAAAACTCGCCGCAGGACATCCGACACGTCTACGTCGTGAAAACGGTAGAGCGGGTTATGGCCGAAACGTTCCTCGTCAAGGAGCTGAAGGAACAGTTGGAAATCGGCTGGCTTCCCGTTGTGAGGGGTCGCCGTCAGCAAAAGGAAGTTCTGCGTCTGTGCCGATAGGAGACGGCCTAGCTCGTAACGGCGCGTGTATTTTACTTCGTTGCCGGTGTAACTCGCGGCCATTTTGTGCGCTTCGTCGACGACCACCAAATCCCAACGGCACTCCGGAGCTTGCAACAAACTGCGCACTTTCGAATCGCGCGCACACTGGTCCATCCGCGCGATTACCAACCGATGCTCGCAAAACCAGTTGCCCGTTGGCGCGGAAGCCAACTTCTCCTTGGTGGCAATTTCGAATGAGAGATCGAAACGATGGTGCATCTCGGTTTGCCATTGCTCCACCAGAATGCCAGGGCAAACGATCAAACACCGCTCGGCATCGCCACGCAGCAGCATCTCCTTGATCAAAAGACCCGCCATGATGGTTTTGCCGGAGCCTGGATCATCGGCGAGGACGAACCGCAAAGGCTGCCGCGGCAGCATATGCTCGTACACAGCGACGATTTGATGCGGGAGCGGCTCGAGGCGTGAGCTATGGAGGGCCAAAGACCGATCGAACAAATGCGCCAGGTGAATTCGCAAAGCTTCCGCTGCTAGACGAAAGCGGTCGCCAACACCGGTGAATGTCCAAGACCCACTGGCAGGAACAATTTCTAGCGAATGCTCATCGCTCCGATATAAAGTAACCTCCCCCGTCCGCCCGTCAGGTTGGCGGTAGGTCACCGACGTCACGTCAGGGGCAAGCACATCGACCGCAATGACTTCGACCGTTTCGCCAGGGACTATGCCCCTGACCCGCAGGCCTGCTTGCAGTTCCTCCAATCGCGCCATCTCTTTGTTCCCGCTCGTTCAATGCTGAGCACACCAAATGCGACAAGCCGTCTGCGTCGAATTCCGTGCCTTGCGAATCCCTGCAGCTTTGCCCCACCTCAAGCAGATCCAGGCGCACTGTTCGTGTTGGTAAGCGACACCTGTTGCGACAGCTTTCAAACGTCTCGTACCCAGTGAACACGCCCAAAAACGCAGTTGCACAGCTCACTCGCGCCTTACCGGTTTTTTTTCACACTGTCCACTCGAACCCGTTGGGGCCCACATGCGGAGAGCCTTTCGTTACTGCCGGTGTCTAAAGCGCATTGGAAACATCGAGCCCTGCCCGGAAGCAAGCTCCGCGGGGCTGGGCGCTCCGCTTTTGCATGGACATTCGCGGGTGGCCCTGCCGGCAGATCGGATCAGGCCTTGTGTTTCTTTAAGTACTCAAGGTCGCGCGGTTGCTCGGTCTTGAACGAGACGAGAACAAAACAGCGCTCCTTCGTGCGCTTGAAATAGAGCCTGCCGTCGTCAGCGCGGCCGGTGGAGAAACGGACCTCGTTCCAGTCTGGAGCGCTTTGTACCCGCTTGGAACGAAGCTGCTCCGGAGCCCATGCCAGCAAGCGTAGTTTTTCGAGTACAGGTTCGTAGCTCGGCAGCTCCACCGTGAGCACATCGATGGAGTCGCGCACGAACACGAGGTGTGGAGCAAAGAGTTGCAAGAATTTGGGAAGCTCTTCGCGCTGGGCCCGCCGCAGTTCGCACTCTTTGCGGCGACTTTCTGCCTTTACCTCCTCGGCATTTTCCCGAGCACGCTCCAACTCCGCACGAAGACTTTCCAGCATGCGACGAAGCCGCTGATTTTCGTCGCGAAGCGTGAGGTTCTCCCCCTCGAACGTCTCCATCCATTCTTTCACCTTTTGTTCCGCCTGCTGTTCCGGAGGCACGAGGCCGAAGTGGCAGGAAAAAAAACCTTGAATCTCTGCCTCGGCAGGTTCTCCCTCGAGCACCGCGTACCACCGATACTGCCGACCATCGATCGCCGGGCGGGAACTCAAGGCGTATCGCCGGCAGGGATAGCCGGCTGCGGCGAGCTTATCGATGACTTCGTGCAAGGTAACCTCGTCGCATTCCAAAGAAAGGTAACGTGTTCCAGCCTGCCCAACTTCGAAACAATACTCGAGGTGCCGGGTGCTCGCACGCATGCCATCGACAACGGTGCCGGGCAGGTAAAAACCGACCTTCAATCCGAGCAATGCACCCTGCACGTCGCTCGCAAGCTCGGTGACGACCGCGGCCATGGGATTGTGGCCGTCGTCCATGTAAGGGGCCATCACCGCAGCCAAGTAGCGGCTGACATGCCCGAGCTTGACGCCACGTTCATTCGTGACGGCAATGGCGTTCGCATCGTACGAATTCCACGGTTCCCGCCACAGCCAAACCCGTTCGCGTAAGCCGATCGACCGCACCAACTCGTTTCGCGGCTCGTACTGAATGCCAACCACCGGCACCGTCACCGGCTCATGGTCGGGCGGGCCCGAAAAATTCCAGGCGCGTCGTTCTTGCCGCCCAAGCGAGCGGACAATCCGCGTCAGGCGCTCGTAAACACGCGCGATCAGCGGTTTTGCCGGCCCACGGCCAGCCTCTAGGGGCGGGGCGGTCGCTTGCCTTGCTTCCGTCTCCCGCTGCCCCTCGCGCGCCGAGGGCACAAACGGCGGTGTCGCCTGAGCTTCGCCGTGCATCCGTGGAACCCTCGAATGCCGCGCATACGCCCCTCGGCACAACAGGTCAACGCCTAAGTTGAGTGCCTACGCCCGGTCCACTGAACAAAACCGCACCGGGCCCAAATGGCCGATCAAAGTTGCACGTGTCCTTTGCATCGTGGATAGTCAGAGCATCCCCAGAACTGTCGGCCAACAGTGGGGCCGCTTTTGGCTGTGCGCAAGACCATTGCTTTACCGCAGCGCGGGCAGTGAGGGATGCAAGGTGTGGGATCGGACGGATCGGCTTCATCCAATCGCTCCCTCCGCTGCCGAAACGCCAGACGGGCCGCGGCAAGTTGCTCGCTGTAGCCGCCTGCCTCGATAAATTGTTTTTCCGCCGCAACGATCTGCTGATCGAGCAAGTAGTTGGCCTGGTGAATCAGGCAAATGATGGCATTGGCGCGAACCGCCGGATTTTCGTGCTCCAACCAAGGAGCGTACAGGGCCCAACGCTGTTGGTCAGTGAGATCCGTCAGATCCGACTGATCGGACTGATCCGCCCGATTTTCCCGGAAACGCAATGGCACCTCCCGCACCGCACGTGCCTCGCGTGAATCGCGCGACCACTGCGGCAGATGGCGGTGGCGTAAGAAGTCCTCGAAATCCAGCAGAAGCTCCTCCAGGCTGGCCCGAGCCACGTTCAGCAACCGCAGTTCTGTCTGCGACGAAGCCGCCGCTGAACGGCTTGCTTCGGCGATGTTTTGGCGACCAGAGCGGGCTGCCTGCACCATCTGATCTACTAGGCGGGAGCGCGGGTCGAGGAACTTCTCGCAAAACCAGTACGTGGCATCGTAGATCAGCGTGGCCGTCTGAAAGCTGGCACTCGTGCGGTAGCCGCCGCTCGGGCGAAGACGCTTTCTCGGTTGGCGCGACTGGTGGGATTGTTCGGATTTGCCCGATCCGTCGGATCGGTCGGATCGGTCTGATCCGTCTGGTTCTCTCATTGATCCCTCCTTGGGGGTGTTTGCCTTGGGAATCTGCGTGGGATTCGGAAAGGCGCGCACCTTAAGCCATTACTGCGCCAACCCCGGAGCGTTGTTGCCAAGGCGTCGAAAGACGCACTCGTGAAAGAGCAGCCCAGGCCCCCTACACCCACGAGGGAATTGCGGAGCTCACTCTGCCGCCCAACCAAAACGTGGAAACGCGTAGAAAACGACCGTGCCCAGGATGAGCCCGACGACAAAGCCGTGAGGAACGGTCAGAGCCACGACCCCAACGAGCAAAGCAATCATGAGATTACGCGGCGCCTGCGCCTGATCCCGAACGAGGGCAAGCAAGCTTAGCGCCTCGAACAGCAAAACCACCCCTAGAATGGGGTGAGGAAAAATTTTCAGCACCTCGCCAAGAGGCTTGCTCAAGAACAGCCCGATCAAAAGATAGAACGTCCCGTAGACAACGACCGAACCGCCCGTACGCGCCCCGAAGGCATAATGCCCGGCGATGCCGCCGCATCCGTGGCAAACGGGGATGCCGCCAAACAACGGCGCCACGAGATTCATGATCGAGTACGTAAGACCAATCTTGCGCACCCCGATGGCGCGGGCCGGGAAAAAGTCTCGGATCGTGCGCTCCGTAGCAATCAGCGAGTTCGAGAGCGACAGCGGAATCTGAGGCAGCGCCAGAACCACAAAGCCAGACCAGATGTGGCTCCATTCGGGGCGGTGAAACGTCGGCAACGCAAGGCCGAACCCATCGGCAATATGGCTCGCGTCAAGACCTGTCGCCAAGGCGTAAATCAATCCAAGCCCAATGACCAGTAACCCCGGCGGAACGCGGCGGTTGCCCCACAGGAAAAGCATGATCGACAGCCCCGCCAACGCCACCAGGTAACCCGAAACACCCCGCGAAGGAACATAAGTTTTGAGCGCCAACAAGGCGAGCGAAAGGCCGAGTCCAAACTGCACGCCACGCACCACGCAAAGGGGGATCCATTTGACGAGAAGTTCCAACCCACCCGAGAGCGTCAGGACAAGCATGGTCAATCCTATGGCAAGGCCCGCTCCTAAAAGAACCTCACCGGCAATCTCCTGCGTGATCACGAGAATGGCCATCGCCTTTAGTGGCTGTACCGGCATCGGTAGCCCGTACACAACCCCCGTGACGATCTGAAGAAGACCAAAGACGATAAACACGCTGGCCGCATCCATGCCGGTGGCAAGGAGGATCCCGACAATTAGCGGCAGGTCGGTTCCAATGTCTCCAAAGCTTCCCGCCAGCTCATTACGGTCGAACCGAACCAGCCTCAGGCGATCGCAGAGGCGCACTGGCTCGTCTACCTGGAATGAATCCCTCATCATGTTGTCGATCGCCCCGTCAGGCTCGGTCAGGGCACACTCCTACCGAACGCAAACACACTGGCCAAGCACCCCGACGTCGTCCTTCGTAATCGGGGGCCGTCATGTCGTGGGCGTGCAAGTAAGTACTTACGGCACTGCGGTACCCAGCCACCATCGGGATGCGATAGCTGCTGAACCCACGGTTCATCGATGGGAGCTTGAGCTGGCCGGTACCGGTGTGGGCGCCACTCGCGAGGGCCGCGGGCACCTAGCTTCGATTTTGCACATGGGCTCGTGGTTCCCGGCCTCCTGTCTGTGAGCATTTCTTTGTCCGCACCACCCGCGCAACTACGCGTGCAAGGGGTGGGCTTGCGCTTGACTTCGGGCGTTGGCTTACGGGATAAGGTTTCGGGGTTTCGGTGGTGCGGGTTGGCCGGGGGACAAGCCAGCACGGAGGGAGAAGGGCGCACGGATCCGGGCACAGGGAGGAGAAGAGCAGCAACGACCGTTTGAACCTTGGCGCTCGGGATGGGCAGCAGTGCGAGCCCGGCTCTCGAGGAGGGCAAGGTCATGGAAGGGGCAGCCATCTACGGTGTACGCATCGCGTTGGTGCAGCTTGGCTTGGCCGCAGCCGCAGGCAATCTCGTGACCATGGCCGCATTACTGACCGGGGCCCAGGATCGCGCGGCCGCCCTGGTCACCCTCCTGCTGCTCCTGGCCATCTTTCCGTGGAGCCTCGGGGTGGCCTTGCAAAGTGTTCCGGAAATTCTGGCAAGCTTTGAAGCGCTGCTTCAGGCGGCCACGCTGGCGCTGTTTTGGATTCCGCCCACGGCCTTGCACGTGGCTTGCCGGTGGACCCATCGGCAGGATTGCCGAGTGTCGCGTTGGCTTTTGGTGCTGGCCTATGGGCTTGGGGCCCTGGGGTTTGGTGCGCAAAGCACGGGGCTACTGCCTTTGGGAGGACCCACCGACCATGGCTGGGGTGTGATGCGTGGCGGCAGGAGTGCGTGGCTTTTGTTTACCTTGCACGGGTTACTCACCCTGAGTTGCCTGGGCGTGGCGGCGTTTTGGTGTTGGAGTTCTTTGGGATCGAGGGCTGCGCCGGCGGGGCAAAAGTTGGGGGCACGGGTGTGGCTGCTCAGCGCGGTGGTGTTCAGTGCCGCCGCTGTCTCGAACTACCTCGTGGTGTTTGGTCTACCCGTGGTGCCCGCCGGTTCGCTCGGCAATGTGCTGTTTCTTTGTGTCTTGGCGTTCTTTGTCACCCGTCACGGCTTTCTTCACGTGCGCAGCGAGGTGCGTCGGGTCGCCGCTGCCGTCACTCTCGGGGTGCTTGGTGTGTGGGTGGGGGCCAGCCTGTGGATCACCCTGATCAGCCCCCCGCTCTTGAGTGCGCGCTGGGTTAGCTTGGAGCTGGCCGCGGCCAGTGTTGGTGGGGCGGTGGTTGTCGGATACGGTCTTTTGCTGGAGCGGCGGAGGACGGCTGGCTGGCAAGGGGTTACTGCGGGGGGCGCAAGGGAGCTCGGGTCGGCGGAGGGCAGAAACCTCAAGCAGCGCCTCCAAACGGCAAGCACCCCGCAAGAGCTCTCGGCACTCGTGCTCGAGCTGACCCACGCATGGCCCCCTGTGCGCTCGGCAGCCATTTACCGCCGCCCGCTCGGGGCCAAACTCTTCCGGCTAGATGCTAGCCGGGGCTCGTATGTTTTCCCCACTTATGCCACCCGCGCACAGTTGCTGTCGGGCTTGACTGCTGCGGCCAATGCTGAAGGAGCCTCGCTGGTGTGGCTCGAGCCTCCACCGCCCGAACGCGCTCTTTCCCTGCAGGGGGCCGCAGACGGCACCATGCTGCCGCTGCACTCGGGGGCGGAGGCAGAGCCACTGCGGCCGGTGTTTCTTTCTTGCCCGGTGGTGCGCCTGGGCGAGTGCGAAGGCTACGTGGTGGTGGAAGTCGCAGCCGATGCTGCCCTGCGTCTGGAGGAGCCGCTTCCTCTAGCCGCAACGGCTCTCACGTTAGCGGCCCTCTGGCACAATCTGGAGCTTCGCAGTGGCGGGCTGACCCCACCGATTCCTTCCTCCGGTGCAGAAGAGAAGCAAGGAAGCGGGTGCGAGCAACCGCCCGTCTCCTTCTCCGTTTCCCTGCCGGCTCAGGCACTCGGGCAGGGGGCTAGCTGGGGTGAGGATCCAGCCCTGCAAGGCATTGTCGGCCAGAGTCGGGCGCTCCGGCAATCGCTCGATCTCTTGCGCCGAGCGGCTACGTTGGACTTACCCGTGCTTCTTCTGGGGGAGACAGGCACGGGCAAAGAACTCTTTGCCCGCGCCTTGCATGCCTGGAGTGCGCGCAAGCACCGGCCCTTCCAGGCCATCAACTGTGCAGCCATTCCCTTGGACTTGGCGGAAAACGAGTTGTTCGGCCACGAACGGGGGGCTTACACCGGAGCGCTGCAAGCGCACGTGGGCTGGTTGGAGAGGCTTTCTGGGGGCGTGGTGTTTCTCGACGAAGTGGCGGAGTTGCCGCTTGCTTTGCAGGCCAAGCTGCTGCGGGTCATGGAGTATGGGGAGCTTACGCCCCTGGGCAGCACCGAAACGCGGCACGTGGACTTGCGGGTGGTGGCGGCCACCAACCGCTCGCTCGAGGAGCTGGTGCGCCAGCAACGGTTCCGCGAGGACTTGTACCACCGCTTACGCGGCATTGTCATTGTGCTGCCGCCTCTTCGCGAGCGGCTCGAAGACATTCCGCTGCTGGTGGAGCACTTCCGCAAGCAAGCCAGTGCTAGTCCCACCCCACCTTGGCCCGAGGAGGCGCTGAGGCTGCTGATGAGCTACTCCTGGCCAGGCAATGTGCGCGAACTACGGAGCCTGGTCTTCTCCCTGGTTGGCCTGTGTGGAGAGGGCCAGGTAACGGTGGAGATGGTGGACTCGGCGCTACGCGCCCGTGCCGCTGCCACTCTGCCGCCGGCGTTTCCGTCCTTCGCCCCTGGCTATAGCTTTCGCCTCAATCTCAAACAGTCGTTGTCGCAAGCCGTGCGCGCGTACAAGATCGCGCATGTCCAAGCGGCGCTGTCTGCATGCCATGGCAATGCCTCCTCGGCGGCTCGCATGCTCGGCCTGACCAAGAGTAACTTCAACCGCCTGCTGCGCTCGCTCGGGCTCGACTCCCAACGTCGGTAGGGGCAACGCACGCGTCGGTAGTCGGTAGGGCGACGCACGCGTCGCCCTAGGGGTATTTGATACCGCATATTTGGCACCGGCTGCCTTGGCCTCTGGCATAACGCGCGCCGCTGCTTGTATGGTGATCGGTCGAGAACGATGCGGCTTGCTATTGTCACCGTTCTATTCCTCATTTCCGGATTTACCGGGCTCGTCTACGAAGTCATTTGGTCCCGTTACCTCGCGCTACTCCTGGGCAGCACAGCACAGGCACAAGTAGGGGTGCTGGCTGTGTTCATGGCCGGGCTTGCTTTGGGAAGCGCGTGGTGGGGCGCAGCAGCCGATCGCACTTCGCGGCCGCTTCGACTTTATGGCTTGTTGGAAATTGCCATAGGGCTGGGGACTGGTGGTTTCGCCCTCGGGTTTACGCTGTGGAGCGAAGCCTACTGGTCGCTGCTGGCCTCGGTGC
The DNA here is from genome assembly GCA_002898795.1 of bacterium HR30. GTDB lineage: Bacteria > Desulfobacterota > Binatia > HRBIN30 > HRBIN30 > HRBIN30. The sequence continues at coordinate 1,454 of BEIG01000066.1, read as the reverse complement.
CGCCACCTCATCCGGCAGCAAAGCTGGTTCAAGCTGCTCTCTGTATTGGCTCTATGGCGCTACCTACCGTGTGCATGGGGGGCACATTGCCCGTGCTTGCACGCGCCCTCGGACTTAGCCGGGAAGGTTTTGGGCGCGGGGTAGCCTGGCTCTACGCGGTGAACAGCTTCGGGGCTGCCGGCGGTGCTGCAGCAGCAGGTTTTGTTTTGGTGCCGCGTTGGGGACTCGACACGCCGTTCCTCGCTGCTGCTGGGGTGAACCTGCTTGTGGGACTGGTGGCGATCCTTCTCGACAGGCCAATGCCGCCCGAGCACCATCAAGCTTCAGCGCCCTTGCCCACAGGTGTGGACGCACACGGGGAAGCGAGCTCGATTCGTGGTTACCGTTGGCTGATCCCCCTTGCGGCTGCAGCCTCTGGCGCCGTGGCCATGGCGTACGAGGTGGTGTGGATCCGTCTTTGCAGCTTAGTGCTCGGCTCCTCCACGTACGCGTTTTCCATCATGCTGACCGCCTTTATCCTTGGCATTGCTGCTGGTGGGCTCGCGTACACCCTTTGGGCGCCGGCACGACGGCAGCCCCTGAGATTTTATTTGCTTGCTTCGCTCGCCAGTGTGGCGGTGCTGCTCGCGTGCCTGCCGTTTTACGAGCGACTGCCGTATCTTTCCGGTCGTCTCTTGTGGGTCGCTCGCCAGGCAGGCTGGGGGTTCCCTGAGTATCAGCTTGCCAATTTGGGGTTTTGGGTTGCCGTGATGTTTCCACTGACCTTCGCCAGCGGCCTGACTTTTCCCGCCCTTGCCCACGCCGCAGCCCAAGTTATGCCCGGACGTGGCCGGCCCGTGGGGGCCGTGCTTGCAGCCAACACCCTGGGTACCATCGCGGGCACAGTCGCAGCCGGTCTCGTCTTGCTACCGTGGTTCTCTTTACGCGGCACCTTTTTGCTCGCAGCAGGCGCCACGGTGGCCGTGGTCAGCACGCTGGCGCTCGCCGATCGTGGCCGCAGTCTACAGGACCGTCTCGCCCTGGTGTTGCCGGCGCTGGCGCTGTTTACCGTCTATGTGCTGGTAGCGCCACGCTGGGACTTAAGCTTACTGGTTGCCGGAGAGTTTCGCCGCCACGAGGGGATTGCCCCTGACGTATCGTTCAGCGAGTACAAGGCGGAGTTTACTCAAGAGCTCCTGTACTACCGCGACGGAGCCACCGGCACGGTGAGCGTCGAACGCAGCGACGACGACGTGGTCTTGCGGGTCAACGGGAAGTCGGATGCTTCGGCCTTCGGCGATCGCGAAACGCAGTTGCTCTTGGGTCATCTCGGGCCAGTGATCCTTGGCCAGCCGGAACGCGTGCTCGTCATCGGCTACGGAAGCGGAATGACCCTCGGCGCCGTGGCCCGACATCCGGTAAAGGCCATAGACGTGGTGGAGATTTCTCCGGAGGTCGTAGAGGCGGCGGAGTTC
>BEIG01000065.1 GCA_002898795.1 bacterium HR30 | reverse complement strand
GAGCAGGCTTGCCGCAAGCGCAGCAAGGTATCTTCCGTTGCCAGTTCCTCACGGAGCGCAAGTCGTACCTGTTTAAACGCCTTTTGTTGCACCTCGGAGAGTAACGTCACCGTTTGGGCTATTAATTGGCACCGTTCTTCGTCGATCTCAAGCGTCCCCTCAACAAAAACGGGCTCTTCTGCGTGGATGGCCGTTTCGCACTGCCGGTAAGTGTCTGGCCACGCAACCACCTCCACGGTGCCGGATCGATCCTCTAACACGAAACTTGCGTAGCGCTCGCCTTTCCGCGTGTTCTTCGTTTTGAGGGTGTGAATGACACCCCCGAGTCGCACCTTGGCATTTTCCCCACGGGTCCGTACCTCCGCAATGGTTCCGTCGGTGATCCGGCGAAGCGGGCGCTCCCAACGATCCAGTGGATGACCCGTAATGAAGAACCCGAGGGCCTCTCGTTCGAGGCGTAAGCGCTCTTTGGACGACCACTCCCCCACCGGCGGCAGCTCCGGCGGAGGTGCAGTCGAGGCTAAAGTTTCCGGTGCGAACAAGGTGATTTGGTTACGGGGTGCAGCGGTTTCTTGCTCCGTAGCGGCCCACCGCAAGATCGCCTCGAGCCCTTCGGCTAAGCGCTTGCGCGGCTGACCAGTGAAATCGAAGGCCCCACAGTTGATCAAACTTTCAATCACTCGCTTGTTCACCTGTTGCAACGGCACCCGCCGACAGAAATCGGCAAGTGAAGAAAACGCACCCTCTTGCCGGGCCTCAAGAATTGCTTCCACCGCCTTTTGACCCACGCCCTTCACCGCCCCCAGCCCAAAGCGGATGGCGCGCTTGCCTCCTGGACTTGCGGTAGAACCGACCACGGTGAAATCCAAGGCGCTCTCGTTGACGTCTGGCGGCAAAATCTCGATCCCGAGTTCTCGGCAGGCGGCAATGTTCTTGTATGTCTTCTCTGTGCTGTCCATTTCCAGGGTGAGCAAAGCCGCCATGAATTCTTCCGGGAAATGGGCTTTGAGATAGGCGGTTTGGTAGGAAAGAAAGGCGTATGCGGTCGAGTGGGATTTGTTGAAACCGTACGCACCAAAAGTTTCCATTTGTTCGAATATGGCCTGTGCCAATTCCTCCGGCACCCCGCGCTCAACCGCACCGCGCACGAAGCGTCCTTTTTCGCGCTCCATCTCGTCCTTTTTCTTTTTGCCCATGGCGCGGCGCAGGTTGTCGGCATCGCCGAGGGTGTATCCCGCCAGCACGCGGGCAATTTGCATCACTTGTTCTTGGTACAAAATGACGCCGTGGGTTTCTTCTAAAATGGGCTTCAGTGCAGGGTGAAGATACTGGATTGGCACCTCGCCGTGCTTGCGTTTAATGAACTCTTCCACCATGCCGGAGTCGAGAGGACCCGGCCGGAACAATGCCAGCACCGCGATCAAGTCTTCGAACTTGGTTGGCCTGAGCGACGTTACCAGTTTGCGCATGCCGCTGCTCTCCAACTGGAAGACCCCGACCGTGTCTCCGCGGCAAAGCAGTTGGTACGTGGCAGGGTCGTCGAGGGGCAGTCGTTCCACATCGATGTCGATTCCCCGTCCGTTGCGAATCCGCTCCACGGTCTTGGCGATCATCGTGAGCGTTTTGAGGCCGAGGAAGTCGAACTTGATGAGCCCGATGGCGTCGACGTCGCCATACGGATACTGCGTCAAAACGGCGCCATCCTTATCCACGAACAGCGGTAACGTTTCCATCAATGGCCGGTCACCGATGACGATACCCGCAGCATGCTTCGAGGCGTGACGGAGCAACCCCTCCAGGCGCAACGCGTAGTCGAAGAGTTGTTGCTCGCGAGGTCCACGCTCGCGAATCTCACGCAACCGAGGTTCCATCTGGAGAGCTTCTTCCAGCGGAAAATCTTTCCCCTGCTTTGGCGCGGGATAGAGTTTGGCGATGCGGTCCGTCTCGGCAAAGCTGAACTCGAGTACGCGCCCGACGTCTTTGATCGCCTGCTTTCCTTTGAGTGTTCCAAAGGTAATGATTTGTGCCACGCAATCCTCACCGTATTTTTGGCGCACGTAGCGGATGACTTCGTCGCGGCGCTCAAAACAAAAATCCATGTCAATGTCCGGCATGGACTTGCGTTCGGGATTAAGAAAGCGTTCGAACAGCAAGTTGTAGGGAACTGGGTCAACCGTGGTGATGCCGAGCGCGTAAGCTACCAGGCTTCCGGCTGCGGAACCTCTACCAGGACCCACAGGAATACCTTGGCTTTTCGCGTAGCGCGTGAAGTCAGCAACGATGAGGAAGTAGCCCGAAAAACCCATTGTTTGGATGATACGAAGCTCTTCTTCCAGCCGTTGCCAGTACTGGCGCTCTTTCTCCTCTGTCCAACCTTTTTCGCAGCGTTTGAGGCGCAGCCGTTCTTCGAGCCCCGTGCGGGCTAACTGCTCCAGGTAATCCTCCAAGGATTCGTTGTTGGGCGTGCGATAGACAGGGAACTGATACCGCCCAAAGCGCATCTCGAATTGGCATCTCCGCGCTACTTCCACGGTGTTGCTGACCGCTTCCGGTAGCTGTGGAAAAGCCCGAGCCATTTCCGACGGGTCTTTCACGTAGAGCTGATCGGTTTCGAAACGCCACCGGGAGGGGTCGCTCAGCGTCTTTCCCGTTTGGATGCAGAGAAGAACCTCGTGAGCCGCGGCATCGTCCGGGGTCAAATAGTGGCAGTCATTGGTAGCCACGATGGGCAAGGAAAGTTCCCGAGCAAGGCGAATGAGTTCGACGTTGGCCCGTTCTTGTTGTGGCAGGCGGTTATCTTGGATCTCGATGTAGTACCGGCCATCGAACATGGTACGGTACTCTTCCATGACCGCTCGCGCGCGTTCGATCGAGCCCGCAGCAATCGCCTCGTTCACTTCGCTTGCCAGGCAACCCGATAGGGCGATGAGCCCGCGATTGAACTCACGCAGCAGTTCCTTGTCGATGCGTGGTTTGTAGTAAAAGCCCTCTTTGTAACTTAAGGTCACCAAACGGCAAAGGTTGCGGTAGCCCTCCTCGTTCATCACGAGGAGGATGAGGTGGTGGTTCCCAGCCGACTCCGAGTCGTTCGCTCGCGCTTTTTTCTCGGTACGGTGGCCGGGGGCAACGTACATTTCGCACCCAATGATCGGCTGAATCCCTGCAGCCACTGCCCTGCGGTAAAATTCCACGGCTCCGAACAAATTCCCATGGTCGGTCATGGCAATTGCCGGCATTCCTGCCGACTTCGCTTTTTGGACCAAATCCGGGATTTTGTTCGCCCCGTCGAGCAGAGAATACTGGGTGTGAACGTGCAGATGAACGAAGCTCATCTTTCCGCAACCCTCCCAGGATAGCCTTTCACTCCCATTCGATGGTGGCTGGTGGTTTGGAAGAAATGTCGTACACCACTCGGTTGATGCCCTGAACTTCGTTGATCAGACGGGCGGAGATTCGGGCGAGCAGGTCAGCGGGTAATCGGGCCCAATCCGCGGTCATCCCATCGACGCTTTGCACGGCCCGCACGGCGACGACATTCTCGTACGTACGGGCATCGCCCATGACGCCCACCGTCTTTACTGGTAAGAGCACGGCAAAGGCTTGCCAAAGCTGTTCGTACCATCCGGCAGCGCGGATTTCCTCCTCGACAATCGCATCGGCGTGTTGGAGGACGGTCACGCGTTCCTTCGTCACCGCACCGATGATGCGGATTGCAAGTCCAGGCCCAGGAAAGGGATGGCGGTGAATGATTTCGTGAGGGATGCCGAGCACGGTGCCAAGTTCGCGGACTTCGTCCTTGAACAGCTCGCGCAAAGGTTCGAGGAGTTCTAGGTGCATGCGCTCGGGCAGGCCACCCACGTTGTGATGGCTCTTGATCGTTGCCGACGGGCCTTTGAACGACACTGACTCGATCACGTCGGGATACAACGTCCCCTGCGCGAGAAAGCGCACATTTGGCAAACTGCGGGCCTCTTTCTCGAACACCTCGATGAAAGTGTTGCCGATGATCCGCCGCTTTTGCTCCGGGTCTTCGACTCCTGCGAGCCGCTCGAGGAACAAGTCACTGGCATCCACCCTGCGGATCCGGAAGTGGAAGGCGTTGGTCAAAAAGTCCATGACCCGCTTCGCTTCGAGGCGCCGCAGCACGCCGTTGTCGACAAACACGCAGGTGAGTTGATCGCCAACGGCGCGGTGAACCAGGGTGGCTGTCACCGTTGAGTCGACTCCCCCGCTGAGGGCGCAGACAACTCCAGCGGTCCCGACTCGTGCGCGGATCCGCTGGACCTCCCTCTCCACGAAGTTCTCCATGTTCCAATCGGGCGAAGCCTGACACACGCGGAAGAGAAAGTTGGCCAAAATGTCCTTCCCCCGCGGTGTGTGGGCCACTTCGGGGTGAAATTGAACGCCGAAGAATTTGCCCCCGCGGTCACCGAAGGCTGCAATGGGCGAATTGTCGCTGCGGGCAAGGATGCGAAAGCCCGGTGGCAAGCTTTCGATGCGGTCGCCGTGGCTCATCCACACTTGCACAGTAGCCCCACCCAATCCGGCAAATAAGTCGGAATCGTCGAGGATGGTTACTTGCGCTGGCCCGTATTCCCTCTCCGCTGCAGCCGACACGCGCCCACCAAAATGTTGGGCAATGACCCCCATTCCGTAGCAAATGCCGAGAACGGGAATGTCGAGCTCGAACAAATCCGCCGCGGGAACCGGGGCTCCTCGGTCGTACACACTGGCGGGCCCGCCGGAGAGGATGATTCCTCGGGGCATTCGTTTACGGATCTGCTCGCTGGAGAGGTTGAACGGATGAATTTCGCAGTAGACGCGCAGCTCTCGAATGCGCCGAGCGATCAACTGAGTGTACTGACTGCCAAAATCCAGGATGAGAATCATGGCTTCTCGTGGTCTCTCGAGGGTCATTATTCTCGCCGGTAGTTCGGCGGTTCCTTCGTCATGGTTACATCGTGGACGTGACTTTCCTCGAGCGATGCCCGGCTGACGCGGATAAACCGCGCTCGCTCGTGCAACTCGGCAATGGTCCGGCACCCTGTATAACCCATCCCGGCTTTGAGGCCGCCGACTAACTGCGTGACGATGAAACTGAGCGGGCCCTTGTACGGTACTCGGCCTTCAATGCCCTCGGGCACCAGTTTCATGGGTTCTTCGGTATCTTGCATGTACCGGTTGCGGGAACCTTCCCGTTCGCGCATGGCTTCGAGGGATCCCATCCCTCTATACAATTTGTACGTGCGGCCTTGATACAAAATCGTTTCCCCTGGGCTTTCCTCAGTGCCCGCGAACAAGCTGCCGATCATGACCGCATCGGCCCCAGCGGCTAGCGCCTTGGTAATGTCTCCTGAGTACTTGATCCCGCCGTCAGCGATAACGGGAAGCCCGTAGTCCCGTGCGATTCGGGCACATTCCGCTACAGCCGTGAGCTGGGGAACACCGACGCCGGAAATCACCCGCGTAGTGCAAATAGACGCTGGCCCCATGCCAACTTTGATCGCGTCAGCACCGGCGCGTGCAAGCGCCCGTGCTCCCTCCGCAGTCGCCACGTTCCCCGCGATCAGGTCCACTGTGGGATACGTCTCCTTGACGAACCGAATCGTGTCCAGCACGGATGCGGTGTGCCCGTGAGCTGTGTCGATCACAAGCACATCTGCACCGGCCCGGATGAGCCGCTCCGTTCGCTCCTCGCGGTCCTCCCCGGTGCCAATGGCCGCACCCACACGAAGACGCCCAAATTGATCTTTGCTCGCATAGGGGTATTGCGCAGCCTTTTGAATATCTTTGACCGTGATCAGCCCCTTGAGGCGGTTTTGGCTGTCCACGATGAGCAGCTTCTCGATGCGATGCGTATGCAAAATTTCCTTCGCTTCTTCGAGGCCGATCCCTGGATGTGCAGTGACGAGGTTTTCTTTGGTCATCACCTCACTGATCTTGCGGTCTAGTCTCTTTTCGAAGCGCAAATCTCGGTTGGTCAAGATGCCAACCAAGTATCCATCTTTCGTCACCGGTAACCCGGAGATATTGTATCGTCGCATGATTTCGAGAGCGTCGGCAATACGTTGGTCCGGCTCCACAGTAATCGGGTCTAAGATCATCCCGCTCTCCCACTTTTTTACCTTCTCCACCTCACGTGCCTGCTCCTCAGGAGAAAGGTTGCGATGGATGATGCCGATGCCCCCCTCTTGCGCCATGGCGATCGCGGTGCGCGATTCGGTCACAGTATCCATCGCCGCGCTAATCAGCGGTATGTTCAGATGGATGTTCCGGGTGAGGTAGGTGCTGCAGTCTGCGTCCTTCGGCATGAAGTCCGACTCGCCGGGCAAGAGCAAGACGTCGTCGAATGTAAACCCTTCTGGGAGATCATGGGTAAACATGGCCAACCTCCTTTACGTCGTGGGCAGCCAAAAGCACGCCAGCCCATCTCCGGGGCACGGCGATGGGCTGGCGAACGAGCACGTATTCTTTAAGGGCCAAACCATGCTAACGTCTATCAAACCAGCCCTGGAGCGTGCAAGGTTGCGCGGCTTTTTTCGCGCATTGCGTGCTCATTCAAGCTGCAGTACGTGGCAGCCATGATCGTCTCTTTCGAGGGTAAGACGCCCACGGTGGATGCAACGGCGTACGTTCACTCTACGGCGCAGGTGATTGGCGACGTGGTACTTGGTCCATACAGCAGCGTGTGGCCCAACACGGTGATCCGTGGAGATGTCCATTACGTCCGCATTGGTGCTCGCACGAATGTGCAAGACGCCGTCGTGATCCACGTGACAACGGGTCGTTGGCCCACGGTGCTGGGCGACGATGTCACCGTTGGGCACCGCGCAGTTTTGCATGGCTGCCGGATTGGCCACCGGTGTCTCATCGGCATTGGCGCGATCGTCCTGGATGGCGCCGAGGTTGGAGACGACTGCGTGGTGGGTGCGGGAGCGCTGATCCCCCCAGGTGCCAAAATTCCCCCCGGGCACCTGGTGCTCGGCGTTCCCGGAAAAATTGTACGGCAGTTAACGGACGAAGAGAAGCAAGCGAACCTCGAGAGCGCTCGGCACTACGTCGCACATGCCCAGCGTTACCGAGACGCTGGCATTTGCTGACCCGAACCACGCCGAGGGCGCGCTCGAAACTTTAATCGTACCGGTACTCCAAACCAGCCGAACGCTTGTCGGAACTGCGCTTCTAGGTATCGCTGGTACGGCGCCGGAACGTTCTCAGGATAGTTGGTAAAAACAGTCAGCGTCGGCGGTGCAGTCCCCGTTTGAGCCACGTAGTAAAACCGCAAGGGCCGGCCCCCCACTGCTGGAGCAGGCCGTGCGCGTGTCGCCGTCTTGAGGCAAGCGTTAAGCTTCGAGGTCGGTGGCTGTTTTTGCGAGCCCGCGTGCAGCAGCCGAACCAGAGGGAAGAGGCTTTCGACACCTTCACCCGTGTGTGCAGAGATAAACGCCACGGGGAAGTTGGCTAATGTGGGGTACTCCTCAGCGAGGAGCCGTCGGTAGCGGTTTTGGTCTCGGCCTTCGGGTGGAACCGCGTCCCACTTGTTGAACACGAGAGCCAAGGGCCTTCCTCGCTCGAGCACGTAGCTGGCCAGTCGCGCGTCTTGGTCCGTCATGCCCTCCAAAGCATCGAGCAGGAGTAAGACGACATGCGCGCGGTCGACCGCACGGAATGCTCGGACCACGCTCGCCCGTTCGACAATTTCGCGCACCCTGGCCCGGCGGCGAATTCCAGCAGTGTCGATCAACAGGTAGTGCCGGCCACCCCGCTCGACCATTGTATCGATGGCATCTCGGGTCGTGCCCGGCTGGTGATTTACGATTGCGCGTTCGTAACCCACAATTGTGTTGAGTAAGGACGACTTTCCCACATTGGGCCGCCCGACGATAGCTACGGCAATAGCCTCCGACTGCCCTCCCCTATCCTCGTGTGCGGCGTCGATTGCCAAAGCGCTCAGTGCAGCTTCGAGCCGTTCAGCCAATATGTCGAGCCCGCGCCCATGGGCTGCAGACACAGGAACGATCTCCTCGATGCCGAGAGCGAAGAAATCCGCAATCGCAGCGTCCAGTTTTGGGTCGTCAAGCTTGTTGGCCACGTAAATCACGGGCTTACCGAGCGCCCGCAATCGTCGGACCAGCTCCCCATCGAGTGGATTCCGCCCTTCACGGCCATCGAACAGCGCGACAACGACGTCTGCCTCCTCCGCGGCAAGCCAGGTTTGTTCTTGTATGGCCTTAGAAACATCGCTTGCGGGGCGATCGTCCACCCCGCCAGTATCGACGAGCAAAACCTCCCGGTCGCCTAGCCGCGCCGTTGCGATGTTGCGGTCGCGAGTAACACCGGGTTGCTCGTCCACAATTGCCCGCTGTTCTCCCAGAAGTCGGTTAAACAACGTCGATTTTCCGGCATTGGGCCGACCGACAATGGCGACCACCGGCAATCGCCGAAGGGGCGACGCAGGCAAAATTGGAGTTTCTGCATGCAGGACCATAGTTTGCCCCAAAAGATGCCAGACTTATAGCACCCGTTGGTTGCGAGAATCAGCGTCACGCGCGGGTGCGCTGCCCGGCGCAGCTTCTCGGGAAGCTTTTAGCTGCCCATTGGCTCTTTGCAGAGGTAGCCAAACGGTGAAGGTAGAGCCCTTACCAACCTCGCTCTCCACGTGGATTGTTCCACCGAGCATTTCCACAAGTCGCTGGACGATGTAGAGGCCGAGCCCCACCCCACCATGCTCTCGCGTGTTGGAGCTGTCCGCTTGCCAGAACGGTTCGAAGATGTGCTCCAAAACCGCGGAAGGAATGCCGATGCCAGTATCCGACACGACAATCTTGATACCTCCATCGGCGGCCCTCGCTGCCAGCGAGACCTCACCAGCATCGGTGAACTTGATGGCATTGGTTGCCAAGTTTTTGACGATGACCGCAATCTTCACCGGATCTGACAGTAATGTGGGGAGCTCCTCGTCTCCTAGCTGCAGCCGAAACTGAACTTGGGGCTTCTGCCAAGCGCGTTGCACTTCCTCTGCGATTTGCTCGAGCAAAGCGCGGAGGTCCACCGGGTCGCAACGCACGATGATTTGCTTTGCTTCGAGGCGGCTGAAGTCCAGCGTCATACTGATCAGATCGAGGAGCTGTTGTGCGCTTGCTTGGATTCGCTCTAGCACTGTGCGCTGTTCAGAAGGCACCGGCCCGAAGGCGTCGTCGAGCAGAAGGCTACCGTAACCGATAATCACGTTGAGCGGAGTGCGCAGCTCGTGGGACATGGTGGCCACAAACTCGGATTTCACTCGGCTAGCTCGCTCTAGGTCTTCCATGAGCCTCGCGTTGTCGAATGCGAGCGCCGCAAGGTGGGCAATACCAGAGGCAATGCGTTCCGTAACACTGTCAAAGGTCAACGGCCGGCTCCAGCAACCGGTGGCAAGAATCCCGCGCAAGTGCCCCATTGGCCGGATGCCGATATCGATCATTTCCATCATTCCAAATCGCTTCGCCAACAAGTGCCAAGGGTGGGATCCATGAGGCGGAACTTCAAAATGGAACACTGGGTTTTTCTCCAGCGCTCGAACGATCGGAGCAATGTCTGCAGGTCGAGCTTGGAAGGTGCGGAGCTCTTCCGCGACCTCTTTGTTCAAGCCCGCTGTCGATACAAGCTCAAACGTTTGACTATCTTCCCTCCATAGATAGCCCAGGCAAAAGTCGGTCCCTAAAAGTTCTAGGGTCAGTTGGCTAAGCCGTTCCAGCGTTTCGGGCACGTCCCGAGTGCCGAGCAAAACTTCACCGGCGCGGGCAAGTGCCCGCGACACTTGTGCTTCACGTTGCTGTAGGATTTCGGTTTGTTTGCGGTCGCTTACGTCCCATGCCACTCCGATGACCCCGCTGATTTCTCCGTTTGGTCCGCTGCAGGGTTCCACGTGGGCAAGAAAGTCACGTTCTCCCCATCGAAACTCGTAGGACGCCGGACGGCCCTCGAGGGCCTCAAGATGTGCACGCAGCGGGGGATACTGAGGATCGAGGCTGGGCAAGAGTTCGGTCAGACGCTGACCCACGACTGGCCCGGACTCGCCACCCTTAGGAAGACCAGGCCCGCCCAACACGAGGGTAACCCGAAGGTCTCGGTCCGTCATCCAAAGCGTGATCGGGGAACGGTGCACGAGTAGCTGGAGTTGCCGCTCGGCCTCTTCCAGTCGAGCTCCTCGGGCAAAGACCTGTCGACGTAGCCGTTCCGCTAAGAACGCACCAGCGACGGAAAAGACGCTAGCCACCAGTGGGCCGCCAACTTGGTGAACGATCGTATCAGGCGCTACTTCGCGAAGGCCGAGAGCCAGGACAGAGAAATAGAGAACCAGCGTGAACGCTGCGGCAATTGCCTGGAAATGTGGAGCCCACGGAAAGAACAGCGCCGGGGCCAAGATTTTCAGTGACAGGATCAAGGCAGCCCCGGAGAGAGTCGTACTGGGAATCAAGAACTGAGCGATCAGCACGCAGGTAAACGCGAGGTCCGCGAACAATAACAGCAGCGGGCTCCGATACGGGGGAATTCGACGCCCAATACCCCAGGCGGCTAGGGGAATTAGAATTTCCGCGAGGTAAAGGGGCAAGGATTCGTAAAAGACTTCTCGACGGGCAATCCATTCCACCGCCGCGTACAAAGTAACCGCCGCCACCACGATCGCGGCTGCGGAAGCAAGCACCTGGAAAGCCAGCTCCCCTCGGTATTGTTCGAATAAGCGGCTGACGTCGCTTACCGCTGTCCCACGTGGGGCAGGTGAAGTCTTGCCGAGACGAGTTCCCCGATTCGATGTGCTGGCTTCTTGGCCGGGTACTAACGAGCTTTCCACACTGGTTTCCGCTTCTCTACGAACGCACGTGGCCCTTCCTGGTGATCTTCCGACTGCTCGACGATCTCCAAGTAGCCTGCTGCTATTTCTTCGGCCTGAGGGATCGGAAGGCCGATTCCTTGCAAGATAGCCATCTTGGTCCCCCACACTGCCAAGGGGGCGTTGCTCAAAATCATCTCCGCAAGTTCCCGCGCGCGTGGCATAAGCCGGTCGTGCGGCACCACTTCGGTGATGAGGCCGACCTCGTAAGCTCGTTGTGCAGCCATACGTTCACGACTACCCAACAGGGCCATGCGAAGGCACACAGCCAGGGGAACGCGGCGCGCCATGTTGACCATTTCGTGTGACGACACATAGCCGATAGAAACGTGAGGGTCCAGGAAGTAAGCGCGCTCCGACGCAATCGGGATGTCTGCTTCCGTAACCAGATCGAGCGAGAAGCCTGCGACAACACCGTTCACGGCCGCGATCACTGGCTTGTGCACCCGAAGACGACGAGGGGTCGGTAGTTCCACGATTCCCTCGATCATTGCCAGCTCCCGCCATCGGTCCGGTTTGACGAAGCCACCGGTCGCTAGGGATTCGACGTCAGCCCCACTCGAGAACGCATCGCCCGCCCCGGTGACGATCGCCACCCAGATGTCTGGGTCCGCTTTGACCCGGCGCCAACACTCTCGCAACTCGTCCTTCATTTGCTGGTTCATTGCGTTTTTCCGCTCCGGGCGGTTTAAAGTGATCGTCGCGACCCGGTTCTCGACCTCGAATAGTACCGTTTGAAATTCACTCATTCCCCTTCCCCTTTATCATCGGTCTGTGTTTGCACTCCGCGTTACGACCCTGACACGGCTAACTGCTTTTCTAGTGGAAAGGGTGTTTGTGGGAAAGCTGAATCGGCTGCGCGGGGTCTACGCGCGCGAAGCCACTCCTGTTGGATTGGAGTGCCGTGTAGTTGCCTAAGGGGAAATGCCTCCGGCCGAGAGTTCCAGCGATTCGCTTCGAGCCTGGTTGCCCATTCAGTGCTCCAGGTGGCAAAGGCTTTTCTTTTCCTGAACTTCGTACTAAAAGCCGAAAGCTATGAGTTCAGACGGACCGAGTAGACTCGCGTCGTTGTTCGAGCAGCAGTAGGTCCCGTCTTGCTCCGGTCATACCGCTGCCCGGGCAAGGCGGGTAGGAGGTGTGACCATGGCTCCCGCAATCACTGGCCCCCAGCTTTCGAATGGCCCAGGCGCGTCGATCCATCACGCTCCGGACCTCGTTGGCGAAGACTTGGACGCCAAAGAGCTGCTGGCCGCGTGGCCTGTCCTTTCAGAGGAAGACCGTCGGCGAGCCTTCTCGCTTCTCTCGCGCCCAGAGGCGGAAGATCTTTTCTTGGCCCTTCCTACGCGCGACCAGGCAGAACTAATCCTGGCCCTGCCCGTATCGGAACGGCGGTCGTGGATCCGTTTATTGCCACCAGACGATGCTGCCGACTTGATCCAGCATGTGCCCAAAGAAGAACGCGAGGTGTTGTTGTCGTTACTGGACGACGCCACACGCTCGCAGGTCAGTGGCTTGTTAGCCTATGCCGAGGACGCCGCTGGTGGGCTCATGAACCCACATTACGCGCGGTTGCGTCCGGACATGACGGTCACCGAGGCAATCACGTACTTACGGAAATACGCTGCGGAACACCGGGATACGACCTATTACGCGTACGTTTTGGACGACGAGCAGCGGCTCCTGGGCGTTTTGTCCTTTCGGGAGCTATTTGCTGCTGGCCCGAATCAGCGTGTGGCTGACTGCATGCGTACCGACGTGGTTTCGATCACAGAAGATCAAGACCAGGAGGCGGTTAGCCGGTTGTTCCAGCAGCATCATTTTCTGGCGTTGCCAGTGGTGGATAGCGCGGGAAAAATGAAGGGCGTTGTCACCATCGACGATATCGTTGACGTCCTGCAAGAGGAGGCAACCGAGGACATTCAGAAAATCGGTGGTAGCGAGGCGCTAGACGCTCCGTACTGGGAGACGAGCTTCGTGGCCATGGTTCGCAAGCGGGGCATGTGGCTGGCCGCACTGTTCCTCGGAGAAATGCTGACGGCCACGGCCATGGGCTACTTCGAAGAGGAGATCGCCCGCGCGGTTGTGCTCGCGCTCTTTGTGCCACTCATCATCAGCAGCGGAGGGAACTCAGGGTCGCAAGCGTCGACCTTGGTCATCCGGGCAATGGCGTTGGGCGAGGTGCGGCTGCGAGATTGGGTACGGGTTCTCTTGCGCGAACTCGCCTCGGGACTAGCACTCGGGGCCATTCTCGCGGCCATCGGGCTTGTACGGATTGCCCTTTGGCAATCGCTGTTCGGAGTTTACGGAGATTACTGGGGCTTGATTGCGCTTACCGTTGGCTTGAGTCTTATCGGGGTGGTGACGTGGGGAACCCTGATGGGCTCGATGCTGCCTTTCATTTTAAGGCGGCTCGGGTTCGATCCAGCTAGTGCTTCTGCTCCGTTCGTAGCCACGGTGGTGGACGTCACCGGTTTGATCATTTACTTCACGATTGCCAGCGTGGTTCTGCGAGGCACCTTGTTGTAGGAACGTTCTTCGGCCGGCCGGTCGGCGGGCTTTTCGGCTACGCATTCAAAGCTCACGTCACCACTTTTGCCGCACGAGTGCGCCAGATTTGGCTGGCCTCTCCCGGACTTGCTTAGCACCAGGTTCACGAAGTGAGAAACTACAGGATGCGCTTCTCGGTTGGCCGTCGTCTGGGCTTGTCCCAGTATGGCGATGGTGCCCTCGGCGCGATTCGAACGCGCGACCCCAGGATTAGGAATCCTGTGCTCTATCCACCTGAGCTACGAGGGCACGAACCAAGCCACCAATTAACATCATTCGCCTCTGCTCCGTCAACGGGCGGATTAGCTGCACCATTCTCTTGCAGCGTGGTGGCGCTAAGGCGCTCGAAGGTCGAGCATTCCATCCCGTGAGGAAAGTCACGCTCCCTGTGTACGGGTGCTGCGGGGATACGATTTCGCCCGTACGAGCTGCCGCAAGGTGACGCTTCTGTGCGAACGGAACGAGAACGGCCCCAGCAGAAATGTGGCTTTGCAGGCTCGCTTGCATTTTGGCGCCGCCGGCAGCCCTTTGGCTGTGCGCTCGACTGCAGTTCGATGCGCACGCAATGCCCTTCACGGTAAGCCGAGCAAGAGTAGGAAAGCTGGAGCACCCCTCTCCAGCTTTATCCAGACTCTCTTCTGGAGAGGGGTGCCTGCGGCCACTTCTGCCCCGCTAGCCACTTTGAGGTGAACCCGACGGCGATGGCATCGCGAGGTAAGAACCCAGCAGTAAACCCCGACCTAAGAGGTTTCACCCGGAAACTGTACAGGCGTTACCGAGCAAGTTCAGCGCGAAGCGATTTGCTTTGCGCTGATGTCGGAAGACGGAGATCGGCAATTTTTGCTGAGGGACTTCTTTGGTGGTGTTGACCTTTGGGGCACGTTGTCGCCATGCTTGGGCCCCATGCGCGGCTTCAGAGGGCAAAAGGCTAGTTGCGGCTGGAGCACGGTAAAGGTGGTGGAAAACATAATTCGGATTCTTGGCAAACGGCGGATGCCCTGGCGCGTGCTCTTGCTTGTGTTGTGGTGGACGTTCGCTGTGTGTCCCGAGGCCGGGCGTGCGCTGACCTTTTCCGTCGACTCCATTTTAGACCTCCCCGATGCTGTTCCAGGTGATGGCGTCTGCTCTGCCGGCACACCTGCTGTGTGCACTTTGAGGGCTGCAATCCAAGAGGCCAATAGCACACCGGAGCTAGACACGGTTCGTGTGCCCAGTCTGGCGCCGCGCTTCCGTTTGACGACCCATGGATCGGATAACGAGGACGCGAGCCGAGGTGACCTCGACATCGTAGCCGATCTCGTGGTCGAAGGAGTCGGGCCTGGGGTGGCGACGATTGACGGGGATCTGGCGGACCGCATTTTTGACATTTACCCGCCGGCCCGAGTGACAGTCCGCAATCTCGTGTTGCAGCGTGGGCAGGTGGAAGCAGCCGGCGGTGCGATCCGAAACGCAAGCGTATTGGAGCTGGAAGGGGTGACCTTTCGGGACAATGCCGTTTCCACGGGTTCCGGGGGCGCACTGGCGAATTTACCCGGATCCAGGGCAACGGTAAGAAACTGTACGTTCTTTAACAACGTCGCTGCGCCAAATGGTCAAGGAGGAGCCGTGGCCAATTTGCCAGGGGCGATGCTCGAATTAGAGAGCGTGACATTCAGTACGAACGGGGCCATGGCTGGAGGGGCAGTACACAATCTCGGCGTCGGTAGCATCCACAATTCCATCGTGGCTGCGAGCACGGTTGGTGCCAACTGCGCTGGAGTGCCGCTCGTGTCTAGGGGCTATAATTTGGATTCGGGCACTTCGTGTTTGTTCGATCAACTTGGAGACTTGAACAACGGAGAGGCCAGGCTCAGTGGACTCGCCTTCAACGGCGGGTTGAGTCTGACCATGGCTCTTCAAGCGGGCAGTGAGGCGATCGATCGGGGCGACCCGGCAGATTGCCCCCTGCAAGACCAGCGAGGATTTCCCCGGCCGGCGGATGGCAACGGCGACGGCTTTAGCGTGTGCGACATCGGGGCTTTCGAAGTAAACCCGCCGACGCCGACCCCAACGATCACCCGCACTCCTACGCCCACAGTTCCAAGCCCGACTTCGAGTCCCACCCCGACAGGCACCATCCTCCCAGCCACTCCTACTTCGACACCCACTTTGGTGGCCACGCCAAGTGCGACTCCGTCATCTTCCCCGTCTGGTTCTCCTGCGGCCACTTCTCCTACACCCACACCAACTGTTTCCACTCCGACAGCATCGGAAACTCCAGCGTTGCCCGTTCTCGAAGTGGCTACGGTAGCGGGCATACCTGGGCAGCGTGTGCCCGTCACGGTGCGTTTGCGAACCGGGGGGTACCGTGTGGTGGCGGTTCAAGCCGAGATCTCGTTCGATCCTGCGAATGCACCCATCGCACCGAGGCAAGACGGCTCGCCTGACTGCACGCCGAACGGTGCCCTCAATAAGTCGTTCGAGGTGGGGTATCGGCCCGTACCCTGTGTGGGACAAGAGTGCCAAAGGGTTGCGGCTTACCTCTTTTCGCAATCTCTGCCTTTAGAGCTGATTCCGGATGGCGTGCTCTGGACGTGTGTGGTGGAGGTCAATCCTGCAGCCAGTGAAGGCGCGTACACCTTGAGCATTACGAACGAGTTCGTGGCCGACGAGGAAGGTACGCGGATCGTCGGAGTGATTTTGAGTCACGGAGCTGTAGTGGTCGTTGCACCAACACCCACCCCGATGCCGACGCCGACGAGCACCGCGTCACCGACACCTACGGTCGTGAGCCGATGTGAAGGGGATTGCGACGGCAACGGCCTGGTGACGATCGACGAGCTCGTGACCATGGTGGGCGTGGCGCTAGAGTTGCGTTCCGTTAGCGATTGCCTAGCTGGGGACCGCGACGGAAATGGTTTAGTCACGGTAGACGAAATCATCGCTGCAGTGAATCGAGCGCTTTTGGGATGTGCATAGCCGTAAATGGCGGAGGAGGAACGATGGCCAGCGTTTTTACTCGTATCATTCGTGGTGAGCTGCCGGCTCGTTTCGTTTGGAGGGATGACCAGTGTGTGGCTTTCTTGTCCATCCATCCGTTGCGTCCCGGCCACACCCTAGTTGTCCCCCGCGAGGAAATCGATCACTGGCTGGATTTATCACCACCACTGTTGACCCACCTCACGCTCGTGGCGCAAAAGATCGGGCGGGGACTGCAGAAGGCGTTCCGACCCACGAAAGTCGGGCTGATGCTTGCTGGCTTGGAAGTACCCCACGTGCACTTCCATGTCGTGCCCATCGACTCCGTTTACGATCTAGATTTTGCGCGTCAGGACCTGAACCCACGGGCGGAGGATTTGGATCGCGCGGCAGAAGCGATTCGGGTGGCGTTGCGTGACCTCGGTTACGCGGAGGTAGCGACCTGACCACGTGCCTTCGCAAGCTGCGAATAATAGCACTGACCTGTGCAAAAATGGGGAAAGGAGGCTGACGTCATGCGGCGGAATCGAGTGTTTGCTGTCTTCTTCGGAACGCTGGTCGCAGGGGTTACTGTTGCCCGGGCGGAGCAGGTTTACGACATCGATCCTGCGCACACCGCGGCCCACTTCGCCGTCCGGCACATGATGGTTTCCACCGTGCGGGGGCAGATGGGAAAAGTGACGGGTACGGTTTTTCTCGACCCCGAGGATGTGACTCGCTCGCGGGTGGAAGCCGTGATCGACGCAACAGGAATCGACACGCGCGAGCCAAAGCGCGACGAGCACTTACGCTCTCCGGATTTCCTCGATACGGCGAAGTACCCGTCGATAACCTTTAAGTCCAAGCGGGTGATCAAGCTCGCCGAAGACAAATACCAGGTAGTGGGAGATTTAACGATCAAAGGGATCACGAAGGAGGTGACTCTCGATGTGGAAGGGGTCCCGCGACCCTTTGTCGATCCCTTTGGCAAGGAACGCATGGGTGGCACGGCGCGGACCAGGATCAACCGGCAAGACTTTGGTGTCAGTTTTCACAAAGTGATGGATAATGGCGGGCTCTTGGTGGGCAATGAGGTTGACGTCACCATCGACGTCGAAGTTGTTCGCCGAAAGTGAGCGAACGAGCGAGCGAAGCCCGTGATGGGGTCTTACGGTGCTTCTTGAGCGCGTTGGAAGAACAACCGTGATCAGTTGAGGGCTGCGCCCGACGGGTCACGCTGTGGGGAGAAGAGTACTCCCGCTGGTCTAAAACCTAATGTCTCTTTCGGGGCCGGGCAGCATGGCTGAGAACTGCCCGGCCCCGAACCGATTGAGTTACTGCTCGACCGCTCGACTTACGTGGCGAGCGGTGGTTGTTGAAGATGGAGGAGACTGTCTCTCGGACAACCGGCTGCGAGAGCAGGGCTTGCCGGCCTCCCGCTTGCGTCGATCGGGATCATTTACCGTACCGGGTGAGGGTCATCGCGTCGAACAAGGTGGGTTCGAGCGGTACTCGCCTTTGGGCTGGTGCTTGAGGATCGGCCCGCAGACCACCGAGCGTCGCACGGTCCAATTTAAAATTTTCTGCGCAGGCCCAAATAATCGTGCTAGCTGGGAGCCATTCCGGGTCCTTTGGGTCCCCGGCCATGTGGTTCACTCGCGCCTGCATCTGATAATTGTGCACGAGTTCTCCGCTCCAACTGAACTTTCGGTTCCACGCACCATCCCATGTTTCCGCGTCGATCCAGAGCTCGATTCGCCCGTATAGGTAATACTTGTCTTTAGGGATGGCCTCCACGATCCACATCGGCCGTTTGGCCAATGCCGAATCGGTCGGAGCCCACGGCACACCTTTCCATCCTGGCAGCCAGAAGCCCGCTGTGGGTGGGTTGAGGTCGGTGACGATATTCCAACCACCACCGGGAACGGGAGTAATGGGAATAGGTCCACTGACGGCGTTGGGGTCGACGATCCGAAGCGCGTCTCGCTTCCCGATCAGTTTGAATTGGAAATCCTCGGGCTTACCATCGAAGAAAAAGCCGTCGTCTCCGCTGATGTCAGACCCGAGGTAGCCGTCCGACCGGTTTGCCGGACTTACCGCTCGCACTCGGCGCAAAGCGGGCACGTAGGCCCAAACGGAGTCGCGCTTCTCCGGGTCGCGGTAACGCCAGGTCAGAGAAGAGGTCCCCTGCAAGTCGGCTGGCGATTTGGTGACCCCGAGGAACTGACTTTGCAAACGGTTTGGATTCGGTTGTCGGTACTTCGGGGGTACGCCATCGTAAAAGTTGAACCAACCATCCGCGATGATGCCACGGTCGAGCCCGCGGCGGCTCATCATCGCCACCAGGGTGCGGTTATAACTCGAACCACCGTACCAGTACGCCAGAAACTGGTTCCAAACCACCTTGACCCCAGCCTTTGGGTCGTTCGGATCGATGTGGGGAAACGGAATGCCATAATAAAAATCCGGCTGCTTACGGGTGACCTTGTCCACGATGGTTCCACGTTCGTCCACATCGAGAGTGGTGGCGTTTTTCTCGGTGGCCTCAAGAAAGGACTTTTCCCACTTTGCCGTGCCGACTGGGTAGGAGACAATTCGGTTTCGGTACTCGCCCTTCTCGTAGTGTTTGAGGATCTCCGGCGGCAGCAAGTCTTTGGCTAGATGTGCGTTGGTCTGATCGAGGTAGTCCCCCACACGTAGCCCCGGGGCAACTTCCTCGTTTGCTTGAGGCCAAGCGCCAAGCGGTACCGCAAGAATAACCAAAGCGAGAACAGCCGCCACAAGTTTGCCCAAGTTCTTGAAGCTCCAACTCATCCCTTCCCCTTTCTCTCTCCAGCGCATTTTCGACACTTCCCTTGTCCCGGCTCCCTTCTGTACGCAATGGATGCGGCCCTCTCTAGCACCACCGCGCTTGACAAACAAACGTTCGTTGGAATACATGCCACGCCCATGCGACTGACGGACATCGTGGTCGATCCCATGACCCAGCGGCAAGTCATGGAATTCCCCTACAAACGCTCAACGGGCCCTGTCGTGGGGCGGTTTCTTGCCGGCCTAAAGGAGCAGCGACAGATTTGGGGCCAAAGAGTTCCTGGCGGTGCGGTGATCGTGCCCCCCCAAGGATATTCCGAATGGGACGGGAGCTCTGGTACCGGATGGGTACCGGTGGCAGATGTCGGAACGGTGGTCGCGGTGGCGCGCGTTTGGCAACCGATCGATCGCCTGCATCCCTTTGCCGAGCCGTTCGCCTACATCCTCGTTCGGCTCGACGGAGCCGACACGGCACTCTTGCACGTGGCGAGGACCGATCACGAACATGTCCGTATTGGTTCACGGGTACGAGCGGATTGGCTTCCGGACGGGGAACGGAAAGGGTCCATCTGGGACATCCGAGAGTTTCGCTTGGTGGCGCCGGCGTGAAGCACCCTGTGCCATGGACTGTGAAGGAGGTGGATCGGTGAAGTTCTCAGCACCACCCCAGGAACCGGTGAAATACGTCGAGTCACTGGTGTGGCTACCGTATCACTACGTTGCTGGGGATTACCGGGCAGTATACCTACGCGCACTGAAGGACAAGAAGATTTTAGGATCGCGGTGCGATAAGACGGGCCGAGTGTTCGTGCCCCCGGTTATCAACTCGCCGGAAAGTTTCGCACCGTGTTCCGAGCTGGTCCAAGTGAGCGACCGCGGTAGGATCACAACGTTTTGCATCGTGAATATTCCCGTGATTGGTCGCAATCTCGAGCTGCCCTACGTCGCAGCTTCGGTACTGTTAGATGGCGCCGATGTGCCGATGTTTGCCTTGATCCAAGAGTGTCGAGTAGAGGAGGTGCACATGGGTATGCGCGTCGAGGCGGTATGGAAGCCCGACGATCAGCGGCAAGGAGATCACGAGGATATCCTTTATTTCCGTCCGAGCCAGGAACCGGCTTCTGGGGACTGGCCTCGCCCGCTTTGACTAGGGGGAAGCTATGCCGCAGTTGCGGAACGTTGCCATGGTGGGCTTCGCGCAGTTGCCTGTGGTGGCGCGCGACGAACATCGCACAGCCGGCGAGATGCTCTATCTCGTGGTGCGCGCAGCACTGGAGCAGTGTGGGGTTACCCGCGACGACATCGACTATCAGATCGCAGGTTCGACGGATTACATGGACGGTCGCCCCTTTGGTTTTGTTGCTGCGCTCGAGTCGATGGGCTCTTGGCCTCCGCGCGAGGACTTGCACTTGGAGATGGATGGAACCTTTTGCGCCTATTACGCCTGGCTCCGAATGCAAGCGGGCTATTGCGATACTGCCCTAGTGGTGGCGCACGGTAAAGTGTCAGAGGGCGAGCCGAGAAGGGTGACCAATCTCCAAATGGATCCGTACTACCATGCCCCGTTGGGGATCGACGCAGTGGCCTCGTCTGCCTTGCAAGCTAGCATGTACATGGCGCGTGCGGGTGTCGGAGATCGCGAGCTCGCCCGCGTTGCTGCGAGAAACCGTCAAAACGGTGCGCGCAATCCGGATAACCAAGTGCGATCCCCAGCTACACCGGAGGAGTTACAGCGCACTCCTTTCGTGGTGGAACCGCTGCGAGAGGGCTACTTGCCTCCGGTGGGGGAGACAGCCACTTGCCTCATCCTCGCGGCCGAAGGAAAGGCCGAGAGAATGTGCGATCAGCCTGTGTGGATTCATGGAGTGGATCACCGATCCGAACTCCAAACATTAGGTGCTCGAGACCTTTCGCGCAGCGCTGGAGCGCGCCTGGCTGTGGAAAAGGCACTCGCGATGGCTGGGCTGGACCGTGCTGACCAAGTGGACTTCGTGGAACTCGCGGCGACCAACCCGGCCGAGGAGCTTGTGTTATGTGAAGCGCTGGGTCTCGACCCGTTCGCTACCCGACCTGTTTTGAATCCTTCCGGAGGGCCTCTGTGCGCGGACCCGATCATGAGCACTGGGCTCATTCGCTTGGGCGAGGCCTTCCGTCAGCTTTCGGGGCGTGCGGTTGAACGTGCTGTGCATGGAGCTGCGCGGGCGTTGGCACACG
>BEIG01000064.1 GCA_002898795.1 bacterium HR30 | reverse complement strand
GTGTCCCCAGGGGCTTTTGCTTATGTAGTGGATCGCCGGCAGGTGCCAGGCGTCGTCGCTCTTCGCCCGACATTTGTCCGCGCTTCCGCGTTTGGTGGCGTGCTCTTCGCTCTCGCACGAGAACGCATACCAGTGGCGATCGAGCGCCTTTTCCTGACGCAACTTGTGGAGCAGGGCTAGGGGTGCGATGGCGAGCGCTTCGTAACAACTGAGGAGGGATTCCGGCTCCAGCACTGCCGCCGTTTCTGTATCATGAGCCTTGGGGCAAGACTCTCCCCTGGATCGGACGAGCGTGCGTGCTGTTCATAGCACCGGTGCCGGCCTGACTTGTCGTAAAGCGTTCACGAGGCGGTCAACTGCGGCGCGGGGCATATCCGCCTCTCTCAGCCTGTCTGAGGCACCGTCTCGAATAGCAGCCGCCGGACATCCACCGCCGGTGCACGTTTAGAGAGGTACAACATTTCGATGCCCACCACCTGGTCTTGGTCGTCGTAATCCACGACGATGCCCGGCGAAATTTCCTCTGAACGGCTCGCCGGCGCTTCGCTCAAGGTGAGGTACAATGCATCGGCTTGTAGGTCCACTTTGAGTTTCATGGGATCGTCCTCCTTCGGTCAAAAAACACAGTTACGACAAGAGGTGGTGTTGTCTTGCCGTTAATGATCACCCGTAATACCCGATTGCCGAACTCAGCGATGCGCGCCAGGCGGTGTTCCAAGTCTGGGTCGATGGGATCGGCTTCGGTCACCTCCGGGTGGATCAATGCGTGTTCCATCCACGCGACCGGAATCTTCCGCTTTTCTAGGGCGTCCCGTGCGTGGTCCGTCAGCACATAATCCATGTTGCCTCACTCTCAAAGCGCGATCACCTGCACACTCTCGACACTCTGGTTGTCCACGATCTTGACCGCGACGCCCCGGAAGTCGTGCGGCTCGAAAGACAGTGATACGCGGCCCGAGTAGAACTCAATCTGCTCTTCGCCGATCCCGGTTCGAGGTTCTTCGCCGACCTTTTCCAGTCCTCGTTCTGTCTCGCTATGAGCAACGACGCCAAGTGCGGGTGGAGGCTGGAAGCATCGGACTCGGCGTCCAGTAGCCGCACGGTGATCCTGTCTGCTCTGCCCGATTCGGTCCGCCAGCTCTTACTGCTGTGATCGTTACCGCCGTACATAGTGATTTGTGGACGGCACATAGCACATCGCGGACAATGGAGAGACCAGGGTGCAAACATCAGCACTGGTGTTTCCCTCCTCTAGGGCCCTCGTCCCCTTAACTCGACCCATTCCCGAACCGCTCTCCCAAGGGGAGGGGGTATCATCGTGGGGGCATACAGCCCCGTAGGGGCGCACTGCCGTGCGCCCGCGGCTTCCGTTGCCACCCGTGCTGCACGGCAAGCGAAACGTTACCGGAGCGTTGTAGGGGCGCATGGCAATGCGCCCTTGTTTCCAACGCTACCAATGTGCCCGCGGGTTCGCCCGCGGCTACACGGACGTAACCGGCTTCGTATCCCAGTGTACGTTTTGGGATGCCCGGTTTTGGAGTGCGGCAGCCATGCTGCCGCATGCGGGCTGCAGGCCCGCGGGAGACGGGCCGGCGGGTGACCACGACGCCCGTGTTCGGACGCGTCGCGGACGGGGATGTCCGCGCTCCCAGGGGTGTGGCTGTGGCATCCCTTGCGGGATGCCCGCGAAAGCATGGCTTTCGCACTCCATATTTCTCGTATGCGGCGCGGCTTTGGAGTGCGGCAGCCATGCTGGTGCGTGCGGGGCCGGAGGCCCGCAGGAAACGGGCCGGTGGACGGGCGAGCAGGACGCAGGTCTTGGGGCCTTTTGGGGATGCGGACGTCCGCGCTCCCCACCGGGGTCGATGCGCTTGTGGGCGTGGGACAAGACCCTCGATGCAGCGTAGCCCTCGTGCTCTGGTGCGGGCGCGGGGCTTGGAAAGTGTCTCGCTCGCAGTGACAGCGTCGACGCTCTCGCGATGAGAACACTTCGAGTGACACGAAAGTGTACGCCTTGCGCATTTGCGGTGCCAATTTTCGTCACTCCGGCCTCGGCACGCTCCCTGCTCATGTGGGTCCGTCGGTAGACGACCTAAGAGAGGAAATCATCGGTGTCGTGCGTGCTGGTTTCACGAAAGCAGAGTTTGTTTTGGTGCCGTAATTTGTTCTCCGAGCCTGTTGTTCGGGGGGCGGGGACATGAGCAGCAGACTAGGAGAGTTGCTGGTCCGCAGAGGGTTAATCTCTCAGGCCCAACTGAGCAAATTGCTGGAGGACCCCGAGCTGGCACAACTCCCCCTGAGCGTTGCCCTGGTAAAACAGAATTTGGTGGATGAGGCGGTATTGGCGGCCACGTTACAGAAGGAGTATCACCTCTCGTTGGTCGATCCCTCGGTGATGAACATTGCTCCCGAGGTGGTGCGGCTGGTGCCAAGTCAGCTCGCGCAGCGGCACCACTTGGTTCCGATCAGCTTTAGCGGCACGTCCATCACGGTGGCGATGTCGGACCCATCGAATCTGGTCGCCGTGAATGAGGTAAAGTTCCTCACCGGGTACGATGTCAAGGTCGCCGTGGCGGCGGTCAGCAGCGTTACCGCAGCCATCGAGCGGTATTACGAGGAGGGCAGCAACGTACAGGAAGTTCTCACCGAGTTCGGCACGGAAGAGGTGGAGGTGGTCGATCACGACGACGAGGTCGACCTCAAGGAGCTGGAGCGTGCAACGGAAGAGGCGCCGGTGGTGCGCTTGGTGAACGCGATTTTGACCAATGCCATCAAGCGCCGTGCGTCGGACATCCATTTGGAACCGTTCGAGCGGATGTTTCGAGTTCGCTTCCGGGTGGATGGTGTGCTCGAGGAAATCATGCGTCCGCCCTTGAAGCTCAAGAATGCCATTACCTCGCGCATCAAGGTGATGGCCCAGCTCGACATTGCTGAGCGGCGATTGCCGCAAGACGGGCGAATTAAGCTCAAGCTCGGTAAGGGGCAGGAGATGGACTTCCGGGTGTCCGTGCTGCCGACAATTTTCGGAGAGAAAATTGTCTTGCGGTTGCTCGACAAGTCCAATTTGCAGCTCGACATGACCAAGCTCGGTTTCGAAGAGGACCAGCTCCGTGACTTCAAGGAGGCCATTTACAAGCCCTACGGGATGGTGCTGGTGACTGGTCCCACTGGCAGCGGCAAAACCACCACGTTGTACTCCGCCCTTTCGGAACTGAACCGTGTAACCTCGAACATCTCTACCGCAGAGGACCCGGTGGAGTTCAACCTTCCCGGCATCAACCAGGTACAGATTCACGAAGAGATCGGCCTCAACTTCGCTGCCGCCTTGCGTTCGTTTTTGCGACAGGACCCCGACATCATCATGGTCGGTGAGATTCGGGACTTCGAAACTGCGGAAATTGCCGTCAAAGCGGCGCTCACCGGTCACCTGGTTTTGAGCACGTTGCACACCAACGACGCGCCGTCGACGATCAACCGGCTCTTGAACATGGGGGTGGAACCGTTTCTGGTGGCCTCCTCCGTAAACCTCATTTTGGCGCAGCGGCTGGCGCGCTTGATTTGCACGAACTGCAAGGAGCCAGCCGAGATTTCGCCTCAGGCCTTGATCGACATTGGTGTGCCGCCAGAGGAAGTGGGAACATTTACACCTTTTCATGGGGTAGGCTGCCCCAACTGCAATGGCAGCGGCTATCGCGGGCGGATTGCGCTTTATGAGGTCATGCCGGTCAGTGAAGAGATTCGCGACTTGGTTCTGAACGGCGCCTCAGCCAACGAGATCAAGCGCACCGCAGTGGCGCTGGGGATGAAGACCCTGCGGATGAGCGGCATCCGAAAGCTCAAAGAGGGACTGACCACGATTCACGAAGTCGTGCGCGTCACGATGGCAGACTGATCCGGAGACGACGATCTATGCCTACGGTGGAAGTGAGCGAACTGCACACAACGTTAACGATCCAAAGTTTCCTGGAGATTGTGGTCAAGAGCGGCGGGACCGATTTGCACATTTCCGCCGATTCTCCTCCGATGATGCGCGTGAACGGCGAACTGAAACCACTACCGTTCCCGCCGTTGACCGCCAACGAAACGAAAACCCTTTGTTACAGCTTGCTCACCGATAGCCAGCGGCATCGCTTCGAAGAGCAGTCGGAGTTGGATTTTTCCTTCGGCATCCGAGGGCTTAGCCGTTTTCGCGGGAACTTGTTTCTTCAGAAGGGAACAGTTGGGGGCGCGTTTCGTCTGATTCCCTACGAGGTGCGCAGCTTGGCGGAATTGGGGCTACCACCGGTCGTTGCGGAATTGACGAAATTACCGCGCGGCTTGGTGCTCGTGACCGGGCCCACGGGAAGTGGCAAATCCACCACGCTGGCGGCGATGATCGACAAGATCAACCGCGAACGTCACGAGCACATCGTAACCATCGAGGACCCAATCGAGTTTGTGCACCCGCACCGTGGCTGTGTCGTGAACCAGCGGGAAGTTTACGCCGACACCAAAGGCTTTGCCGAGGCACTGCGGCATGTGCTCCGACAGGATCCAGACGTGGTGCTCATTGGCGAGATGCGCGACCTAGAAACCGTGGCAGCGGCGCTGAATGTCGCGGAAACAGGCCACTTGGTGCTGTCGACGCTCCACACGAATTCTGCAGTGCAGACGATTACCCGCATCATCGACATTTTCCCCGCTAACCAGCAACCGCAGGTGCGGGCGCAACTCTCCTTGGTGTTGCAAGGGGTGATCTCGCAACAGCTCATCCCACGCCTCGATGGTAAGGGTCGGGTACTGGCGGTCGAGGTCATGATTCCCAACCCAGCAATCCGCAACCTCATTCGCGAGGAAAAAATCCATCAAATTTATTCGCAGATGCAGGTGGGCCAGGCTCGGTTCGGGATGCAAACGATGTCCCAATCGTTGGTCGATCTCTACCAGCGCCGGCTGATCAGTTACGAGGAGGCACTGGGACATGCCACGGAGCCAGACGAGGTCCGCTCTATGCTCGGGCAGGTGGGGACTTCTAGGCGCTGAGGCTGCCTCGGGGATTGCCGGGATGAAGCGGGAAATGTGCGAAGCGAATTTTATGGGAGCGAGGTGACACTATGCCGGTGTTTCGTTGGCAAGGAATTTCTCCCCGTGGGGAGATGTTGGCAGGCGAGATGGAGGCGCCATCGCGCGATGCGGTGCTCATTCGCTTGCGTTCGCAGCGCATCCAGCCTCTACCAGATAAGATCCGGGAAAAGGGGCGGGGACTCGACCGCGAGATTACCATCCCAGGGTTTTCCGATTCGGTGACCACGCGCGACATCGTGGTGTTCACACGGCAATTGGCCACGATGATCGATGCGGGTCTGCCAATCGTGCAGTGCTTGGATATTCTGGCGGCGCAGTCGCCAAACAAGAAGCTGCGTAACGTGGTGCGGCAACTGAAGGAAGAAGTCGAATCCGGGTCCACGTTTACCGATGCGCTGCGCAAGCACCCGAAGTTGTTCGACGACCTGTACACCAACATGGTCGCCGCCGGAGAGGTCGGCGGCATTCTGGATAGCATTTTGAACCGCTTGGCCGGGTACATGGAAAAGGCCATGAAGCTCAAAGCGAAAATCAAAGGAGCCATGATTTACCCGGCCGTGATCGTCACCGTTGCCGTGGGGGTGACGGCCGTACTGCTGATCTTCGTCATCCCGGTGTTCGCCGAATTGTTTTCCAGCTTTGGGCAGGAACTGCCGGGTCCCACCCAGTTCGTGATCAATTTGAGTAACCTGACGATCGCCTACTTCAAACACATGGTGGCTTTCGTGGTTGCGTGCGTCGTGGCGCTTCGCCAGGTGTACAAGACCGAGTCGGGCAAACTGGCCATCGATGGCTTTCTTTTGCAAACCCCAGTGTTCGGGGAACTGTTGCGCAAAACTGCAGTGGCACGATTTACCCGCACCTTGAGCACACTGGTGTCTTCCGGTGTGCCCATTCTCGACGCTCTGGCCATTACTGCGCGAACTGCAGGGAACAAAGTGGTCGAGCGCGCGGTACTGGCAACGCGGGTGAGCATCAGCGAGGGGCGCACCATTGCCGAGCCTTTGCAGGAAAGCAAGGTGTTCCCACCGATGGTGGTGCAAATGATTTCCGTCGGTGAGTCCACGGGCGCTCTTGACGCCATGCTGAACAAGATCGCCGAATTTTACGAGGAAGAAGTGGACAACGCCGTGGCCAATCTGACCTCACTGATGGAACCGTTGATTATCGTGTTCCTCGGTGTGGTCATCGGCGGCTTGGTGATCTCCATGTATTTGCCGATCTTCAAGCTGGGTTCGGTCATCGGCTGAGGCAGCGGAGCGACAGAAGCCATGGACCCACAGGTGCACGAGCGGCTGCGCAATCGGTTGAAGGCGGCGCTGTTCTTGCGCGTGCTCCTGGTGTCGGCGTTCCTCGGGGCGTTGGCCCTTTCGTTCTTTCGCAATCAAAGCGAAGGCTACGCGGTGCCCACGGTGCTCCTGCTGTGGGGAATTGCGGTCACGTACGCCGCGACGTTGATCTCGGCCGTCGTGCTTTTGCGGGTTCAGCAACTGACCCCCTTCGCCTACGGGCAACTATTGTTTGACATCGTGCTGACCACGGGGGTGGTGTATGTAACCGGCGGTGCCGAGAGCCCATTTGGCTTTTTGTACAGCTTGCCGGTGATTGCGGCTGCGTTTTTAGTTTCCCCGGTAGGGGCCGTTCTCATTGCTGCCTTGAGTGCCATCGCTTACGCGGCCCTCGTGGTGGCGTTGCAACTTGGCGTGCTTTACCAGTTGCACGCGGGGGCTGTGCCGTCGCCCGGCGACTTGGACTTTGTCGTGCGCTTTGCCATCACCAATGCCAGTTTCTTCGTCCTCGCCTTTCTCGCAGGGTCCTTGACGCGGCGGCTACGGCTGACGGAAAGCTTGTTGCTGGAGCGCGAGGCCGAGCGGGAGCGGCTCCTTTCGCTGCAAGAGGCGTTGGCCAGGAACATCGATAGTGCCCTGGTGACCACGGACCTGGATGGCTGCATTACTTCCGCCAATCCGGTGGCTGCAGATTTGGCTGGGCGCCCTTCGGGTGAGCTGATCGGCACCGACCTCGGTCAGGTGTTTCCTGCCTTGCGCCACACGAGTACGGGGCGTCTGAGCTTCCTCCAATCTCCCGAAAGTAATCCAACCGAGTTCCGGTTTCTCAAAGAGGGCGACGGCGAACATATCTTGCGGTGCTCGGCAGCGTTGCTCCGTGACACGTACCAGAACCCGATCGGTGCGCTGTTCATCTTGCAAGACGTTACGGGACTACGCCGCTTGGAGGAAAAGCTGCACCGCAGCGTCGAGGACGTGGTCGAAGCGGAACTCGGGGTCGAAGAACCCCAAAGCACGGATGGCCTCGTGGGGGTAAGCGCTCCCATGCAGCGGGTGCGCGAGTTTATCGAGAAAGTGGCGCGCAGCGATGCCACGGTGCTGCTCTCGGGGGAAAGTGGTACGGGGAAGGAACTGGTGGCACGCGCGATTCACAGCCGTAGCGCTCGGGCTAGCCGCCCGTTCGTGGCCGTGAATTGTGGCGCGATCCCGGAGAACTTGATCGAGAGTGAATTGTTCGGGCATGCAAAAGGGGCCTTTACCGGCGCTGTGCAAGCCCGTGCCGGGTTGTTCCGTTCGGCTGACGGTGGCACGGTGTTCCTCGACGAAATTGGCGAGTTGCCCCTGGCGTTACAGGTGAAGTTGTTGCGGGTACTTCAGGAACGCACCTTCAACCCCGTGGGCTCCGACACCGCCGTGAGCGTAGACGTTCGCATCATTGCTGCCACGAATCGTAGCCTCGAGGCGGAGGTGGCGGCGGGACGCTTCCGGGAAGACTTGTTCTACCGGCTCAATGTGCTCACCCTGGCCCTGCCACCGCTGCGGGAGCGACGACAGGACATTCCCTTACTGGTGCGGCGCTTTCTTCGGCAATTCTCGGAGCTGCACGGCAAGAACGTGCAGCGGCTTTCCGTAGCGGCCGCAAAGCGATTGCAGGAATACTCTTACCCGGGCAATATTCGCGAACTGGAAAACATCATCGAACATGCCGTGGCGCTCTGCGATGGCGAAACTGTGCACGAGGAGCACCTTCCGGAGTACGTGTGTCGCGCTCCTGGGGAAGATGCGGCTACGCCAGTTTCGGCGCCGCCTGCGGCCAGCTCGCCTACCGCTGTGCCGACGGCGCCAGCACGGCTCGAGCTGGTGAATGGAAACCTCGACGACAGCCTGGCGGCTTACGAGAAAAGCATCATCCTTCGAGCGTTAGCCGAGGCTGGAGGCGTGAAGAAAAAAGCAGCGGACCTGCTTGGCATCAATTATCGCTCGTTCCGCCACCGGCTGTACAAGTACGGCCTCAATGATGCGAACGACCGTTTCGGGCTCGACGAACCGGCAACGACGCACTCTGCTAGCGGGTAAAGCGGTTCCGGCTCTTCAAGGGTAAATGCACCATGGAACTCTCGACGCCGAAACCTGCGTGGATGGAAGTTCCGGCGGCGAAACTTCGCTTCGTTGTTTGGCGGCGGTGGGCGGCAGGCGTCGCTCGCGTGGCGGTGATAGTGGCTGCGGTGTGGGGAGTGCTGTTGGCTCGGGAGCGGCTAGCACTGGAGAGGTCGGCGTTGGGAGAACCGCCCGAGTTGATTTACGCTCCTCCAGGTCAGTTCTTGCAGGTCATCTCCCTGGGTTACCGCCATGCCCTGGCAGACGTGTTGTGGTTTCGCACGATCAATTACTTTGGCCGGCATTACCGCAAAGACCGTGTTTACCCTTGGCTCGCCGAGATGTGCGAGCGCGTGACCGATTTGGATCCCGCGGCGGTCCACGTGTATCGATTTGGTGGCGTCATTCTCCCTTGGGAAGCCAACGAGATCGACGCGGGCATCTCGCTTCTGGAAAAGGGAGTACGCAATCTCCCCCACTCGTGGGAGCTTAGGTACATCCTCGGTTTTTCGTACTACTTTTTCCGCGATGACTTGCAGTCCGCGAGCCGCGAGCTCCGCGCGGCGCTCGCCCTGCCGGACGCGCCGGGGTTTTTGGCCGGTCTTTTGGCGGTCATCGATGCAGCTCACCGAGGGCCCGAAGCGGCCATGGAGTTCCTCCGGGCAGCATTGGCAACCACTACGGTACCGGAAGTGCGGGAAACAATTCACGAACAACTCCGCGAGCTGGAATTCGCCCGGGCCTGGGGTGAATTGCAACGCGCAATCGAGCAATACCAGCAGGTGTTCGGCCAACCGCCACCGAGTATCCATGCACTGGTAACATCCGGTGTGTTGACGCAAATTCCCACCGATCCCTTTGGCGGCCGCTTTGAAATCGATCCTGCGTCGGGAGCCTTGCGTTCCACCACAGGCCGGAGCCCCAAGAAGCTCGGAAGCAGCAAAATCCGCGAAGCGATTCTCAAAGGAACCAAGAGCGGCGAGGGCCAGCGATGAACACGGTACTGGAACTCGTTGGTGTGTCGAAGCACTTTTACCACCCTTGGACCTTTCGGCGCATTCCGGCCATCGAAGACCTGTCCTTTTCGGTGCGCGAGGGCGAAGTCTTTGGCTTGATCGGCCACAACGGTGCCGGTAAGACGACCACGTTCAAGATTCTCACGGGCTTGCTTCGGCCCAGTCGTGGCCAGATTCTCTGGCTTGGTCAAACGTCCCTGGGCGCTGTGGCTCGACGCTGGGTCGGTTTTGCCCCGGAACAGCCGTACTTTTACGACTACCTGACCGTGCGAGAGACGCTGGAGTTTTATGCGCACCTTTACGGGCTGCCGAAGGCGGAGCGAGCATCGCGCATTGCCGAGTTGGTGGAACGGTTTGGGCTGGGGCCAAAGCTCGACGCCCGTTTGCGGAGCCTCTCCAAAGGTAACTTGCAGCGGGTGGCGGTCGCGCAAGCGATTTTGCATCGGCCCAAACTTGCGATTCTCGACGAGCCGATGTCCGGCCTCGACCCGGTAGGGCGCCGCACGATGCGTGAACTCATTGCCCAGCTAGGGAGAGAAGGCACTACCGTGTTGTTTTCCTCGCACGTGCTGAGCGATGCGGAGATGCTCTGCCACCGGGTCGGCATTCTGGCCCGAGGGCGTTTGCGGGAAATCGTCGAACTCGACGGCAGCGCCGAAGCGGAGCTGGGCTACCGCGTGGGTGTGTCGGCTGTGCCGCTGGCCCTTTGGGAGCGGTGGCGCGAAGGCGGCTTACAGGTGGAGGGAGGGCCGGACCGTTGCACCATCGTGCTTGCTGCTGGCCAGCATCTTCAAGCCGTATTGCGCGAAGTGATGGAAAGTCCTGCACGGATCGAATCGGTCACTCCGATGCGTTGGTCGCTGGAGGAGCGGTTCCTCCGCTACATGCCCGAAGGATCGAATCATGACTGAGGCAGTTGCCTCGGAACGTGTAGTGTCCCGTGCGACCACCACCCACCTTTCCGCTAGGTCGGTGGCCCTGCGGTGGGCCGTGCTCGCTTGCGCCGTTGTGTTCCCGTACCTGAACGCGTTGCAGGCTGACTTCGTGTTCGATGACTGGATTCAAATCCGCGGTAACCCTGCGATCGGCGGGGAGTTCGACTGGTTCAAAATCTTGGCCGTGCCGCTGTTTCCGGGCAACCTGTATCGGCCTTTGACCATGGCCACTTTCGCGGCAGACCACGCGTGGTTTGGCTGGCAGGCCTGGTGGTTCCACATGGTCAATGTCGTGCTGCATGGAATCGTCACCGTGCTGGTTGCTTTAGTCGGTTTCAGGCTTTTCCCCACGCAGCCGACGATCGCTTGGCTGGGGGCCTTGCTCTTTGCCGTGCACCCGATTCACACCGAAGCGGTCACGGGCCTTGTGGGTCGGGCCGAATTGCTCGCAGCTTTGTTCGGCTTCCTCACCATGTTGGCCGCCGTGCGGGCCCAAGAGCAAACAGCCGACGGCCCACGGCGGGCATGGATGGCCCTTGCCTTGGGAAGCTTTATTGCCGCCTTGCTTTGCAAAGAAAGTGCGATCACGGTGCTTCCGTTGGTGTTTCTTTTTCGCATTGCCCTCCGGGGCGAGGGCTGGTGGTTGGGCTTGAAGCGCGAGGCGCGACGCCTGGACTGGGTTGCCTTTGTGGCTTGCGCTAGCGCCGTGTTGGTTTTGCGTGCGCTGGCCTTCGCTTCGGGCGATGCCGAAGAGGCGATCGACCCAGTGGACAACATTCTTGCCTCTGTGCCTGGGTACCAGCGAGTGGCTACGGCGTTGGCGATTCAGTGGGACTATCTTTCGCAGTTCGTGTTTCCGCTTGTCCTGAGCGCCGACTACTCGTACCCCCAAATCCGGCCAGTAGAATCGGCGCTCCACTTTCGCACGATCGCAGGTTGCGCAGCCCTGCTGCTCACCGTGGTGTGGGCGCTGCGCCGCGGAGGTGCGGTGGGGTTCATGCTGCTGTTCCCGTGGGTGGCGTTTTCCATCACCTCGAACCTGCTCTTCCCGATTGGCACGGTGCGGGGAGAGCGCCTTGCCTACCTTCCCTCAGTTGGGTGGTGCTGGTGGCTGGCCGCGTTGTTGGTGGTCACCAGGCGGTACGTACGGCCAAGCGTTGCTGCCGTGGCTGCGGCAGGACTCCTGCTTGCCTACGGCGCGCGGACTTACGCGCGCAACTTCGATTGGGCCGAC
The DNA here is from genome assembly GCA_002898795.1 of bacterium HR30. Lineage (GTDB taxonomy): Bacteria > Desulfobacterota > Binatia > HRBIN30 > HRBIN30 > HRBIN30. The sequence goes on along the minus strand of BEIG01000064.1, from coordinate 9,782 downwards.
CAGGCGACGTTGTTCGCTCGCACGGCGCGCGACGCGCCGCAAAGCACGAAAGCGCACAAGAATCACGCCGTGGCGTTGCGGGATCAAGGTCGGCTGAACGAGGCGCTGGCCGCTTACGGGCGCGCCTGGGCTTTGTATCCGTTCGAAGAAGGCGTGGCCTTTGGAACCGGTGAGGTGCACGACCGGCTGGGTCACGTGCAGGAAGCAGAGTTCTGGTACAAAAAAGCCATCGAGCTAGAACCGCGCCATGTTGGCTCTTGGAACAACCTGTGTCGCCTGCTTACCCTGCAAGGCCGCTGGAGCGAGGCGGAGCAGGCGTGCCGAAGTGGGCTGCGGCTTCAGGCAGCGAACCCGAATCTTTGGAAGGGACTCGGATTGGCTTGGCTCGGAGCACAAAAAATTCACGAGGGCCGCCAAGCTTTGGAGATTGCGCTCCGTTTGAACCCAAACGATGGCGCCTTGCGGGAGTACTTGGAGACTCTTCCCCAAACCGCGGAGGATCGGGCACCATGAGTCGCATTTGGGCTATCGCTCTCAACACCAGTCGCGAATCGATTCGGAACAAGGTTTTGTACACCGTGATGTTCTTCGCCGCTTTGCTCATCGGCATTGCGAGCGCCTTTGGTGCGGTCTCGCTTGGGGATAGCATGAAGTTCGTGAAGGACTTCGCCCTCACGGGGCTGTCGCTGTTCGGCGTCGCTGCCACGGTCGTGCTAGGGGTGACCATGGTGTACAACGAGTTGCAACGCCGCACGATCTACAACGTGCTGTCCAAGCCCGTGGGGCGGGGCGAGTTCCTCGTGGGCAAGTACCTTGGTCTCATGGCGACGTTGTTCACGATGATGCTTGGAATGGGGATGGCGGTGTGGCTCGTGGTCTTCGCCCTTGAAGGCCAGCCCGACTGGAGTTTGGTGCCGGCGTTTCTCCTCATGCTGGCAGAAATCGCCATCTTGGCGGCGGTGGCTGTGTTCTTTAGTACCGTCGTCGTGACTCCCGCGCTTGCGGGTTTGTTTACGGTTGCCGCCTTTATTGCCGGTCGGTCGGCGTCGTGGCTCGTCCATTTCCAGGGCGCAGAGTTTCCCTCCGTCCTGCGCTGGCTTGCCATTGGGCTCGAGCGGGTTTTGCCGCGGCTGGATCAGTTGTACGTGGCCGACCGAATTCTTGCGGGGCAGACGATTCCGGCCAGTTTGTACCTGTGGGCGGGCGTCTACGCACTCTGTTACATCGCCGTACTCTTGAGCGCGAGTTTCGCCCTGTTCCGAAGGCGCGAGTTTGTGTGAGGGCCGGCTTTGCTACGGGGCGCCGCGGCGCCGAGTTGTTGGGCGGCATTGCCATCGTGCTTGCCGGGTGGGCTGCTCTGCACCCGGTGCTCCATCATGGGTTTTTGCAGGTTGGCTTCGACGATCCGGGCTTTGTGACCGAAGTCGAAACGATCGGGCCTTGGAGTTGGCAGCGTGTTCGGATGTGTTTCGACCGGTTTTACCTCTACGACTACGTGCCGCTCCCGATGCTGTCGTTTCTCCTGGATTACCAGCTTTGGGGTTTCGACCCCCGCGGGTATCACGCGACGAACTTATTGTTGCACCTGCTGGCGGCTGTTTTGGTTCAACGTTGGGTGAGCCTTACCCTTGGGAACTTGTTCGGAGGCTGGCTTGCAGGCATCGTGTTTGCCCTTCACCCCGTCCAAGTGGAAACGGTAGCGGTGGTGGCACAGCGGAAAACGCTGCTGTCCACTGTGTTTCTTTTGCTCGCGCTGCTGGCCTATCGCCGTTACCTGGTCGAGCGGGCTGCCCGCTGGAATGCACTGGGGCTAACGGCCTTTGCCGCGGCGTGCTTGTCGAAGTCGAGCGTTGTACCGTTTCCGCTGCTGCTCCTGCTGTACGATTGGCTTCACCGCCGCCCGCTGGAGTGGCGAAGCAAGATCCCGTATTTTCTGCTCGCTGCGGCCGTGGCCGCGCTAAGCATCTACGCAAAGAGCGACGGCGTGATCAAACCGCCGCACGGCGAGAGCGTACTGGCAACTGTGTTGGTGATGAGCCGCGTGTGGTGGGAGTATGTGTTCGCGCTGTTCGTGCCAATCCATTTATCCCCGGCTTATTATTATCAGCGCGCCGGAGTGGTCTCTTGGGAGAACGTGTTGGCGCTAGCTTTCCTGGTTGCGTTGCTGGTTGCTGCTTGGCTTTATCGCCACCGCGCCCGATGGGGCGTGTTTTGCCTCGGTTGGATCCTTCTTGCTTTGCTGCCTGTGGCCAACATCGTACCGATCGCGGTGGTACGGGCTGACCGTTACCTCTATTTGCCCTTGATTGCCTTTGGCTTGTGGGTTGGATCGTGGTGGATTGGGGCGACGGCGCGCACCGCGGCTCGCAAGCGGGCGATTGGTGCCGTGGTTGCCCTGTGGCTTGTGGGGCTCGGAATTCAGAGCCAGCGTTACGCCGAGGTGTTCCACGACGATGTGTCCGCTCGTAGCCGGGCGGTACAGTTGCACCCGTGGGCAGCTCCGGCGCATTATCTGCTCGCGCTCGCGTGGGCAGACCGAGGGGACTGGCAACGTGCCGCGGCGGCAGCCCATGCGGCGCTCGAACGGGATGCGAACTTTACCCGCGCGCGGGAGCTTCTGGCGAGGCTCGAACACGTGAGCGCGGAACACAGCCAGGGAGACGAGCCGGGCGGCGCGCACGGGACGCGCGAGTCGTTTTCCACCGAAGGAGCAGAAAACCCCACCCGAAAAGCATCGCGCAGCGAGGAACCACTCCGTGAACCATTCGTGCTGGTGGTCGCGTTCCTCGTGGGGGCAGCCGTTGGCAGCTTTTTGAATGTGTGCATTGCGAGGTTGCCGCAAGGAAAATCCATCGTGTTTCCGCCTTCTGCTTGCCCGCAGTGCGGGGCACGGATCCGGCCGTGGGACAATATCCCGCTGCTGAGTTTTCTGTTCTTGCGCGGCAGGTGCCGGGCTTGCGGCCAGCGTATCTCTTGGCGCTACCCGGCAGTGGAGGCTCTCACCGGTGTGCTGTTCACGGCCAACGTGATGGTGTTCGGTGTCAGCCCATGGGCAGCAGTGTCGTGTGTGTTGGTGGCGGCTCTCGTGGTGGTGACGTTTATCGATTTGGACCATCAGATCATTCCCGACGTGATCAGCCTGCCTGGAATCGTGGTTGGGTTGTTGACCGCAGTTCCTGGGTGGGGGCCGAGCCTGGTGGACCGCGTGTTCGGAGTTCTTTTGGGCGGCGGTTTGCTTTGGGCGGTGGCGGCGTTTTACGAGTGGGTACGGCGCCGAGAGGGTATGGGTGGCGGCGACGTGAAGTTGCTGGCGATGATTGGTGCGTTTTTGGGTTGGCGCGGGGTGTTGATCACGTTGCTCGTTGGCTCACTCAGCGGCTCGCTGGTTGGTGCATCGCGCATTCTTTTGCGCCGGGCCGAAGCTGGGGTGCCGATTCCGTTTGGCCCGTTTCTCGCTCTCGGTGCGCTGGTCGCTCTGTTCTGGGGAGAGGCGCTCATCAGTTGGTACATCGAATTCGCTGTGGGAGGACTGCCTTGAGGCAGGCGCGGCGAGCCTCCCGATGGAGTCAGGCGTGGCTTTGGGCTGTGGGAGGGTTTTGCGCCTTTTTCGGAGCGGGTGTGCTCGGGGCGTGGGTGGTGCTGGTCGTCGCTGGGTGCGGCGACGACGGCGAACCGGTGCATCGCTTGCCCATCGCGGTGGTGTCTGCCTTCCCCGCGGAGCTTGCACCGATCGTGGCCCGCGCCCAGGTGGTGGAGACGGTGAGCATCGGCCACCGACAGTTCCGGCGGGGGCGCATCGGCCAAACGGAGGTGGTGCTCCTGCTCACGGGAATTGGGATGGCCAATGCTGAAGAAGCCGTGCAGTCGTTGCTCGCGCGGTTTCGGTTGCGTGGCGTGGTCGTGTCGGGTGTGGCTGGCAGTAGCGAGCGTATTGGTGACGTCGTGGTGCCGTCGGTCTGGCGGCTCCCAGAAGGGGGCGAGTTTGCGGTCGACCCATACTGGCAAGCATTGGCAACGAACTTGGCCGATACTGTAGCCGGCGCACTCGAACGCTGTACGGAAATTCCCGACCGGCCAGGTGCACCTGCGGTGTGTTTGCCGCATCGCCCGGCACTGATTGTGGGCGGTGTGGGATCGACAAACGATCCCTTTGCCGGGCAAGCCCTGCCGTGTCGGGAAGATGGTGGCGATGTGTTCGGGTGCGATGTGGAGCCTGTTCTGAGTCCCATGGGCTGGCGTTACCAAGGGCGAGCGGCCAGTGTGGGAACCCGTCAAGACGAGCCGCAGGTCGAAGACATGGAAACGGCGGTGGTGGCTCGCGCAGCATCGCGGGCGGGGCTCCCCTTCATTGCCTTTCGTGCCGTGTCGGACGGCGCGGGCGATCCGCTCGGCTTGCCCGGCTTCCCTGCCCAGTTTTTCGTGTACTATCGCTTGGCGGCCCGCAATGCTGCACAGGCCACGGTTGCCTTCTTGCAAGCACTCCCCTGACTCTTTGCCCACAAGCCGTCTCTGCCTTGGAGGGTACGGCGCTACGTTGTGGTGGTGCTGTCCCCTGGTTTTTGGCGAATCACGACGAACGCCGCCGCGCGATCGCATCGATTTCGATGCGGGCTCCTCGTGGAAGGCTGGATACGCCGACGGTAACCCGCGCTGGGTACGGAGGCGCAAACACGCTGCCGTAAATTTCGTTCACCACCGCGAAGTCCGCCAAATCCACCAGGTAAAGGGTGGTGCGCACCACGTCGGAAAAATCCGCCCCCGCGGCGCGAAGCACGGCCCCCAAGTTGGCCAAGGCTTGCCGCGTCTCCGCCGCAATGCCGCCCGCAACTAATTCGCCGCTCGTTGGTTCGAGTCCGATCTGCCCGGAAAGAAAGAGCCACTCCCCGAAGGCAAGGGCTTGTGTGTAGGGTCCGATGGCTTTTGGGGCTTCGCGGGTCTCGATCGCCTCTCGTCGTTCTTGTGCCACGAGTCCAACCTCCTTACGGCCGTTTCAAGTGCGGGCGCGGACCACTTTCACCACGCCGCGCACCTTCGACACATTGCGCAGAACGCGCTGTAGTTGGTCGATGTGTTGCACCGTGAGCTCGAAGACGTTGAGTGCTTTTTGGTCCGGCAGTTCTCGCACCGAAGCACGGTTGATGTTCACGCCCACGGCGCTGATGGCTCCGGATACGGCGCTCAACAGCCCGGGTTCGTTCACGCAAACCACCTCCACGCGCACCATTTGCTTGGCTTCAGCGTCGCTCCGCCAGGCTACGTCCACACGGCGCTGCGGGTCGCTTTCGAGCACGCGGGGGCAATCCACCGTATGCACGGTGACCCCCCGGCCGCGCGTGAGAAAGCCCACGATGCGTTCTCCGGGCACCGGGCTACAGCAACGGGCAAAGCGCACCAGCACGTCGTCGATGCCGCCGACGATGACGCTGGGCGGCTCGGTGCGGCGCACCCGTTTGATGAGCCGGCGCCAGCCGGTTTCCGCCGCGTGTTCTTGGAGCTGCTCGGCCGGAACGAGTTTGGCGAGCACTTGGCGAGGGGTCAGCCGCCCATAGCCGATGGCGGCGAAGAGCGACTCTTCGTCTCGCACGCCGAGGGATTGAAGCACCGCGGAAAAGTCGGGCTGTTTGCGCAATTTGGCGTAATCCAGGTGATAACGGCTGCAGTCGCGTTGTAGCAGTTCGCGGCCAATGGCCACGCTGCGCTCGCGTTGTTGCTGCTTGATCCAGTTGCGGATTTTTTGCCGGGCGCGGGCCGTTTTGACGAAATTGAGCCAGTCACTGCTCGGGGTTTGGTTGGAAGTCGTGATAATTTCCACCGTATCCCCGTTGCGAAGGCAGTAGCGCAAGGGCACCAGCCGGCCATTCACGCGGGCACCAGCGCAGTGATTGCCGACTTCCGAGTGAATCCTGTAGGCAAAGTCGATTACAGTGGACCCTTCGGGGAACGATAAGCACTCGCCCTTGGGTGTGAACACGACGACTTCGTCGCTGAACAGGTCTTCTTTGACCAGGCGTAAAAATTCCTGCGGCTCCGAGGGATTTTGCAGCCACTCCAGCAGTTGCCGGAGCCAAGCGAACCGTTCGGCATCGTGCCCGTCGACATGCTTGCCGCCCTTGTATTTCCAGTGGGCGGCAATGCCCATTTCGGCGACGCGGTGCATTTCGTGGGTACGAATCTGCACTTCCATGCGCTCGCCATAGGGGCCGATCACGGTGGTGTGGAGCGACTGGTACATGTTGCCCTTGGGCAGCGCGATATAGTCCTTGAACCGGCCGGGCACGGGCTTCCAGTTGGCATGAATGACCCCGAGTGCTTCGTAACACTCGCGCACCGTGCCTACGATGATGCGAAAAGCAATGAGATCGTAAATCTGGTCGTAGTGCAGATTTTGCGTCTGCATTTTCTGATAAATCGAGTAGAAGTGCTTGGGGCGCCCCGTTACCTCGGCTTCGATGCCTGCTTCTTCCAGTTTGCGGCGCAAAATGGCAATGACCTCGGCGATGTAGCGCTCGCGTTCCTCCTTGCGCTTGGCCACGGTGCGCTTGAGCTGGTAGTACACTTCGGGCTGCAAGTAGCGCAGAGCCTGGTCTTCGAGCTCGCTTTTCATCCAATAAATGCCCAGGCGGTGGGCGAGCGGTGCGTAAATGTCGAGGGTTTCTTGCGCGATTTCGATTTGGCGCTCGGGGCTAAGCGCATCCAGGGTACGCATGTTGTGCGTGCGGTCGGCAAGCTTGATCAAGATCACGCGAATGTCCCGCGCCATTGCCAGGAGCATCTTGCGGAAATTCTCCGCTTGTTTCTCCTCGCGGCTGGTAAAGCTGATTTGACTGATTTTGGTAACACCGTCGACTAAAGTGGCCACTTCGGAGCCGAACTGCCGCTCGATCTCTTCGAGGGTGGTCAGAGTATCTTCCACCGTGTCGTGCAACAGCGCAGTGGCCACACTCGGTGCATCGAGGTGCAGACTGGCGATGATTTTGGCCACTTCCACGGGGTGGGTGAAGTAGGGCTCACCAGAGGCTCGCTTTTGGCCTCGATGGACTCGCTCGGAAAATTCGTAGGCACGCGCAATGAGGCCAACGTCGGCCGCGGGGTCGTAACTGCGAACGGTCTCGATGAGCGAATCCAACTTCATGAACGCGACGGCTTGCCTCTCGGGCACGAGAACCGAACTTGCGCTGCCTGAATGATCACCGTGGCAATTTCGTCCGGCGTGGCGACATCGGTACAGTAAATGAGATCGTAAGGAGACATGTCTTCCAGGTCGAACCCGTAAATTTGCCGGTAGCGTTCGCGGTCGGCCTGTTGCCGGGCTTCGTTAGCGCGGAGCTTGTCCTCGGCGTTACCGCCTTCGCGCATCTGCACACGGCGAGCGCGCACCGGCTCGCTCGCGGTTAGGTACACTTTGAAACTGTCCACGCCCAACTGCCGCGCGAAGAACGCTACCAGCCGGCCCTCGACGATCGCGTCTCCCTCGCGCAAGTGGGCCATCATGAGCTCGTCCAATTGGCGATCGATGGAATGGTCCTCGGCGCAAAGGCGGTTGAAATCGGCAAGGCTCATACCGCGCCGCTGCGCCTCGCGGCGATAAAGATCGCCCGCATACACATGCTTGAGCCCCAGCCGCTCGCTCAACAAGCGAGCTACTGTGGTTTTTCCGCTCCCTGGAGTGCCCGAAATGGTGATCAACATAGGTGCAACGACTGCGCCTAGAGTAGGGTTGCACCCCCGGATAGGGCAAGAGCGTTGTGCGAGGCTATTCCAAGTTTTGAATTTGTTCCCGAATTTTCTCGATCTCGCTGCGAGCGTCGACCGTGGCGGCGGTCACCTCGAGGTCTGCACTCTTCGCCGCAATGGTGTGGAACTCGCGCTGCAGCTCTTGCAACAAAAACTCGAGCCGCTTGCCCACTGGCCCGCTTCCTCGCAGCAAGGCGCGGGCTGCCTTGAGGTGCGCTTCCAGGCGAACCAGTTCCTCGGTTACGTCGCTGCGCTCGGCAATGAGCACGGCCTCTTGAAGAAGGCGCTCCTCGTCCAATTTGTGTCCTTTGAGAAGTTCGCGAGCGCGCTCCCGCAAGCGGGCCACGATTTGCGGGAGGATCCGTTGGACCCGCAAGGCAATCCGTCGCCGCTGGCGGTCGAGGCTAGCCAGCCTTTGCCGAAGGTCTTGGGCCAAGGCCTTTCCCTCCCGCTCGCGCTCCTTGTTCCATGCCCGGAGAGCCTTTTCGAGGGCTTGGCGCACCTGGCGATGCTCTTCTTGCGGGGGAACCTTCTTTTCCTTGACGGAAAACAGTTCCGGGCGACCAACGACGAGGTTGATGGTGAGATCACCCGGTAGCTGCAAGTCTTGCTGCAGGCGGCGCCACGATTCCACATAGGCGCGCGCCAGCGCGACGTTGGCTTCGACGTGCACCGTGGCTTCTGGGCGGCCGGTGCGGCTAATGTTGATGTCGATCTTCCCTCGCGCGGCATTTTGCTGCACCACGCTGCGGAGCTCGGCTTCCCAGGGGAGGAATTCGCGCGGCATGGTAAAGCGCACCTCCAGCCCACGGTGATTGACGGAGCGGATTTCCACAGTCCACTTCCATGGTCCGCTTTGCGTGGCGGCGCTGCCGAAACCAGTCATGCTACGCACGTTGTTTGCCTCGCGTCGGTTTGGAAGGGGCCGTGCCGTCGCTGGCAACAGCGTCGAGAATTTCCGCAGGGGCAACGGTAGCCGTGCCCAGCTTTCCCACGGCAATGCCAGCAGCAATGTTGGCGAGCCACACCGCACTTTCCAGGGGTGCGCCGACTGCCAGCGAGGCTGCGCACACTGCGGCTACAGTGTCGCCAGCTCCGGTCACATCGAACACATCCCGTGCACGTGTGGGAAAGTGCCGGGGAGGGTTTGCCGCACGAAACAGGCTCATGCCGTGTTCTCCGCGGGTGATCAGCACGGCTTCGCACGACCAACGTTGCAACAGCACTTCGCCTGCTTGTTGCAACGAGGCAGCGTCACGAATATCCACCCCAGAGGCTTCGGCCGCCTCGTGTTGGTTCGGGGTCATGAGCGTGGCCCCGGAATAATGACGAAAATTCGGCTTTTTGGGGTCGACGATTAGCGCCCAGGTCGAGCGGCGGCGCAGCTCGGCGAGGCAGCCGAGTAAATCGGCACCGATCGTTCCTTTGGCGTAGTCCGATACCAGCACCGCATCGTAACCTCGACTGTGGCGGCGAACGAATTCGAGCAAGCGCTCCGAAGCCGATCGAGGATGCTCGTGTTGTTCTCGATCGAACCGAACCACTTGCTGGTGATGGGCGATCACGCGCGTTTTTCGAGTGGTCACCACACCACGTGCACGCACGACCCCGGCAGCGTCAGCACCGAGCCGTTCCAGCTCCTCGAGAATGCGCTGACCAGCGCGGTCGGTTCCGATCACTCCGCACACAGTTACCTGCGCGCCGAGGGTGCGCAAGTTGTGGGCCACGTTGGCGGCACCGCCTAGGTGGACGGACTCGCGCTCGATCCGAACCACTGGCACCGGCGCTTCCGGGGAGATGCGATCCACCGTGCCCCACAAAAACTCGTCGAGCATGAGGTCGCCCACCACCAAGACCCGAGCCCGGCTGAACCGGTGCAGCAAACCTTTCAGCTCGCCCACGGGCATCGCCCCGGTCATAGTCTGGCTTCGGCGATGGTTGCGCATACCTCGTCGACTTCCTCTTCGGTCATCTCTGGGTAAAGTGGCAAGGCCAGAATTTCCTCGCATGCCCGTTCGGCTACAGGGAGGCTACCCGGCCCCTGGCTC
>BEIG01000063.1 GCA_002898795.1 bacterium HR30 | reverse complement strand
TCCCGAGCTGTCAGTTGTGGATAGAGGGAGACTTCTTGGGGAACCAAACCAACAAGCTCGCGCACCCGCCTCGTCTCCTTCAGCACAGAGTGACCAAAGACAAACGCATCCCCCGCACTTGGGCGGAGCTGCGTCGCGATCATCGAGATTGTCGTCGTCTTGCCCGCACCGTTCGGCCCGAGCAGACCAAAAACCTCACCCTGTGCGATCTCGAAACTCAAACCTTGCACGGCAACGAGGCGCCCGTAGGTCTTACGCAAACCGTCTACTCGCAGCGCTACGGCCCGATCTAACTGCGGAGCCACTACCGTAGGCCGTGCTTGCACTGGAGAACCAGTGGAAGACACAGTCGAGGCAACCCTGTTAACGCTTCCCATTGTTTCCACAAATTCGGCGTGGTTCAAGCAGAATCCCTGTTGGGAGAAAAGGGCTATGCAGTGGAGTACAGAATTACGCGAGAGTTCCACCGAGTCCGCGACGCAGATGTTTTACGCGCCAGTGAAAGTGAAAAGGCAACCCCAAAGTCAGCGGGTGCCACAAATCACGCCGCTCCAGCTTCTCCTCGCTGCGTTGAGCACTCTGCTCTTGGGCTGGGGAAAACCCGTGCTCGCCGAGACCGGCGCGCTGACCCTAGCGGATTGCATCCGTTCCGCCCTCCAGCACGACCCTGACCTGCAAGCCGTCGCTGCGGAAGTCGCAGCAGCACGCGCTCGACTAAAGCAAGCCCAGGTCGGACGCTGGGGCGATGCCATCTACCACCAAGTTCTCGGTTTCGTCCCTGAAGCAAAAGGCGACATTCTGGATCCACCTAGGCAAAACCGCAATGCAGTGTTCCGCAATCTCGGTCCGTTCACCCAGCTCGAGGTCATGGTTCACCTGCCACTGTGGACCTTTGGCAAACTCGGAGCTGCGCTGGAAGCAGCCGAGCAAGGCCTGGCGACTCAGCAAGCCGAGGGCGAAGTGAGACGCGCGGAGACGGTCCTCAACGTGAAACGCCTCTACTACGGCTCCCTTCTCGCTGACCAACTGGCTCGCGTTCTCGACGAGATGCTGGACAACATGGACAAAGCCATCCGCAAGGTCGAAGAGCGCCTGGCGGGCGGGTCTACAGCCGTCACCGAACTCGATCTCCTCAAGCTTCGAGCCGGGAGGGCTAAGCTTGCCCGTGGTGTAGCCGAGGTGCGTGCTTCGGCCACGCTCACGCGCAAGGCCCTCGCTCGAGCCATCGGCAAGGAGGTGACGGCAGAGCTCCAACTTGCGGATCGCAAGCTCGATCCGGTTCCACTGGACCTGCAACCCGTGGAATCGTACGTGGAGGAGGCACTGCGGACTCGGCCCGAGGCCGCACAGCTCGCACATGGCCTCGCAGCCCAGGCGGCAAAGGTAGAAATGGAGCGGGCCGAGCTTTACCCAACCTTTTTCCTCAGCACTGGATTCCAGTACGCACTAGCTCCCAACCGCACGACGCAACGCAACCCGTTTGCGGCGGAGGACTTCAATTACAGCCGACCGGTAGGTGTGCTGGGAATCCGCTGGGAGCTCGACTTTTGGCGGAAACAGGCCAAGGTGGCCGAAGCCGAAGCGGATCTGGCCAAACTCCAAGCACAACATCGTGGCGCGGTGACTGGCCTGCAGCTCGAGGTTCATCGTGCCTACGGGCAAGTGCTGCAATCGCGCGAGGCCATGCAAGCAGCGGCGGAAGGCCGAAAAGCCGGGCGCAGCTTATTGGTAGCCACGGTGAGTAATTTCGACCTTGGTATCGGAGAAGCCGAGGAACTGTTCAAGGGCCTGGGTACCTACACGGAGGCGAGCACCGACTACTTTCGAGCAGTTCACGATTACAACGTGGCTGTTGCAGAACTGTCGCGTACCGTGGGCAGAGAGCTTCTTCCTTTGGAGTATTGAAGCGCTCCGTGCAAGCCGCACACCCGCCTTGCCGACAAGTGAGCGTTTTGAACAGCCGATGTGGTAACGACACTCGCCCGCAACCATGGCATCTGAGACTATCGCCGCAGCCACGCTCGACCGCGGTCAAGTGACTGTTCCACGGTGGGTGAATTCTATTTGATGATGCGCTAGGCGAGAGTAGAAGTTCCCATGCGAACCGTGCGCACTCTCTCCTGTGCTGTTGGCCTGATCTCCGTTGTCAGTGCGGGTTGTGCTTTGTTCACTCCGGGGGAAGAACAGCGCACAACCTCTCGACGAAGGGAAGCATTGGAACAGCGCAGCCGCTTAAGCCCGCTGGATAGCGACGAACCGGTACATCCTGGAGCGCCACAGCTTGTCGAAGAACCGGTGACGACCACTCCCACGGGCGGCACCGTCCCGGAACCGGCAACGGGCGACACGGCACGGGACCAAACCGCCTTGACCGCAGGGGACACAGAGGGGCAGCAAGCAACCACGGTGACGAGCCGTAGCCCCGTGGCCGAAGGCTCCCTTGATTCCGTGGCGGGACTCTTGGGTCCGGCCACGCCGCCACATGTGGCAGCCGCTTTACGATGTATCGAGCAAGGTCGAACCCTGCTTCTCCAAGGCCGTGCCGAGGCGGCGCGAGAATGGTTCGAACGGGCACTGACTCTCGACGGAAATAATGTTTACGCATACTACTTTCTCGCTCGCACGGCCCTGCACACAGGGCGCTTGGACCAAGCGGAAGCGTTCCTGGCCCGGGCCCTCACCCTCTCGAATCAAGCAACGACTCCATGGCAAAGTCGCATTCTGTCACTGCGAGGTGAGGTCTTTGAGGGCGTGGGCCGATTTCCCGAAGCTCGGCAAGCCTATCGCGATGCGGCCGCACTCGATCCCAACAATTCTCAAGCTCGGGCGGGACTGGCAAGGTTGTCGGGATCGCAGTAAGTTGCTTTGGTACACACTCGCGGTATGAAGATCCTGGCAATCGAGAGTTCCTGTGACGACACGTCCACTGCCGTTCTGGAGGACGGCGTTGTTCGTGCAAATGTCGTGCTATCGCAAGATGAGCTGCACCGTCCGTACGGGGGTGTCGTGCCGGAGCTGGCGTCCCGCTCACACATGCGGGCGATCCTCCCGCTCGTGGATACCGCGCTCGAACGGGCGAATACCTCGCTCGAAGAAATCGAAGCGGTGGTTGCGACGTACGGCCCGGGTTTGGTCGGTTCTCTCCTAGTCGGGCTCAATACGGGAAAGGCGATCGCGTTTGCCCAAGGCGTTCCGTTTTTCGGCGTCAACCACTTAGAGGGACACCTACTGTCGCCACTAATCGAAGGGAACCTCTCGTTTCCGTATGTGGGGCTAGTCGTCAGCGGCGGCCATACGAACCTTTACCTGGCCGAGGATTACGGGCACTACACGCACCTCGGCAGCACGCGAGATGACGCGGCCGGTGAGGCATTTGACAAGGTCGCCAAACTCATGGGGCTCGGCTTTCCGGGTGGGAAGGTCATCGACGAGTTGGCACGGCAGGGAGACCCCCAAGCGATAACCTTCCCGCGTGCACGGTTGAAAAATTCGGGCAACGGACGCTTTGATTTCAGCTTTAGCGGCATCAAGACAGCAGTGGCCTTGTGGCTCGAAGAGCACCCTCTGGACAGCGACTCGGCGCGGGCGGACTTGGCGGCAAGTTTTCAAGAGGCGGTGGTCGACATGCTGTTGGAGACCAGTTTCGCCGCCTTGGAAGCCGTCGGTTGTCGCCACCTGGCCATTGCTGGTGGCGTTGCGGCAAATTCGCGACTGCGTGCCCGGGCTGCCGCTTTAAGTGAGGAGCACAACGTTCAAGTCGTCATCCCCCCTATGCGGTATTGTACCGACAACGCTGCCATGATCGGCTTCGCCGGATGGCGGCACCTCATCCAGGGGGAACGGCACGACCTCGATCTCAATGCCGTTGCCGATCTCCCGCTTTGAGAAGCCTGCGGAAACCGGCCAGCCGCAGGCTGGTCGGACCGAAGCACGCTATCCCACTGCGGTCCTGGGCGGTCAAAGCATCCGCGATGTTCTCGTCGAACTCGGCCGCCCCCCGCGCAAAACGTTGGGCCAGCATTTCCTCGCGCAACCCCGAATCGCACAGCGCATGGCCGACCTTGCAGACGTCGCCGAAAAGCGGGTCGTCGAGGTCGGGCCTGGCCTGGGTGTGCTCACGCAGTTTCTGCTCGACGCTAGCGAACTGTGGCTCGTGGAAATCGATCGGGAACTGGCTGCTCGACTGAACGACCTGTTGCGCGACCGGAGCAACGTGAGAATCTGGAATACAGACGCGTTGACCGTGCCGTGGTCTACGTTTCTGCCGGAACATGCTCCGGTGTCTCTCGTCGGGAACCTTCCGTACCACGTGGCTACTCCCCTGCTCGAGCGGTGGCTCGAGGTTCCGCACGCGATCGACAGGATCGTCATCATGGTCCAACGCGAGGTCGCCGAACGGTTACGGGCACAACCTGGGTCGCATCAGTACTCGGCCTTGTCGGTCCTGACCCAGGCCGTGGCCCGAGTACGCAAAGGATTCTCCGTCGCCCCCGGATCGTTTGTTCCTGCCCCGAAAGTATATTCCGAAGTCGTCGTTCTCGAGCCCGATCCCGCGCTGCGGCAACGCGTGGCAGACTTTTCTTCCTTTCGCCAAGTGGTGCGCATGCTGTTTCAGCAGCGACGAAAGCAACTCCGCAATAGCTTGGGACAACTGACATCGAACCCGTCACAGGTTCTCCAAGCAGCTTCATTGGACGCGCACGCGCGCCCTGAGAACTTAACGGTGGAAGATTTCTTCCGGCTTGCACGTGCCCTTTCCGCTTATGCCCGAACTTCCTGAGGTTGAAACCATTCGGCGAAGCCTGGCCCCGTGTATCGGGGCTACGATCGCAGCAGTGGATGTGTGGCAATGGCAGCTTCGCAAGCCAGTGGATCGGCGCGCCCTTCGCTCGGTGGTGGGCCGGCGCATTGATCAGTTGCTTCGCCGCGGCAAATACCTCCTTGTTGGGCTTTCCGACGAGCAGGTTCTGCTCCTGCACTTTGGGATGAGCGGTACCCTGAGGATCGCGCCGCCAGAGGCACAACGCGAGGAACACGATCACCTGCAACTGGTTCTTGGCGATGGACGCCGCTTGGTGCTCAACGATCCCCGAAGGTTCGGACTGGTTTGGGCCGGCAAACTAGAGGAAACGGAGGAGCTTGCCCAACTCGGTCCGGATGCGCTTTCCGACGACTTTACTCCGGAGTACCTCTACCGTTCGTTGCGCCGTTTTTCCCGCGCAATCAAGAACGTGCTGCTCGACCAACGAGTGGTTGCTGGCATCGGGAATATTTACGCCAACGAAGCCCTGTTCGTTGCCGGCCTTCGGCCAGGGCGGCCTGCACGACGGCTCACACGCGCCGACGCGGCAAGGTTGCATGCCGCTCTACGCACCACCCTGAGCGAGGCCATTGCCGCGGGGGGAAGTTCGATTGCAGACTTCCACGATGGCAATGGGCGCCCCGGTTACTTCCAACTCTGTTTCCGGGTTTACGACCGCGAGGGAGAGCCTTGTATTACATGTGGGCGAGCCATACGGCGGGTCATCCTCACGGGTCGCTCCAGTTTCTTTTGTCCCCGCTGCCAACATTGAGGCGTACGGTTCGACAGAGACTTGCACTCTGCCCCCGCTCGCGCATCACAACCGCCAGCTCGTCGTCAACGCACAACCAGCACAGGGCACCGCGCATGCCGAATCACCCGCTCCGCCACACTGCCCATCAGGAGGTGTTTGAGACCCGTGTGGCCGTGTGTGGCGATGACGATCAGGTCTACACCTTCCTCCTGAGCGATCCGGATAATTTCCTCTACCGGGGTACCTTGGCCGATCACGCAACGGTAGCGGACCTGAGCAAGCGGCTCCTCGCGGGGAACCCGCTCTTCCAGCGCGGCCCGCGCGTCTTCCTGGGCACGAGCAAGAACATCAGGGCTCAACAACTCTCCCGGGTAATACTGTGCGTAAAGCGGGTTCGGCACGATCAGCGGCTCGATGACATGGCACAAAATCACTTCCGCATGATGATCCGCGGCCATCCGAAAGGCATGGGGAATGGCACGGTCACCGGCCTCAGAAAAATCCGTGGTCACCAAAATGTGCTGAAATCGTTCCAACACAGCGCGTGCTACCTTTCAGCCCAGCATGATCATGCCGCCGTCAACGACGAGAACTTGGCCGGTCATCATGTCACTGTCAGAGGAAGCCAGAAAAACTGCCGTTCCCGTAAGGTCTTCCGGGTTGAGCGGCTTCTTCAAGGCCGTGTACATGACCAGCATGTCGATCATCTCCGGCGGGACAACGGATTTTGTCGCCTCGGTCAACGTCACCCCCGGAGCAATGGCATTCACGTTAATGCCCCAGGGACCCAGCGAGCCAGCAAAGTATTTCGTTAAGCCGTTCACGCCCATCTTCGCCACACTGTAGTGGAAAGGCGGCGAAGGCTTATCTGGGTCAGTGGTGTCCACCAACCCCACGTTTCCCATATATGCCGCCGTCGAAGACTGGTTAATGATCTTCCCACGGCGCTGCCGCTTCATGTACGGCTCAACCGCACGAGTCATCAGCCACACGCCGGTGAGATTCACCGACAAAATGCGATTGAAATATGCCAGGGAAGAGTCCTCCCGGTCGAGCCCGTAAAAAATGGCGGCGTTATTGAGCAGGATGTCGATACTGCCGTACTTTTGATGCGTCTGGGCCGCTACGCTCCGCACGCTGTCTTCGCTGGAAACGTCCGTTGGCACGAACCACGCCTCGGCTCCTGTGGCACGAATTTCTTCCTCCGTGCGTTTTCCCCATTCCGGATTAATCTCGGCAATAACAACTTTGGCTCCTTCTTGAGCGAAGCGGCGCGCATAAGCTCGTCCGATCCCCTGCCCGGCCCCGGTGATGATCGCCACCTTGTCACGAAGCCGCATGGATTCCTCCCTCGTGGTCCAATCCCGAACTCATCGGCAAATGGGCATAACCCCGCACATTCGTGGAGTGCACTCGCTGCGCCCGAGAAAGATCGATTTGGTACTCAGGCATGACGTGCAAGATTTCCTCTAAGGCTACCCTGCCCTCCAACCGCGCCAACGAGGCTCCCAAGCAGAAATGGGTTCCAATGCCGAAACTCAGGTGAGCCACTGGCGGCCGAAACGCATCGAACTCTCCCGCCCGCTCGATCGCGGTCTCATCCCGGTTGGCGGAACCGATAAGCAACATGACTCGAGCGCCCGCGGGAATGGTGACACCATGCAAGGTCACCTCTCGCGTCACCAACCGAGCTAAAGCTTGCGTGGAGGGCTCGAACCGCAGGACCTCCTCGACCGCATCGGCCATTCGATGGGGCTCGCGGAGCAAGCGAGCCCGTTGCTCTGGGTGGCGGTAAAGCAAGTCTACCGCGTTGCCGAGCATCTTCGTCGTCGTCTCGTTCCCCGCAATGATCAACAAGAAACAAAACCCCAGCACTTCCTCCCGCGAAAGCCGTTCCCCTTCGACCTCGGCCTCCAAAAGAGCGCTCAACAAGTCCGTGCTCGGCCGGCGGCGGCGTAGCTCTGCGGCTTCGGCGAAGTAACGAACCAAATTTCCGGCGGCCTCGATCCCCGCGGGGGTCACCCGAGGATCATTTGGCTCTCGATGCAACAAAGTATCCGACCACGTCCGTAACATCTCGTGATCGTCCTCTGGCACGCCCAGCATGTAAGCGATGACCGCCATCGGTAACTTCCCGGAGAAGTCGTCAATAAAGTCGAACTGCTCCCGCCTACGCAGCGGTTGGAGCAAATGCTGGGCAAGCTCTCGCACACGAGGCTCCAACTCCGCCACGCGACGAGGGGTGAACGCAGCACTAATGATGCGGCGCAATTTCGTTTGCCGCGGTGGGTCCATCGCAATAATCATGGGCGGCGCTTTACCGCTTCCCTCTAAGGCCACGCCCCCTTGCGAGGAAAACGTTTGCCAATCTTGCATAGCCTCGCGCACGTCGTGGTAACGCGACAGCGCGTAGAAGTTTCGCTCCGGGTTGTGATACACGGGCGCCTCCCTCCGCAACCGCGCGTACGTGGGATACGGATCCTCGTGAATCTCATAACTGTAAGGATCGTAAACCAACGGGCCCGCCATCAGTTCTTGCACTTTCCCCCGCGCATACCTGGTTTCTCCCCGGCTAGGCAAGAGGTGAAGTTAACGCTCGCTCGGATCGAGCACCCAGCGAGGGAGGTAAATGCCCTCCACCTGCTGAAACACCACTCGAACAGGTGCACCAATTTGCAGACGATCAAGATTCGTCTGATGGAACGGCGCCTCCGGAGATTCCACCAGGTTTCCCACGAACCGCAGCGCCGGGTCCTCCGCCGCAGCAACAACGATCACGTTATAAGGAGCAACCGCTTCATACGCCGGGAGCAGTGGAGGGTGCGGAACGACAAACGACCAAATGGTGCCCCGTCCGGACAATGGCTGCCAGTGGTGCCGGAGCGAGCGGCAGCGATAACACATGGGCCTTGGGGGAAAACGTCGCTGACCGCAATCGACGCAGCTTTGCACGACGAGCTGGCCCTGTGCAGCCGCCTGCCAGAACGGTGCACTGTCGGGATCTTCCACGTCGGGCACTAGCCACTGCTCGCTCATCAATCCCTCCGCAACAGTAAGGCACTGGTGGGCACGCCCTCGCCACTGGTCACCAGGCAGCACGGAGCATTGGGCACCTGACACGTCGACGTACCGCGCATTTGGCGGACTCCTTCTAAAATCAAGTTGAACCCGTGCACATATGCTTCGGAAAGGCCACCGCCTGAAGTGTTGATCGGCAGGCGCCCCTCCGGCCATTCCAGTGCACCCCCCTCGGTGAATGGCCCGGCTTCACCCCGCCCGCAAAACCCGTAACCTTCGAGCGACAATAAGATCAGAGGAGTAAACGCATCGTAAATTTGCGCAACGCGAACGTCTCGTGCTTGGAAGTCGCTTTTCTTCCACAGGAGCCGGGCGCAGTCCCAGGCTGGACCACGTAACGGGTCTTCACAAAAATAATTCGTCATCGGCTGGCACTGCGGCGGGATACTTTGCGCAAAGGCGTGAATGTACACGGGAGGCTGCTTTCCGTCGCGAGCGCGCTCCGCGCTCGTTACGACCACAGCCAGCGCCCCGTCGGTCTCGAGGCAGTTGTCGTACAGGCAAAGCGGTTCGCTGATCCAGCGCGAGGCCATGTACTGCTCGCGTGTTAGCGGCCGATCGAAAAAAGTTGCGTTTGGGTTGCGGTTCGCGTGCTTGCGGCAAGCAAGCGCCACGTTCGCCAGGTGGTCCCGCGTTGCCCCGTATTCGTACATGTAGCGCCGGGTGAGCATGGCAATCTCATCTACAGGGCGTAAGAGGCCAAAGGGCCGGGTCCACTGAGCCGACCCACCCACCCGAGCGGCCACGTTTGCCCAAGGCCGACTCGTTTTTGCGGCCCGTTTACGTGCTCGCCATGCCACCGCCACGCGACACTGTCCTGTTGCGACCGCCATCGCCGCATGACCCACGGTGGCGCAGCCCGCACCTCCACCGTATCCCACTTCTCCGAAGTAGGTGATGGGGCCCAACCCTAGGTTGCGCGCTACCTCGACTTCTCGGCCGTTCTCCATCGAGAACATCACCAGCCCGTCCACCTCTCGTGGAGCGATGCCCGCATCATCCAGCGCGGCTGCAATAGCCTGGCAAGCAAGGGAAAGCTCTGTGTCCGGCAAGCCCTTGCCAAACGACGTCTGCCCGATGCCCACAATGGCAGTTCGATCTTTGATCTCCATGGTGGCCATTACCGGCTTCGACCTGCTAGCACGATGGCACTGCTCTAGCGAGCAGCCGTTTTCCGATCCCAGCCCGATCGCGGCACGTGTGCCGTCGCCACTTTTGGGACCTCTTTGGAACCACGGGCTTGTGTCTATTGTCCGCGCGGCGGAGAGGTGAGTAGCAAAGCACTTCAGTCGCTAGGACATGGGCTTTCCCACGACCACCGCGTCGCGCAGGCGAGAACCGACCGGTTATGGTCCCACAAGACCTTTGGCCAGACCCATCGTTGGGGGCATGTCTCGCCGTCGCGGGCAACCGAGTTTGTCCGCTTCAAGCGGCGCCCGCCGCACCTGTCCGAGGCCAGCCTCGGAACAACAAGTAAGTCCAGAATGGCAGGCTGCTGACCTCGTGCAGCACTGCCGTGACCGAGCGCGGCAAGCGCCGAAGTATGGGAACACGGAACTGCAAGTACAGTAGGGCCACAGTGCCGAGAATCCGCGCGCAATTTCGCTTCGTGCCGCCGCCGTATTCGGGTTTGACCACGTCGCACATCAAAATGACACGGGACTTGTCTGTGAAGTTCCATACGCGATGGCGCCGCGCGTCGTTGAACACCAGAACCTCACCCTCCGCCCAACCGCGCCGCTCTCCTTCGACCTCGATGCCACAAAGCTCCGGAGGTCCCGGCACGATCAAACCGAGGTGAGCGCGGTAAAAGAGATTGGTATCTCCATGGTGCGCGGGCAGCTCCGCTCCGGGCTCAAGCACACTAAAAGAGGCGCTGACCAGGTCCGGGATCGAAGCGAGCACCGCCGCAGTGTAAGGAAATGTCCGCAGCGCAGACCAATACGGGCGCCGCGCTGTTATGAGCTTGATTCCGCTCCACCCGCGGATCTCCACTCGGTCGGGAACGAAATGCCGCTCCAAAGCCCCCCCACGATCGAGATACGCTTCCAACTCCGCACGGATCCGCGGGTATGCTCGGCGCAAGACGGCCGTCCAGGCCAAACCATCTGCGTCGTAGAAACAGGGTGAGCTACCCGCGTAATTGCCGTACACACGAAAGTACAGCGGCTCGGGCAACGAGTGCGCTGAACCCTGCGACCGACTCGGCTCCATTGGAGGCATCGTCACCCTACCACGCGTAACTCACGAATTCGCCGCCTCACTTACCGCACTGGTGACCGCGGCGGAAGTCCACGCTGCACAGAAGGGCCGGGACCTCAAACGGGCGTGCGGAAGCGCACCTCGTAAAACATACCGCGGACCACCCAACGAACTTCGGGGCGCATGCCGTAAGCTTGCAAAAGCGCAATTGGAGGGTCGCACCCGAACAAGGGGTTTGCCCACTGAAGCAAAGATCCCCACAGGGTCCGGCGCAACTTGGGTTCGATGCCTTCGTCAAGAAGCACGACCCAGCCACCAGGCCGGGTCACCCGCAAAATTTCTTCGAGGGCCCGTTCGGGCGATGCGAGCTGATTCCACGCGCCAAAGTGAATCACGGCATCGAACGTTTTGGAAAGGTAAGGCAAACGATGAGCGTCCGCCTGCTGTAGCCGTACGTTTTGCCAGCCAGCCCGCTCGACCGTTCGGAGTGCGTGCGCCAAGCCATAGCCCGACAAGTCGAAGGCGGCGATCCCACCGGACGCTCCCACCGCGCGCCTCAAACCCGGCAGGTTTCCGCCGCGTCCCGTACAGTGATCCAAGACCAAATCCCCTGCGGCAATTGGCAAGCTCCGGAGCAGTCGTTGCCGCGCCCGAGGTAGCCAAGTGCATGCGGCAACACTCATTTTCAAGACCACCCAGGGGTGGCGTTGCATCTCCCAATCGAGCGTCCGGATCAACTCTTCCCACGTCGCGGGGGGCCCCACCAGCAGTGACGGGATCCCTCGAGCAACCGGGTAGACTTCTCGGCACCCATCACAGCGCAGGTTTCTGCCAGCATCGTGCAGCTCCTGCCAACAGCGCGGACAGGCAATCCTCGCTACCCGCATTGACCCCTCGGATCTTGTGCCCCTTCGTGCACAGCAGGAAGCAGGCAACCATTACGGTCCGGCTTCTCGAACGTCGAAGACGCGGTTCAGCCCGTTCAAGGCTGCCACCCGGTAAGCTTCGGCCATCGTCGGGTAATTGAAGGTGGTATTCACGAAATAACGAAGCGTGTTCGCTCCGCCTTTTTGCGAGATGATCGCTTGACCGATGTGAACGATCTCCGCGGCTTGATCGCCAAAGCAATGAATTCCGAGTAGCTCGAGTGTCTCCCTGTGAAAGAGGAGTTTTAGCATGCCGACGGTCTGGCCCGTAATTTGTGCACGGGCAAGACTACGAAAAAACGCATGGCCCACTTCGTAGGGCACCTTGGCGGCAGTGAGCTCCCGCTCGGTTTTCCCAACCGAACTAATCTCTGGAATGGTGTAAATCCCCGTCGGAATGAATTCGATCAAATGCTCGCAGCGCCCGTAAAGCCAGTGGGCAACGGCGAATCGCCCTTGGTCGTATGCAGCACTTGCCAATGCGGGAAAGCCGACCACGTCACCAACAGCATAAACGTGCGGCACCGCCGTTTGGTAATTTTCGTTCACGGGAATATTGCCGCGGGAATCCACCTGGATTCCTAAGACTTCCAAGCCAAGCCCGTCCGTGTTTCCCGTGCGACCATTGGCCCAAAGCAAGATGTCCGTTTTTAGCTTTTTCCCCGATTTCAAGTGCAAGACCACGCCGTCGTCCCGCCCCTCCACGCGCTCGTATTCTTCATTATGACGGATGAGGGCGCCCTGCTCGCGCAGGTGGTAGGCTAGGGCATCGATAATCTCGTCATCCAAGAACTCGAGCAGTTTGCTTCGGGTGTTCACCAGATTGAGCTTCACTCCGAGATTGCGAAAGATCGAGGCGTACTCGCAGCCCACAACACCCGCCCCGTAAATCGTCACCGACTGCGGCATTTCCTCGAGCCCGAGTATGGTCTGCGCGTCGAAGATTCTGGGATGCGAAAAATCCACGTCGGGCGGACGATATGGCCGTGAGCCCACGGCAATGACGAAAGCCTCTGCAACCACGCGCTCTCGCGCGCCACGTTCGTCTTCAACTTCCACGGTGTGGGCGTCCACAAATCGAGCCTTCCCCTGCACGACCCGCACATGGTTGCGTTCGTAAAACGACTCGCGCAAAGCCACCTGCTTTTGAATCACTTCCTGTGCAGACTGCAGCAGTTGGGGAAACGTGATTCGAGGCGGCTTGAAGCCAAGATTCCGCCATAGCGGACTCGAGCTGCACTCGATCCACTGCCGCACGGCGTACCTCAAAGCCTTGCTCGGAATGGTACTCCAATGCGTACAACTTCCACCTACAGCACGGTACCGCTCGACAACGGCCACACGTTTGCCTGCCTTCGCAGCCCGCATCGCCGCGCCCTCGCCCCCAGGTCCGCTGCCAATGACGCAAAGGTCTACCTGTAGAATCGCCATGTGTTCTTTTTAGCAAGAAACCGCAATGGGCGTCGCAAACCAACCGGCCGTCGCCTCATTCGTCGGCCAGTGACAATTCGGACGTTGGTTTGTCGATGAGACCAGCCACACCGTTGAACACCCTGGTTCCCAGAGCCTTCCGTACCTCACGATTGAGCCCCCGCCTAATTTTGTGTGAGACACGCCACTGTTGCTTTTCCTTCTACCCGCTGAAGCCGGCACCGTGATTCCTCGTATTTCCGATTCGGCACCTGCTCGCGTGGTCAGCCCCACCGGTGTGGCACAAAACGCCAGGCCAAGCCCACCCGCAACCCTCGCGCATTTCGACAGGGATCGTGTCGTACCGTTCGGTGATCCCGTGCCGTCAAAAAGGCGCGCTCTAGCGCCGAGTCGGCTGGCCCTGTCTTCCTCCGTACAGTCGGTGACAGCCTCCGTGGCGTTCCGAACAACCGCAAAGTAACCCGGCCAGTGGATTTCAACTCGTCATCCGAGAACATCAGTGGCGTTCGTCTACCCGGGCAAGTCGCAATCGCCGGCAACACGGATACAAAACAGCCACGATCTAGCGCGTGCTCGATCGCCGGCAGAACGTTTCCGTAGAAAGAGAATTGCTCCTCCAACCCTCCGCCCTCGATGAACTCTTCCATGCACACGCTTTTTGTGCCCTCGAACAAAGCCTTTGCCGGTCTAAATTTGGGCCTTCAGCCACTGCGATACAGATTCTCGAGCACGGCGTCGACCCTGCGTTTCGACAACGCGCTCCAAGGTCGTGGAACCACTCTCCCGCGAAGTTTCTACCACGACCGAAGCTTCCCTTCGCTCAGCGCGACCCCCCTCGTGCCCACTGCCGGCAGCCACGGCACGTATTGGTCGTCACTTTTTGATCTCCATTTCTACCCCGCAACACTTGAGAGTGCCGGAACCGCCTTTGGTTACGATCACTTGGGCACCGCACTTACTGCACAGGTAAATTTTCCCAATTTGGTTCGCCATGGCCTCCTCCTCATGCCTGCTTCAGCACTCCGCCGTAGTCACTCCCCGCGGAATCGAGCGATTTTTCTACGCCGGAACGCTTCGAGCCCCGCCCGAAAATCCGCGGTCGTTTGCAGTAACACATAGAGATCCTCTTCCAAACGCATGCCCTGATCCAGGGTACAATCCAGCCCTTGGAGTACTGCCTCCTTTACGTAGCGCAAGGCAATGGGAGCGCGTTGTGCCAAAAGTTCTGCGTAGCGTTCGACCTCCAAAGCCAACCTTTGTGGGGGGTACACTGCGTTCACCAATCCCCAGCGGAGCGCCTCGCGCGCCGAAACGCGGCGACCCCTCCAGAGCATATCCAAAGCCCGCATTCGCCCCACCAACCGCGGCAACCGTTGCGTGGCACCATTTTGAGGGAAGCGCCCTTGGAGAAGCTGCGGCAGGGCAAAGCTGGCCCGGGTGGAGGCAAACCTTAGGTCACACGCCAACGCCAACTCACAGCCCTCGGCAACGGCCCCACCGTCCACAACGGCAATCACAGGGCAGCTCAAATGTGCCAATGCCTCGATCGAGCGCAGCCGCCAAGGGGTATTTTCGCCGTCCGCAAGCCCAAGGCAAAACTCGCGGCCACCCGAGCAAAGCACAACCACACGGACCGAGTCATCGAACACGATCTCCTCGATCGCGTGGCAAAGCTGGGAATCGATCGTGGCATCGATGTAACCCCCACCGGCGTCGTTTTGGAAGCTGAGGACGGCCACTGGGCCCTTCCTCTCGATTTTCACTGGTCCAAAGTGGCTGGGCCTTTGGCTCGTCACCCTCTTCTGCGATGTGCCTCCGTTTGTACGGCGGGTCTGCACCTGAGCCCCTTTCTTTAGCCCTCCGCAGCGATCTCACCCCGTTCCCACCGCTCGCGCAGCTCCCTGCGCAACACCTTACCGAGGGGATTCTTCGGCAATTCGGAAACGAAATAGACAAAGTCCGGCTTTTTAAAGCTCGCCAAACGCTGTCGGCAAAATTCGATCAGCCCCTGGGCGGTAACTTCGCTGCCCTGTCGGCGGACGACAAACGCTGCCACCCGCTGTCCCCACTCAATGTCGGGCACACCAATGACCGCAACATCCTCCACGCCAGGGTGCGAGAATAAGGTGCTTTCCACTTCCGCGGGGGCAATGTTCTCACCGCCGCGGATGATCATGTCGTCCTTGCGCCCAGCGAGAAAGACATAACCATCTTCATCGATCCAGCCCATGTCCCGCGTTGGCAACCAACCGTCGCGTTGCAACGGCGACTGGATCCCTGCGTTCGTTCTGTACCCTTTCATCACCCGAGGGGTACGCACCCAGAGCTCTCCGACCTTCCCAGCCGGCAGTTCTCGCCCCTCCTCATCGACCACAATCACTTCCACGTCGGGCAGCGGCCGGCCAATCGAGCGTAAGCGACGCAGTTTCCTTTCATCATCAGCAGGATCGCCGCTCAATCGGTGGTCTTCCGGGCCAAGAACCGTCAATGTGGACGTGGTTTCCGTTTGGCCGAACGCATTGACAAATCCCACTGTTGGGGGGAATGCCTCGATGGCCCGACGGATCACCGGGAACGGCATCGGTGCTCCACCGTAGGAGAGCGTTTCTAGGCTCGACAGATCACGGTGGGCAAAGTCAGGATGGTCGAGAACCTGCTTGAGCATCGTGGGAACCACGAACGCGTGCGTTACCCGCTCTCGCTCCACCGTTGCGAGCCAAGCTGCGGCGTCGAACTGTGGCAGCAAAACCATTCGCCGTCCGGTCCAGACATTGGTCATGATGCTCGTTGCCCCCGCAATGTGATACAGGGGAACACAAATCAGCGCCGTGCCCCGAGGCGTGCCGTCTGCCAATTCCACGTTGCTGGTAACGTACTGGGTGAAATCCCCGTGCGTGAGTAACACTGCCTTTGGTTGGGCCGTGGTGCCACTGGTGTACATGAGGATTGCAGTATCCCCATCGTCCACGTCCACAGGTTCCTCCACCAACCCATCGTGCAACAGGTCCTCATACTGAAGCCCGAACGAGCTCCCTGGCACCAAGGCTACCACGCTGGGTCTTTGCTCCAACTCCGGGAGCAAGGCCTCCACCACGGCGAGATAGCGCTCACCGACAACCAGCACGCTAACGCCGGCACTGGCAATCATGAACTGCAGCTCCTGGGGCTTCGCGCGATAATTCAGCGGCAAGAACACGCCACCCAGGTAAACCGTGGCGTAGTAGAGAGCCACGTAGCGGTCGGAATTCGTATCCAGCACACCAAGGCAGTCACCGGGGTTCAGGCCGAGTTGGCGCAAGCCACCGGCCAACTGCCGCACTTCGGTCCACAGCTCCTGGTACGACCACGCCCGCCCTTGAAATCGCGCGATTTCTTGCTCCGGGAACAGCGATGCTGGAACGGCCAAAAAATTTGCTGTGTTCATCTTCCTGCCCTTTTCGTCGCATGACGTCGAACGCGGTCGACTTCGGTACGCTTCGCCAGGTATCGCTCCAACCGAAGTCCCGCGGCGAGGCTCCGATCCAACCCTTCCCACACGGCTCGTTTTGTCAACGTGAGCAAGCTTGGATCCCGGCTCGCTAAGTCTGCGGCCACACTGAAGACGGTCGTCTCCAGTCTCGCACGCGGGACGACCTTCACCGCAAGTCCCCACTCGAGAGCTTCTGCTGGGGTGATCCAGCGTCCGCTCCACAAGATGTCCAAGGCGCGTGCCGGGCCAACCAGGCGTGGCGTGGTTTGCGTACCTCCCACGCCAGGAATTGTTCCCAGGCCGGTTTCGGAATAGCGCAACTTGGCATCATCGCTCACGACACACAGATCGCAAAGCAAGGCGAACTCGAGCCCGCCCCCGATGGCAAACCCATGCACGCCCGCAATCAACGGTTTAGGCACCCGAGCCATTAAGCCCGCTACGTCGCGGCGCCACCGAGCCGCCCGAGCCGCCACTGGTCCAGGCGCGGTTCCAAATTCCGTCACATCGCCACCCGAGCAAAACGATGGACCGTTACCCAACAGCACGGCAACTCGTATGTCCGGGTCGTCCCGCACTGCCAGGAGAGCTTCGTACAGGCAATCGCGCATTGCCCTGTTGTAGGCGTTGTGGACCTCGGGCCGATTCAGGCGCACAACTGCCACGTGGTCTTGCTTTTCGTACCAGACGGGCAGGATAGACGGCTCCCCCCACCCTCGCCGAGCCATCGAAGACCTCAATCACTCGATGGAACGGGCTTTGCCTCTTTGACTTGCAGCTCCGCCCCGCAGCACTCGACCGTCCCCTGCCCCGGTTTCGTACAAAGAATCTCCGTGCCGCATTGGGTGCACACGTATCTCTTCCCCAACAACGTTGCCATGCGTTTCCTCCTTTCCGCTCAAGAAAAAAACGCCTCACCAAAGATCGACCGGTAGTTGCAAAAACGGCAGCCTCGTCAACTCCACTGTGGCTTTCCCCTGTTGCCATCGGGCTTCGAGCG
Organism: bacterium HR30; assembly: GCA_002898795.1. Taxonomy (GTDB): domain Bacteria; phylum Desulfobacterota; class Binatia; order HRBIN30; family HRBIN30; genus HRBIN30. The sequence continues at coordinate 4,093 of BEIG01000063.1, read as the reverse complement.
GCGAGCCGAACTCCCAGGCTTCGCGGCGTACGTAAGCGAAGCCAATGCCGCATTCCAACGCAGGGGACCAGGCCACACTGGTCACGGTGCCAACTTCGCGATCATTCATAAACAGCCGCGCGCCTGGTTCTGGCACCGTAGCTCCACGGCAAACAAAGCCTCTTCGCCGGCGCTGTACTTGCCCGCGCGCAGCCACGCGTTCCACAACCTCCTGCCCCACGTAGCAACCTTTTCCATAGGAAATTGCCCATTCGATTTCAGCCTCGGCAATTAAGGTCGATTCGTCCATGTCCCGACCCGCTAGCGGCAAACCCGCTTCGACCCGCAAGACATCGAGCGCAAGCCACCCAACAGGCTGCGCGCCACGCTCTAGAGCCTGCTGCCACAGAGGTGGAAACGAATCGGCCGCACCAAAGAATATCCAGCCCTTTTCTCCCGTGTGGGTAACCGCGCACACGCGATAGCCGTAGCCGCCGATGGAGACCTCGCGATGACCGTATAGGGGCAAGGTACTCACGTCGCTTCCGAGCCATTCGGCAATCAAGGTTGGGGCCTCACGACCTTCGAGCACTGTCAGCGGAACCCACTTCGGCTCCCGAAACTCCACATCGTCGGCCACGATGTGACGTTCGAGATGTTCGCGCAACCGCTGTGCGCGCCACACGGGTACATCGAGCCAAAGCTCGTCCTCTAAGACGTACACTCGTAGGTCGCTGACGACGCGGCCCTGCACCGTCACCGCCGCACCGTACGTTCCCCCTCCAACTGGCACGCTGCTGACATCAGCGGTGATCATTCCCTGCAGGAATGAGAGCCGATCACCCCCCACAAGCGCCCAGAGCTTCCGTAGCCTTCCGTCGAACGCCCCCGTTCTCTCTCGAACGGCAGCCCACTCCTGCCGCCAGTTGCCGTAGTCCAAGGGTGTAGACAGGCCCTCCACGGTTCCAAAGTTTGCTCCAAGAGGCGCGAGGGTTTCGGTCCAAAAGTCCCTGTCGTTCTGTGGAAGCATGTGGTCGCTTTAAAACGTCGAGGTAGTCCCGAAAGCAAGCCCCCTATTTCCGGGCTTCCCTCACCACAGCAGGCCATCACCCCCTTCCCTGAGCAACCACATCCGGTGTTGACAAAGCACAGCCGGATTGTGGTAAGGGCTGGCTCTGCAAGATCTCCTGAACTGTTCCGGGAGAGGGAAGCCGTTGGAAAGGAGGGTTCGATGAATTTCCCCGCGTGGTTTCAAGGACTCGCTTCAGGGCCATCCTTTTTGCGTAGGTGTTGCTTCGGGTCGCTGCTTGCATTGGCCTGGCTTGCACTGGCGGCTTCCGCCCGGGCCGATTACTCGATCGGGGCGCGAGTTGCCCACAGTCCGGATGACATCAACACAACCAACATTCCTGGCCTCCTCACTCTCAGTGGGAACGATGCCGTTGCCAGCGTTACCCTTCCTTTCAACTTTGTCATCGAAGGGACGGCCTACAATACCATTGCCATCTCTACCAACGGTTGGATCGAATTCGGCGGAAACACTTGCACGAGTGGCTGTGGGACTGGCAACGCCGACCCCGCAAACACTTGTTTTCCGACTTCGAAGCACACGAACCCATTCTTGGCTGCGTATTGGGATGACCTGCAAACATTTGGAACGCACATCCGGTATGGCACCGTGGGGCAAAGCCCAAACCGCACGTTTCTGATCGACTACGAGGTCGATGTCGACCCAGCCAACGAAGGGAACGACGCGGACGACATTCGCTTCCAGGTTCAACTCCACGAGACGTCGAACCTTATCACAGTGCAGTACCGTGATTCCGGCCACCTCGCCAACGGACAAGGCGCGACCATCGGTTTCCAGGGAGCTGGCGGTGCAAGCGCGACCGCCCACCCGTTGACATGCAACGGAAAGATTCTCGACGATAACCGGGACAACGAAAGTTGGTCGGTGGATGCAGGACGAGCTGGCTTGGTCACCCTGGCTGCTCTCAACGCTCACAGCCCCGACGACATTTCTGGTTTTACCACCCTCAGTGGTAACGACGTGACCGCCACCGTTGCCATGCCGTTTTCCGTCACGATCGAAGGCGCCAGTTACAGCACACTGGCAATATCGACCAATGGCTGGATCGAGTTTGGTGGCAACACCTCTGGTTCCGCAGACCCGGCCAACGAGTGCCTTCCGACAAGTAAACATACCAACCCATTTCTCGCAGCCTATTGGGACGACATGCAAACGGTGGGTAGTGCGGTTCGCTACGGTACAGTGGGCGCGGCACCGAATCGGACTTTTATCGTGGATTTCCAAATGGAAACGGTACCGGGCGGCAGTAACAATGACGTGTACCTGCAGGTGCAGATCCACGAAACCTCGAGCCTGATCTCCGTTCGTTACTACACCGCTGAGTTCACGGCCAACGGCCAAAACGCAACGATTGGCTTCCAGGGCGCAGGAGGGTCGTCAGCAACGGCCTACAGTCTCACTTGCAACGGAAAGATCCTCGACGACAACGCAATCAATGAAGAAGGTTGGTCGGTACACCCCAAAGCACTGGGAGCGATGTCGTTGCACTCCGGCATGGCGCACAGCCCCGATGACATTTCCGGTTTTGCGACGCTTAGCGGGAACGAATCGGTTGCAGATGTCTTGCTGCCCTTCCCCGTTGTCCTTAACGGAGTAACCTACAATTCGGTCGCAATCTCCACAAATGGCTGGATCGAGTTCGGTGGCAATAGCTCAGGCAGCGCAGACCCTGCCAACGTACCCTTGCCTACGGCAGGTCACAGTAACCCATTCTTAGCGGCATACTGGGACGACATGGTCACCACGGGTACGCACATACGGTACGGAACCGTAGGCAGCCCGGGCGGACGTACGTTTATTGTCGATGCTCAGCTTCAAACGGCTTCCGGCAGCTTTGGTGTATCGTACCAAATTCAAATTCACGAAGGCTCGAACGTCATCAATGTAAAGTACCGATCCTTGAATCCTTCGGCGAATGGACAAGGTGCCACGATCGGTTTTCAGGGCGCAGGGGGTGCGGCTGCACAAGCCCTGCCGCTTACGGCCAATGGAAAAATCCTGGACGACAACCGCCCCAACATGGGCTTCTCGATTGCACCGCTACCTGTGTGTGGAAACGGGATCACAGAAACCAAGGAGCAATGCGACCTGGCAAGCCAAAACGGGCAGTCGAGCAGTTGTTGCACCACACAGTGCGGCTTCCGCGATGCCGGCCAGGTGTGCCGCGACGCCGCGGGCGAATGCGATTTGGTTGAAACCTGCACTGGGGCTGCCGCCACCTGTCCGAGCGACGCAAAGAAAGCCAATGGCACTGCTTGCAGCGACGACGGTTTCCCCTGCACGCTGGATTTTTGCAACGGAACCAGCGATCTGTGCCAGCACCCAATTGCTCCTACCACCACCGTATGTCGTGCTTCGGTCGGAATCTGCGATGTGACGGATTACTGCGATGGCGTGAACCCGAGCTGTCCGCCGGACGCTGTAGCTCCGCCCACAACCGTGTGCAGGCCTTCGGCTGGAGAATGCGACCTCACGGAATTTTGCGATGGTTTCAACCCCACATGCCCATTCGATGCAAAAAGCACAGCGCCGTGTCGCGCCTCCGCTGGAATCTGCGATGTGGCAGAATTTTGCGATGGCGTGAATAACGATTGTCCCGCGAATCAATTCCTTGGCCCCACGACGGTTTGTCGCGCCGCCGCGGGCGACTGCGATCTGACGGAGTACTGTACCGGCACGAGCGCGAGCTGCCCGAGCGACCAAAAGAGCAACGCGGTTTGCCGACCAGCAGCGGGGGATTGTGACATTGCTGAAAGCTGTGACGGCATCACAAACGACTGTCCGGCCGACGTGTTGCGTCCGAGCACGTACACGTGTCGCGCAGCAGCCGGTGTGTGCGACGTGGCGGAGAACTGCACGGGCACGAGTATGAATTGCCCGGCGGACCAGGTAGCTCCTTCGGGCACGGTGTGCCGTGCGGCCACGGGCGGCTGCGACGTGGCGGAGGTGTGCGACGGGGCGGGGGTGAACTGTCCGGCGGACGCGATTCGGCCAGCCGGCTATGTGTGTCGGGTCCAAGCCGGG
>BEIG01000062.1 GCA_002898795.1 bacterium HR30 | reverse complement strand
CGTCACGGTGGTCGTCGTCGCCTGAGGTGGGGTGCGCGTCTACGTGCGCGTTGGCGTCTGTGTGGGGGTGTTCGGCGGTGGTAAAACGATAACCTCTGTCGGCGTCTGAGTTGGGGTATGAGTTAGGGTAGGTGTGAGGGTTGGGGTCGGTGTGAGGGTTGGGGTCGGCGTGTCCGTTGAGGTGGGTGTGGCTGAAGAGGTGTGGCTCGGAGTCATCGTGTGTGTCGGGGTCGCGGTCGGGGTGGTAGCTTCGATGATGTTGACCGTGATCGAGTTCGTGGCCAGGCCCAAGTCGCTGTTGTAGTGGTAACTTGATCCCGAGAAGTCATAGATCAGTTCCGACACGCTGGCGTTACCCATGCCGATGGCTCGGAGCGTGTAGGTCGTGACGATCGGATCGCCTCCGGCCTTGCCCGAGCTGTAACTGTCCGGCAGGTTGCACCCCGGATTGCCACCCGTCCCTTCCTTGTAGTGCGGGTCTGTGGGGTCGTTATTCCATCCGCATGCATCGGCGTAGACGGCATCGTTGGTCGCTCCCGAGGGCTGATTGTACGTCACAGAGACGTCGACGATCTCCAGGAGATTGTTGGGAAACGGTGCCACGGCTGAGAGCTGCTCGTAACCGCCGGTTGCCGTAAACGACCCAAAACGCAATTGGGTTGTTCCGCCCAGGGGGATCGTTACCGATCCGCTGCACGTCGGCATGGTGCCGCAGTGAGTCGGATTCGGCGGGCCACTGCAGGAGGGTGAGGCGATGCACACCGTACCGTTTCGATTTTGCGAGACCAGTTTCTCGACGTACAGCTCTCGTCCGGCCGGCGTCGTGACGGTACCCAGACCATCGGCTGTGGCCGTGATGCGGAATTGGCGCTTCGCATTCCAGGCCGCCGTGCTGCGCGTCACCCGCACGTTGTAAAAGAAATCCTTGCACGCTCCCGCTGCCAGTGCATCGAGCGTTAACGAACTTGCTGCCGATGGTGCGAGGTCGATGAAGCTGTTGGCGCTGTCCCAGACAAACGAGGAGACCACGTTGGTCGCAGGAGCGTCGCCAGTATTGCACACCCGCGCACCCACCAAGAAGGTGTCCGGCCCGTCGGTCGTGGGTTTGTTGCTGTCCAATCCAATGACGTTCCAGGTGATCGGTTTTGGGGGATTGTTGCCCGCTGCCGCTGGTGACGGCATCGTGCTGATGGTCAGGTTCGGGGCTGCCTGAGCACGGATGGCTCCGACCAATCCCATGAGACAGCCGATGGCCACGCTGAGACCACGAGCACGGCCCCGCTGCGGATGTTTTACACGACATAGGAACATGCACTACCTCCTCCATACATAGTGCGGTAACGACAGCGGGGCGCGCGCCAGATGGGGGTTACCATCCCGCCTAACGGATCATTCCAGGTGGGCCGCCTCAAAACGATGAGTCTTGGGTCGTCTGAAGGCGATTGTTCAGCGAGGGGGCCCTTTGTCACGAAGGACACCAGCAACGCGAATCTCAGACATCGTGCTAGCAGATTACGCATCCGTGCCACCTCGATCCCGAGCTTCTGGTCGGCGAGGTGGATTGAGCCCGGATGCTTGCCGTAGTGTACCACGCCCGGTTTGCCCCCGTGCCGGGTGTAGCACGGTCCCGCCAACCTGTCCGCTTCCCATACGCTCCGAGGTTGCGGGACCAAAACTCTTGGATAGGCTCTGTCACCGCATCTGGATCATTCGCAAGAATTCCCTCTATGGTACCTTCCCGCACCGTGTCGACCAGTGCGAGTGGAACGCTCCCCAACTTACGTACCTGGCTAAACCAGGGACGATACAACAGTGAAGCCCTGGGCGGGAAGAAGCCACTTCTTCGTAGCGCCCGCGGGGTATTGTAGGCGGTGCTCGCGCTCTCTTCCCGGCATTGCCCTGCTAGTCGCAATGCCTGGGCCTGGGTTGACAGGGTAGAGCGTGGACCTCCGCTTTCCCCTTGCTCCAGGTACGCCGGTAGATAGCGATGAGTCGCGAGAGTAAAGTTGTTGGCTGCGGCCCGCTTCCCGTGCGTCCCAGAGCTTCTATCTGACGTACGCAGCCCGTCGCAGTGTGGCTGGCCGGGGTCTTGATCCCAAATCAAGACACCATTGATCTTGGTGTCAGGCTCATTGACGCACGTGCAATCCTTCCCGCCCACACAATTGCTGACATAGTCGCAGTCGTCACCACGGCCTGGAGTTTCATGATTCTCGGACCAGGAACAGCTGTGCGAGGGACAAGCATATGCGGTGGCAGCAAGAATCCGTAAGAAAGATACACTAGCAAAGATATAAGAACTCAGCGTTTCGTCTCCCCTTACTTCCCACTTTTCACCGGAGCTGCCTTTGAGTACCGGTGCGTGGGGTCTTCACCGGCAGGGCGCGGATCCACTCAAAAACGTGTTTTGACTATCCGCCCACACAACCCCAATAGAGTTGCGCGGCTTGGTGGAGCATGAACCAACTTAGAAGCTGCCACCTCCACCCGATCCGCTTGCTCGAAGCCTAACTGCCATTTACACCTGCCAGAGAAATTCCCCGAAATGCCCCTGCGGCTAACGCGCCGTCAATCGAGGATTTGTGTACACCAGGATTGGCTAAGGAGTCAATGCTGATTTTGCTGAAATTCAGGGGTGGCCCTAGTTGACGCTGCCTTCTCCCGATTTTTACTATCCCCGCTCGCCCCACTTCCTTTTCCCGCTTGTACGCCTCGAGCCCCCGCCACAGTGCCGACAAGTGCTTTCACCCATGCACCCATTGAAAGCGCAACTCGATATCGAGCAAGGCCGTTGCCAGCGAGCGCTGCTTCTTTGCGCTGTTCTTCCAGTAGTCGCTCTTGCCCGTCCGCTGCTCCACGATATGGATGCACGCCAGGCAGCTGTGGGAGCTTTGAAACTCCCCTGAGTTCCGCAAACAGCCTCAGCCGATGCAGGGTCAGCGTTTGCTCGATTTCCTCGTCGATGCTGGCCGCTGCACCCGATGTTGGTTCGCTGGTTCTTCTTCGCTGGCAGCCTGAGTTATAGACCTTCATTTGGGGGAGCGATGGCGAACAGCGCTGGGGTTGTGGCACTGTTCCGTCGTTCCGCTGCATTTGGTGTCGTGGCAGCTTTGGTGCCGAGCCATGGGCAACAAGCTGCCGGCTTGACGCCGCATGGGATGGCCTCAAGAAACGGATGTCCCTCGCCTGCAGGGGTACGGAACCATGACCAGGATGAAGACGACGGAGGGGCTCGATCCCTTGCCACCCGCTCTGCGGCAAGCAGCTCTTGGGCCCAAGCTACGCTCGAAGGGGATTAGAATCTTCGAGCCTAAAGCTTCGGGCGGGCTGCAATCCCGACAAGCCCCGTGTCGATCCGTTCGTACCAAGAAAAGCGAGCGACCTACGGCAGAATGATTGCTGAGGTTGTCGACGAGGCGATAAAGCCGGAGTCGTCAGTAATGGTGCCACCTAGAACGAGGGTGCTTCCTGCGCTTAGTGGCTCGCTCGTTTGCAGCCGAAGTTTGACGATACCTGCGGGCGTAGGCAAAGCTCGGAAGGTGAGCATTCGGTTGTCGAAGTTCGAGGGCGGCGGCAAAGCACCGAGAAGGTTGACCCCCTGGGGCAGGACGATGACTAACTCGTTATTGGTTGTCGCCCCACTGTAACGGGCCACCACCGTGGTGGTCGTCGATTGCCTCCAATGTGCGGGCATCTTGAGGAAGAGATCGAGACGTTGCTTGCTACGCACTTGCGAGCGATGTTCGCAAATTGCAGTGTTTCCGGCCTCGTCCTCCAAGGTGGCCCAGGCGTAAAGAACGGTGCCCTCCTGTACATCGGCGCCGACCAGCCCGTCGATGCGGACAACACCAGCCGTTTGAGCAAGGCTCTGGTATTGGAGCACGGAGCCAGCCACGAAGTCGGGCGCCGGTTGAAAAACCGTAGGCAGGAAACCTCGTTCGGGAAGAGAAACGGTGAGAACGTTCCTTTGTCCTCCGTTTTTGTAGCGGGCTGCGTAACGAATGGGGGTGCCGGGTCGGGCATACACCTGAGCGCGGAAGGCACAGGCCATGCGACCAGCAACGCGAGGCGCAAGGACAACGACGTCCGACGCCTCGGCAAGCACCTGGGACCCGCTGAGGAGTTGGGCTGTATTGACGACGGCCGTGCCGGCGACGGTGTTGGCCGGTAGCCGTACATCGATGGTGGCAACGCCGGCGGGCGCTTTGTCCAAATTTTCGAGGAAGAACCGGACTACGTGTCCCTGCAACTGGTAGGTGGCGTCGGTGGTGACTCGGATGATCTCGAAGATTTGCGGCACCTGATCTTCGAGAACGACTTGGGTGAAAGGTGTGCGGCAAGGATTGATCCAGCGCAGCACGTAACTCACCACGCCGCCAGGGATCGGCAGACCCACGTGGGTCTTGTGCAAGCGAAGCGAACAAGAGTCGGTTCCGTCTGGGAGAGGTGTCAGTGTGGGGGAAGGCGTGGGCAGGCTTGGCACCGTTGCCGTGCGTGTAGGAGTAAGGCTTGGGGTTGGAGTGGGGGTGCGAGTGAACGTTGGTGTTCGACTGGGTGTCGCGGTGATGGTGGGTTCAACGGTGCGACTCGGAGTGGGTGTGCGGGTAGGTATGGGTGTGCGGCTCGGCGTGGGCGTGCGCGTGGCACCTCCTCCGCCCCCGCTGGCAGGGGTTGCAGAAGGCGTGAACGCCGAGGCTTGAGTCGGCGAAGGTGTCGGGGTTTCGGTTGCAGTCAGGGTAGGCGTCGGCGTCTCTGTTGGGGTGCGCGTATGGGTCAAGGTCGCTGTCGGAGTTGCTGTGGCAGTTTCGGTTGGGGTTTGCGTCGGCGTTAGAGTTGGGGTTTGTGTTGGAGTTTAGGTCGGGGTTTGAGTGAAAGTTGGCGTTGGGGTTTGTGTGAAGGTCGGGGTGTGAGTTGGAATCAGTGTTGGAGTTGCTGTTGCGGTCTCGGTTGGGGTTTGAGTTGGCGTTAGCGTTGGGGTGTGTGTTGGGGTCTCGGTTGGCGTTTGAGTTGAGGTTGGTGTTGGAGTTACTGTTGCAGTTTGGGTTGGAGTGTGCGTCGAGGTTGGTGTTGGCGTTTCTGTTGGGGACGCGGTCGGAGTTTGTGTAAGAGTTACCGTTGGCGTCAAGGTGACCGTGGGCGAAAACGTGGGAGTCGGGGTTACGGTGTGCGTTGGGGTGTGTGTTGGCGTAGGGGTCTGTGTAGGCGACAGGGTCGGAGTTCCTGTTGGCGTCGGTGTGAGATATAGCCCGCCACAGCCGTTGTCACAGGTATTCCCCGCGCCCCCAACCCACGTTCCTCCTCCACCACCACACTGCGTATCGCAAAAGCTTTGGCACTGCGAGTTACCCGTTGGATTGTTGAAACAGGCGTTGCAGAGATTGCAGGCGCAGCAACCCGCGGCAAAAGCGCGACGAGAGGCCACGCTCACGATCGAAGCTGCAAGCATGGCAACGAGGATCAACTTGAACCAACCGAAAGAGCGAGGCGGCGCGAAACCCACCTGCTCTCGGTTTCGAGCAGAGAGACAACCGTACTGTGTCCAATGATGCTTCATCCGGGTTCCCGACCCGGGTGAAGGCGTCAAAGGAGACCAAATCTTCATGTAAACTCCTGTGGGCTGAAAAATCAGCCACGGCAAGATAAACCGGAACGACAGTTTCGCAAGAAAGAAATTCTTATGTCATCAACACGAAAGGCTAATTGCAGTTGCCTGCTGTTGGATCCTCGCTCGAGAGGAACCACTTGGTTTTGCGGAGGGCACCGCGACTGAACTTGGGCAACGAAGCGGCGGAAGGCCGGGAAACGACGGGGCTCGTAGGTGGCCGCACTAGGAGTTCGGAGCGCCTGATCCTTGACAATATGCTTTACAGAAGTACGTGTATATCGTAATATGCGGAACTGATGGTTAAAACCATTAAGGCTTGGCCAGAGGATGACCGCCCGCGGGAAAAATTGCTGCAGCAAGGCCCACAAGCGCTCTCGGATGCGGAACTCTTAGCGGTTGTGCTGCGCCATGGCGCTCCTGGTCACAGTGCTGTGGATCTCGGGCGTGCGGTTCTCAGCCAGTTCGGAAGCTTGCGCGGGCTTGCACGTGCCGTGTTTGGCGAGCTTCGCCAAATGCCGGGGCTTGGCCCGGCAAAAGCAGCACAATTGTTAGCCGTGGCCGAACTGTGCAAGCGTTACGGCGAGCAGCAGTGGCAGGCAGGTGAACCGTTTCGCGACCCGGCCGACGTGTATGCTCATTTTCGAGAGCGTCTGGCCTCGGAGAAGCGGGAGTTTTTCTACGCAGTCTTGCTTGACAATCGGCACCGAAAAATCCGCGATGTGCGCGTGTCCCAAGGGTCGTTGACGACCACGATCGTTTGCCCAAGGGATGTTTTCGAACCAGTGGTCCGCGAGGCTGCCGCAGCCGTTGTTTTCGTTCACAATCACCCGAGTGGCGACCCAACGCCAAGCCCGGAGGATGTGGAGGTTACCCGGCGACTCCGGCAGGTGGGGGAAATTATGGGTGTGCGTGTACTGGACCACATCGTCATTGGTCACGGTCGCTACGTCAGCTTTGCGCGCGACGGCTACTGGTGAGTCGCCTCAGGGAGAATGCAAGTGCAACGCGACCCGGAGGTCCAAACCCCATTACAAGCGCGCCAAAAAGGCGCGGGTTGCAGCCACGAAGGCAGCGGGGTTATCGCCCATGACGGAGTGGCCCGCCCCAGGGATGGTCACCAGTTCGCTTCCGGGGATCGCTTCTTGCAAGCGCCGGGCTGCTTCGGGCGACAGGATGTCGCTCTCGGCGCCTTTGACAATCAAGGTCGGACAACTGAGCGCTCGAACGTCGTCCCACAGCCCCAGCAGCGCTGTCGCCTGAAAACCTCGCTCGGGTGCACGCAAATAAGGGTCGTACTTCCAGGTCCACCGCCCGTCGGGGAGCTGTTTCAAATTGTGGCGGAGTCGGCTGCGAATGTTTTCCAGGGATCGTCGTGGATTGAAAGCGTGCGCGCGGGCAACGAAATCCTCGAAGCTCGGCAACACGTCCTCCTGTTGGATAAACTGGCGGATATTTTCCACGCCGCGCGCTTCGATTTCGGGACTCACGTCGACGATAATCAGGGCGCGGACATGCTCGGGGTGGCGCGCGGTGTACGTGATGGCGTTGATCCCTCCCATGGACATTCCCGCCAGAACGAAGGAAGCAAGCCCCCAGGCTGCACGAATCGCTTCCAGGTCGGCCGCCTGGGTGTGACGCGAATAGTCAGCGTCGGGGGCCCAGTCAGAGTCGCCGTGGCCGCGCTGGTCGAGGCACAAAACGCGATAGTCTTGGGAAAGCTCCGCTGCCACTTCGTCCCAACTGTGTGCGGTCTGGGTGATCCCATGCAGGCAGACGAGAGGCTCTCGGTTGGGCGAACCCCATTCGAGGTAATGGAACTTGAGTCCGCGGGCATGCACCGTGCCCTCACGCATGGTTCTTTTCTCTCCAGCAAAGGCTTCCGGTAACACGCATGTGGACGCCAGACAAGGAATCGACCCTTTACGCGGTGATGCTCTCGGAGCTTCCGCAAGTGGGGGAGCGCCTGGCACGGGCCATCATCGAATGCAGTGAAAAGCGCGGGCATGGTCTGGCCAGCTTTTTCCGGCTCCCCGCACCAGTCCTCCAGCGAGATTACCCCCTGCCCGAGGCCGCCCGGCGTTGCCTCGAACAGCACGGCGAAGCGCACCGCCGGCGCTGCGAGTGGCTCGCCGGCCAACTCGTTGCGCATGGCGGTTGGGCCTGCACCCTGCTCGATGCCGAGTACCCAAACCGGCTCAGATGGCGGGCCTCGCCCCCGCCGCCAGTGTTCTTTGCCGCGGGCGAGGCGCGCTGCCAAGATTTCCCCGTGCTCGCTGTGCTACACTCGCGCACCCCGACCGCTGACACGATGCCGGCCATTAGCGCAGTCGTGCAACGTGCGGCCGAAGAGGGGTTTACCTTGGTCACGAGCACGGGAAAGGTTGCGTACCGCTTGGTGGGCATGGCCAGTCGTGCCACGGGGGCTCCGCGAATCGTGGTGTTGGATCGAGGGTTGTTTTCCGCGCTCGGGCCCGACCTTTCGCGGGATCCGTGTGTTTACGCCCCTTCGCCTACGCGCGAGTTTGCGAAGCAGCCGCAAATGGTGTGTTCCGCATTTCGGCTGCTCGATCATGCTCTTCCGCGAAACGGCGCTCGTCGCGATGCCCTCGTCGCTGCTTTTGCCGACTTGATCTTGGTCTTGCACGCCCGCCCGGGTGGAGAGATCGAACGGGTTTGCTTGCAAGCCCTGGATCGAGGGCAGCCAGTGCTGTGCTGGAAAGGGGAAAATCCGGCTTTGGTTGCTGCCGGAGCAATTCCCGTCAGCGAGTCTGACCTTGGAAGCCTTGCCCACTTCCTCGCACTTTCCGGGAACACTGGGGTAGACTCGGGGCAAAGATAGCCTCCCCCCTCGCGTCCGCGCTTTTTGGGATCCTCAACCGATGGCCGGCTCGCGGTGAATCCTCATCCCTCGGCCTCTCTGGCAGGAAAGGTCCACTCTCTCTTGCTCCAATCTCTACCTCCGAAATCTGCCTGCTCCGCCGAATCAGTGGGATCACTGCTTCCGGCATGAGCAAATTTGCCTCTCCATCCCGCTGGAGAACGGGGCAAGTTACGGGCGAGCGCTGGCCGGTCTGTTGCAGGACGATGGCCTCGGCTCCGCAAAGGCTGGGCACACCTTGGCGCCGCGCAAGGAGACTCGCCGGGACGGACGTCGCATGGTAGCTGGTTTCACCATGGGCGCGAAACGCATCTTGTTCCTGTGTGTGGCGAATTCGGCGCGAAGCCAGATGGCAGAAGGACTGGCCCGCGCGCGGTTTGGCCCCGGAGTCGTGGTCGCCAGCGCGGGGTCTGCTCCTCGGTCTGTGCATCCGCTGGCCCTTCGAGCCATGCAGGAGATCGGCGTCGACATTTCCGGGCAACGGGCCAAGCACGTGGATGAGCTTGCCGGCACCAAGTTCGACGTCGTCGTGACCTTGTGCGCCGAGGAGGTCTGCCCAGTATACCTCCATGCTGCCAAGAGGTTGCATTGGCCCATTGACGACCCGGCCGCAGGCTTGGAGGGATTGAGCGAAGCGGAAGCTTTGGAGCGTTTCCGCCGCGCCCGCGACCAAATCCAACAACGGATCGAGGAGCTACCCCCCTTGCTGGAAAACGCCCCATGATTTGATCTTCACTGGCTGGAACTGGTTTATCCGGGGAAGCCGCATCCATGGGAGCAAGGAAACAAGGCTGCGGGTTTGCGTTGGAAGAAGAAGGCAGCCCTTCTTTCCATGGTTTCCACACGACTTTAGCCGCGATCGGCTTTTACCGACCCTTGGCGAACACTCATCGTCAAGTTCACCGCGAACAGGAGGAAGGCTGCCCAGGCCACCGGGCCCGAAAGGGCAGACCACTGATACCAAGCCGTACTTCCACCCCAGGCCGTCACTGTTTCTCCGGCGCGAAGGAATGCTCCGGCGTTGAGAAGCCCATAGGTGTAGTCGCGCAAGCGTTCGCTCCAGATGGGAATCCCGGCTGCGGCCGGCAGAACACGCATCGAAACGCCAAAGATCATTTGCGTGAGAAACCCGAGGGTGAATGCGTGGCGGGCAAAGTCGGCCACGGGTCCGACGAAGGCGGCGCCTGTGACCGCCACCGTGAGTGGGCCAAAAGCGAGAGCGATTGCGAGCCACAAATACGCAGTCCACAAGAACTTTTCCGTGCCAGGCATGGGGTGAGCTGAGGTGGCTCGCGCGCGGAAAAAGCCTACACCGTACGCGAACCCCAATGCGGCAATCACGAGGAGAAGAGCACCAGGGCGACTGAGCCAAGCCACCTCGCTCGGGAGCCAGCCGCTTCCCGCGGCCATTCCTACGCACCAAAGGAGCACGGCCAGTTGGTGCGCGGTGCACACGACCGGTCCCCCCCTCCCTTCCAGCCGCACCAAACCCAAGGAAGCAGGGAGAATTCGTAAGCTCATTCCGTAAATCCAGTTTGCAGCAAAACCCCACAGCGCTGCTTCCCAAACCAGCGGCGGTGCCTGATCCCTCAAAGCGGGCACCAACACGGGAAGGCCCGCGGCCGCAACCAGCCACCAGCACCCGATTTGGACATACACCGACAACAGCCCAGGTTGCACGGAACTGCCACGAAGTTGCAGCCGGACGGACCAGGCAAAGGCCGCTGCGCCCACCACCAGCGCGAAGTGCGCAAGCAAAATCACCCAACCGCCGGCGGCGATGAGCGTACCGACGCTACCGAGCCCGGCCCCAACCACCAAACCGATGAGTGCGATGCGCTGCAACGAGCTTGCGCGCCACGGCCGCCCGCTCAACCGCGGGAGAACGTGGTAGGCCACACCGCAAACGAATAGCGCGGTAAAGCCAAACACTTGCCCGTAACCATGTGCGCTACGGGCGTGGAAGACAGACAAGTTGCCAAGGAGGTTTGTTTGCAAGGTTAAGCTCAACCAAAGGAACGCCCCGAGCGTGGCGCCGACGGTGAGGGCAAAGACGATGCTGCCGATGAAGAACCAAGCAGCACGTCTGGCCGTCGCGCGCATGAGTGCATTCACCTCCGCATCGACGGGCGATCCTTGGCCGGTCTCGACTCGAACCGGGCCCTCTTGGGGTTCTGCGGGTTGCATGACTCGAGCCCTCTCCTGTACGAGCTGTGCTGGTTTCTCTTGTGGATATGAAAAAGGGTGAGAGCAAGAAACCGTCGTCGCTGCAAAGGCTCGTTGGTCTGCCGGGTGAAAGACCCAAAGTCATTTTGGCGGTGAAAGACGATCTTTCTACGGTACGCCGGCTTTGCCGGCCAGGTGTCGATGTTCTCGAACTCCGCATCGATCAGTTTGGAAGTCGCGACCCGGCTCATCTCGAACGCACGGCCGCCAAGCTGCAACGCTTCGGGCGGCCGTTGCTGGCCACAGTGCGAAGTGCCACAGAGGGAGGGGCGGTAAAGCTACCCGACCCGCTTCGCGCCGAGCTTTGGCGCGCGGTGCTGCCGCGGGTGGCCGCGATCGACGTGGAGGTCCGAAGTGTGGGAAAGCTCTCGGATCTGTGTCGCGATGCGCGGGAGCGAGGATGTACGATCGTCCTTTCCTACCACGACTTCCGGCGCACCCCATCGATGCGTGAGCTCGAAGCACTGTACCAGCGGGCGCGCGCTGCCGGCGCCGACGTGGTCAAGCTAGCCGTGTGGGCCACCGCTCCCCACGACGTGTGGCGCGTTGCAGCCTTCACCTGGGAGCACCGTGCATTCCCGTTGGTCACGATGACCATGGGCCCACTCGGTCCCCTTTCCCGGTTGCTCTTACCCTTGTTCGGCTCACGCTGGGTTT
Organism: bacterium HR30; assembly: GCA_002898795.1. GTDB lineage: Bacteria > Desulfobacterota > Binatia > HRBIN30 > HRBIN30 > HRBIN30. The sequence goes on along the minus strand of BEIG01000062.1, from coordinate 10,424 downwards.
ATACGAGTGTTGTTCCCGCGCACGGGCAAATCCCCTTGTTCCGGTTGCTGAGCGATTTGCGCTTTTACTTTCCCTGACGATTTCGCGTTTTCTGGTGGCGGGCTAACTCAGCGGCAAGCAAGAGAGCAGCCGTCATGCTGCTGGCATCGGCACGGTTTTGCCCGGCAATGTCGAAGGCTGTGCCGTGGTCGGGAGAGGTACGCACGAACGGCAGCCCGAGGGTGACGTTCACGCCGTCGGAGAAGTGGACGAGCTTGAACGGAGCGAGCGCCTGGTCGTGATAGGGGCAAAGCACAGCGTCGTACATCCCTCGGTAGGCGTGGAAGAAAACCGTGTCGGCCGGGAGCGGACCCGTCACATCGATGCCCCGTCGCCGTGCCCGCGTCACGGCGGGAAGGAGAATCTCTTGGTCTTCACGCCCAAATAGACCCCCTTCGCCAGCATGAGGATTCAGTCCCGCAACGGCCAGGCGGGGCGAGTCGAGATGGAACTGCTCGTGCAAAGCGCGATGCGCAATGCGGATGGTCTCGTCGACGAGTTGCGTCGTCAGAAGGCGCGGTACTTTGGCTAGTGGCACGTGCGTGGTCATGAGCACAACACGTAAGCGGCGGCCAGCCATCATCATGCGTACGGCGACATCTCCCGCTAGATGGGCGAGCAGTTCCGTATGACCCGGAGCTTTCAAACCCGCCGCCGCCCAATGCGCCTTGGCAATCGGGGCGGTGACCAAAGCTGCGGCTTCGCCTCGCTGGACGAGATCCACGGCTGCAACCAGGGCGCGCCACGAAACCTCGCCACAGCGCTTTCGTGCAGCCGGCGTCAAGGGCGTCCCGGGACGAGGCAACTGAGCCGCGCTGGGAATGTCGTAAATCCACACGGCGTCGGCATCCCTCGGCTTCCCTGCTTCGTATTCCTGCAACCGTAGCCGCCACCCGCTGCGCCGGGCGCAGTCATGGAACACGTCGGCAACCCCGACCAACAGGGGCTGCAAAGCACGGCGCACGCGTGCCTGGCGAATTGCTTTGAGGATCACTTCCGGACCGATCCCGGCGGGGTCGCCCATGGTGATGGCGATCACCGGGGCTTGTGTCCGATCGGGCATCGCTGGCTTACTCCTCGAAGATCTCCACGTGGTGAAGTTTGTAGAGGTCCTCGCTCAGCCAGCGCTGAAAGCGCTCTTCCAGTGCTTGGCTATAAAGCTTTTGGCGGATCTCTTCTTCCAACGCCGTACGATCGAGCTGCCCTTCTTGCTCCCGCGCGAGCACCCGGATCAAGTGAATGCCTAACCGCGTTCGTACTGGCTCGCTCACTTCGCCCACCTTGAGCCGTTCTTGCGCCTGCTCGAGCTCGTCTAAAAGCTCTCCTGGCTTGAACCAACCGAGGTCGCCGCCTTCCCGGCCGGTCTTGTCTTGAGAGTAACGTTGGGCGGCTACGGCAAAGTCCAAGCCGTTGGCAATCTGCTGGCGTACTTCTTGGGCACGAGCCAGAACTGCTGCCACCTGGTCGCCACTGGCGTCGGGTGGGAGAGAAAACAAAATGTGCGCAATCCGCACCCGCGCGGGCCCGGCATACTCGTCCTTGTGTTCTTCGAGATAGCGTTGCACGTCTTCGGGGGTGACGGTCACTTTGCCCCGGATTTCCCGCGCAAGCAGTTGTTGACGGGCTAAATCCTCCCGCACCTGCTTGCGGTAGGTTGCGAGATCCAAGCCCTGAGCCCTCAGGGCTTCTTCCAACTGGCGGTCGTCGATGCGGTTGCGTTCCTTGACGGAGCGGATGTAAGCGTCCACGTCTTCGTCACGGACAATGATTCCCTTTTGCTGGACCTCGCGCTCGACGATTTTGTCGGTGATGACCGCGCGCAACAACTCCGCCTGCGAAAGACCCGTCGACTGCCGCAGTCGCAAACTGCTTTTGGCAAACTGGCGCACCTCGTAAAGGGTTACCGGTTCCCCGTCTACCGTGGCGAGCACAGCATTGACCCGTTCGGCGCTAGCCACCTTGGCCGCAACCGCGAACGCCAGAAATACTCCGAGACCCCAACGCCTGGCCCAGGCCGAGTGAAACAAGCGCAGACCGGTTCGACTCGCGGAACGATCCAGTTTAGGCATAGGAGGCCTCTACCGTTTCCCGTTGCCGGCTTGCAATGCGCAACACCACTTCCTTGACTTCTGCCACCAGACCGTCGGCGTCGCGCGCCTGAAGGAGAAAACTCAACTGAAAATCTGCCGGCAGGGTAAATCGCCCGTTGCCCGCACGCACGAGGGCAAGCAGTCTCTCGACGTCCACCGGGGCCTGGGGGTGAAACTGCAGGTGAACGCGGTCACCTGCCACTTTCAGCCGTTGCACTTTGTGAAGTTTGAGCACACGGCGCAAGTCCATCACTCGGAGTAACGAATCCACCGGCGGGGGAATGGGTCCGTAGCGATCCTCGAGCTCCGCTGCGAGCGCCTGAAGCTCCTCGACGCTGTGGGCTTGCGCCAGACGCCGATAGAACACCAAACGCTGGTTCTCGTCGGGCATATACGACGAGGGGATGAAGGCGCTAATTCCGAGATGGATTTCTGGTTCGACTTCCTCCTCCACCACCGCGCCCCGTAGCTCTTGCACGGCTTCGGACAGCATTTGCTGGTACAGCTCGAAGCCGACAGCGGCAATTTGCCCCGATTGTTGTTTCCCGAGAAGGTTGCCAGCCCCCCGAATCTCGAGGTCGGTCGTGGCGAGTCGAAAACCGCCGCCAAGGTCGTCGAGGTCCTGCAACGCTCGCAGGCGCATTTGGGCTTCCCGCGTAATGAGCTGCTCCCCTGGAATCAGCAGGTAGGCAAAAGCCCGCTCGTGGGAACGCCCGACACGCCCCCGCAACTGATACAGCTCAGCAAGCCCAAAGTGATCCGCCCGATCGATGATAATGGTGTTCGCGGTCGGAATGTCGAGGCCGGATTCGATGATGGCGGAACACACGAGCACGTCGAACCGGCGCTCGATGAAGTCGGTCATGACCCGTTCGAGTTCGTGCTCGTTCATTTGACCGTGCGCCACGACGAACGAGCACTCCGGCACGAGTTGCCGCAATTGCCGGGCGCGGATTTCGATGGATTGGACTCGATTGTGAACGAAAAACGCCTGTCCCCCGCGTGCCTTTTCCCGCAACAAAGCCTCGCGGATGACGTGCTCGTCGTAGCGCGTGACATACGTGCGGATGGCTAGGCGGTCGACGGGTGGGGTCTCGATGACGGAAAGATCGCGAATGCCGAGAAATGCCATTTGCAGGGTGCGCGGGATTGGAGTCGCTGTCAGTGTCAGGCAGTCCACGAGTTTGCGCATCTGCTTGATTTTTTCTTTGTGGCGCACCCCAAAGCGGTGCTCCTCGTCGACAATGAGTAAGCCGAGATTCTGAAACTGCACGTCGCGTTGCAGCAACCGGTGGGTACCAATGACCACGTCGACGCTGCCGTCCTTCAAGCCGGCGATAATCGCGGCATTTTCCTTCGGCGAGTGGAAACGAGACAGCATCTCGATGCGCACAGGATAGCCTTCGAAACGCTTGCGGAAGGTGTGGAGATGCTGTTGCGCCAGCACGGTGGTCGGAACGAGTACCGCGACTTGGCGGCCATCCATGACCGCGAGGAACGCGGCGCGCATGGCAACTTCGGTTTTGCCAAAGCCCACGTCGCCGCAGACAAGACGGTCCATCGGTTTTGGCTTTTGCATGTCCGCCAGCACGTCCTCAATGGCACGGTGTTGGTCCTCGGTTGCTGCGAAGAGAAATGCAGCTTCGAACTGCCGGTAGTAAGCATCGGGAGGCGGGTAGGGCTTGCGCTCCATCGCCTCGCGGTGCGCGTACACATCGATGAGTTCCTTGGCCATCGCCAAAATGGATTCCTTGGTCTTTGCCTTCACCCGGGCCCACCGCGTGCTCCCGAGCTTGTCCAATGGCGGAGCCGAGCCGTCTGCCCCGATGTATTTTTGCAGCAAGCCAATGCGATCGACGGGGATGTAAAGGCGGTCGTTGCCTGCGTACTCCAACTGGATGTAGTCGTTCTCGATGCCGTTGATGTTCAGGTGAGCGAGCCCGCAGTAGCGCCCCACGCCAAAGTCGAGATGCACAATGTAATCGCCGGGTTTGAGCTCGTTCAGATTCCGCAAGAGTTGGCCGACATCCACACGCTGCGTGCGCCGCCGTTGCCGTTCGCTGCCGAGCAACTCGCCCTCGCTGAGGAAGACGAGCTTTTGCCCCGGCAGGCGAAAGCCGGCGCCGAGATGGCCAAAGAGGAGCAGCACACGCTTGGTGCGGGGAAGCCCGAGTGCCTCGTCCACCGAGGGGACTTGCTGGACAGCAATGCCGTGGTTTTCCAACAGGTTACGCAAGCGGGTCGCTTTCGCACTCTGATGGCTGACGACGACCACGGTGTAGGCCTGGTGGAGCCAATCGCGGATTCGCGCCGCCGCGGGCGCAAACGTGACCTCGCGGCGTCCTGCAACTCGCTCGATCCTGGCCTCGCGCACGCTGTGGCACTGGATCGCGATGAGGTCCCTCCCCTCCGGAGGCACTAACAGCTCGAGAGCCTCGAGCTCCACACGGGGGTAGCGCCCATAGAGTTCCCGCCACTGTTTGGCGTCGAGGTAAAGCCTCTCCGGAGGAAGGAGGAACTGGTGTGCTTCAGCCTTCGCTGAAGCACGCTTCTGGATCTCTTCTGCCTGCGCCTCGAGTGCAAGCTCGATGGCACTGGGACTATCGAAACAAAGCAACGTGTTGCCTGGAAGGTAAGCGCCAAGCGGTTCCAGCGGCTGCGTATAGGCCAGCGGCAAAAGCCGCTCGACACCAGGAAAGGCGACACCGCTTTCAAGCCCGGCCACGAGCCGTAGCCGTTCCTCGCGTTCGACTTCGTTGGCAAACGCGAGCCGTTCGACCTCGCGGATGACCTCCGCACAGAACAGCGCATCGTGATCGAACTCTCGCATCGGCAACAGCAACAGGTCGGTACCCTCGCGAAGCGAGCGCTGCGTGGACGGATCGAAGTAGTGAAGCTCGTGAATGGAGTCGCCATCCAATTGCAAGCGCAGCGGTAACGCATACGCGGGTGGAAAGATATCGAGGATGCTGCCGCGCACGGCAAAATCGCCCCGGTCCTCCACCAGCTCCACCCGCCGATAGCCCCAGCGCACCAGTTCTTGCACCAGGCGATCGCGATCCAACTCGTCGCCGGGAACGAGGTACTTCCAACGCTGGCGGGCGACGTCCCTCGGAGGCACTTTTTGCAGCAAGGCTTCGACGGGGGTAACCACCACGGGTGCCTTGCCGTAAAGCAGTTGGTAGAGGGCATAGATTCGCTGCGCGACTACTTCGCCCGTTGGCGACAGTTCTTCGAACGGCGGAACATCATAGGCCGGCAGAAGATGCACGCGCCGATCGGTGGGGTTCGTGTGCTCCGTCTCTCCGAGCCACCAACTGAGCTCGTCGCAGAGCGCCTCTGCTGCCGCCGCATGTTCCGTGACGACCAGCAGGGGACGGGCCGTGGCCCGAGCGAGTTCGCGCAGAAAAAAACTCCGCGCCCCTCCGCGCAAACCCTGCACGCGTACCACCCCCGAGCCGCTAGCGGCCTCCGAGAGCGACACTACGCGGGCGCAAGCTTGCTCAAAGTCACTGGGTTCGCTCGCCATGAAACAAGAACGCGCCCTGCTCCGGTCAGCAGAGCGCTAACGGTGAGGCTCGCTAGCAGTTTCGGCATCCAGCGACAATGCGGCAAGCATTGATGGGTGTTGCGCATGTCGCTGATGCCGATGCGGCAGGCGCGGCTGTAGGCTTCGCCCGTTGGCTCGTCCCCTTACGGTTGAGCGAGGCGGTAGGCTCCGGTAGCATGGGATCGTTGTCCAAAAGAGGTTCGAGCTCATGCCGAGTGCTGAAGAGCTATACGACGAAGCCATCGATTGCGTGGCTGCCGGTGATCTCGATGGAGCGATTTCTCGTTACCGTGCGGCCATTGCTCTCGACCCGGATTACGCAGACGCGTGGGAAGGACTTTCCATGGCCTTGGCGGATAAAGAACTTTGGGACGAGGCCATTGCCGCGGCACACAAGGCTGTGGAGTTAGCTCCGGAGGAAGAACTTGCGTACACCAACCTCTCGCGGATTTACCAACGAGCTGGGAAGGTTGCCGAGGCTGAGGCGTGGGCAGCGAAGGCACGGGTGCTCGATTGGAAACGGCAGTTGCGGCAGGGCGGCAAGGAGGAGTGACCGCGCGAGGTTCGGCAACAGGAACACGTTGCGCCGTGGGCAAGGATGAAAGACAACCTTGGAACTCGCCCAGTTCGGCAGCGTTGCTGGGCGCGTTGGTCCTCACGGCTGGCTTCTGTGCCGTGGAAGGATTGGCAGGCTGGTGGACGAACAGCCTAGCGTTGTTGTCCGATGCCGGGCACATGCTCTCCGACGTGGGCGCACTCGGCATCGCCCTGATGGCTTCGTGGCTCGCGACACGCCCGCCGACCGAGACCAAGACCTTTGGGTATCACCGCCTCGAAATTGTTGCTGCGTTTGTCAATGGCTTGGCCATGTGGCTCGTGGTCGGGCTGGTTTGGCACGAAGCTTACCGCCGCTTTTGGAGCCCCCCGCCAGTGTGGGTGGGAGCGATGATTCCTGTGGCCGTGCTGGGCCTGGCGGTAAACGCCAGCGTGTTGTGGCTGCTGCATCGCTCGGCCGGGGCGAACTTGAATGTGCGAGCAGCGATGGTTCATGTGGTGGGCGATGCCTTGGGCTCGCTGAGCGCCTTGTTCGCCGGACTTGCCATGTATCTCTACGGATGGGCCTGGGCCGACGCCTTGGCGAGCGCTTGCATCGGCGTGCTGATCCTGATGAGTTCGTGGCGCATCGTTCGGGAGTCACTCGACATCCTCATGATGGGAACTCCCCGCGAGCTCTCCCTTGCTGAAATCGAGCGCACGTTGCGTGGGCTACCTGGTGTCGTGGACGTACACGACCTCCATGTCTGGACCATGACCTCCGGCATGTACGAACTCACCGCACATTTGGTGGTGCAAAACTCTGTGGTTCACCGCGCGCTCTTGGAGCGCGTACAACTCTTGCTTCGCGACCGCTTTGGGATTGCACACATTACGGTACAACTCGACCCTGAAGGCGCCTGCGCCGAGGAGTTCCGCCGCCACGCTCGCGTGGCACACTGAGGCATGGTGGCGAGGTGGAATGCACTGGCGGATCACCGTGGCTGCCGGGACGGTTGGGCACAGTAGCGGAGCGCTACGGCGGGCGAGTCTCCCATGGGTGGGCCGCATGACCCGCGAGGGCGCAAGTTCGAGATTTGTTGCTGCGCTGGAGCCGTGGAATGACAAGGACGGACTCGAACCATCCCTGCTTTTTCCGCGAGCGGGCCTTTTCTTTGGGAGCGGCCCCAAAGCGGTTGCGGTGGCCGGCGTGGTCTTCGCAGGCCACCGCGGACTTCGAGCTCGTGCGGTGCCAGGGTACGGAACTTCACGAGTAGGATTGCCCTTCATGCCTGGAGCAGAGCGGAAGGGAACTCTAAGGAGCTACGCGGTCCCGAGCGGGTGACCAAATTTGCTCAACGACAATCCCTGTCGAGGAGGGCCTAGGATGGACGTGGTCAATACCGAACAGGAGCAGTACTGGAACACCGAGGCTGGCGAAAAATGGGTGCGTTACCAACGCTTGCTCGACGCGCAAATCGGGCCCCTCGGACGCGAAGCCATGGACCTTGCGCGGGTATCTGCCGGCGAGAAGGTACTGGATGTTGGCTGCGGGTGCGGCGATACGACGATAGAACTTGCGCGTCGTGTAAGCCCGGGCGGACACGTGCTTGGGATCGATCTCTCCACACCCATGCTGGAACGCGCCAAGAGCCGCGCAGAATCCGAAGGGGTGGAGAATGTCACGTTCGTTCGTGGCGACGCACAGTCCTACCGCTTTCCGCCAAAGAAGTTCGACGTCGTGTATTCCCGCTTTGGCGTCATGTTCTTTTCCGATCCTGTTGCCGCATTCCGTAACTTCCTCGAGGCCTCGCGTCCGGGAGCCCGACTCGCTTTCGTGTGCTGGCAAGCGGTGACGGAAAACCCGTGGATGGCCATTCCCTTCATGGCGGCCTTGCAGCACTTGCCCCAGGTAGAATTGCCGAATCCCGATGCCCCGGGACCGTTTGCCTTTGCCGATCCTGACAAGGTGCGCCGCATTTTAACCGCCGCGGGTTACGAGAACATTGAATTCCACACGGCGCGACGGGAGTTGGTTGTCGGTGCTGGGGAGCCCTTGGAAGGAGTCGTAGAATTCTTGCTCCAGATGGGGCCCACGGGAAAAGTTCTAAGGGGGGCTGACCCGGAGCTTCGACGCCGGGTGCGTGAAAGCGTGCTCGAGGCGTTGCGGCCATATCAGGGGAACGATGGCGTGTACATGACAGGGACAGCCTGGATGGTCACGGCGAAATCCCCTCGCTGAAGATTGACCCGAGCGCGTCTGGCTGACCCTAGCCTGCTGGGCACGGTTAGTCGATTGCCAAAGGGTAGAGGCAAGGCGAGTGCGACGGCTGTCCAACACCGTGGGTTTCGACGATGCCCCGTTTCACCGGCGCCAAAGCGGGCGCGTTGCCGTGGTGGGCGCTGTGTTTGCCGCCACTCGGTTCGACGGTGTTTTGTTAGGCTCGGTGGAGCGCGACGGGGAAGACGCCACCGAAGTGTTTGCTACCTTGCTGCGCCGCTCCCGCTTTTACGAACATGTGCAGGTGGTGTTGCTTCAGGGGGTGACCTTTGCTGGCTTTAACGTGGTGGACGTCCCGGCGCTGGGCGCGGAGCTGCGCCGCCCGATCTTGGTCGTGGCACGACGGCAGCCCAACTGGGCCAAATTGCGCCAAGCTTTGTGCGAAAAACTTCCGCGTGGCTGGGCAAAGTGGAAACAACTGGAGCGACTCGGACCGATGGAGCCGGTGGGCGGGGTTTATGTCCAGCGCTGGAACTTGTCGCTCGACGAGGCAAAGCAACTGATTGCGCGCACCACCCTCTGGGGGAGGCTTCCGGAACCGCTCCGTGTTGCCCACCTCATTGCCGGTGCCCTGGCGCGTGGAGAAAGCCGAGGCGGCGCTTAGCTTGGGGGCGGGTTCCGAGAGAATGGTTTTCGCTTTGGCCTGCGGGGCGAAGTGGGCGGAAACGCGGTGGCATACAAGCGGCCGGTGCGGTCCGCGGGTTGTGGCCGCAAGAATTCACAGCCGTGTCTTGGTCTGACCAGGTGCGAAGCCGTATCGGCCTACGATCGGCGTGGTGTTTTAGCCCGAGTGCTGCGTCAAGGCGCGAGGCAGTTCAGAACGCAAGCGCTCTACGGCAAGCGCGTCGAGCCGCAATTGCTCGCACACTTGTGCGGTGGTCTCGCGGGTTTCCTCTCGGACATGGTCCTGGAGGAACGAGCAAACCTCGGCTGCCGCAGGCTGGTAGGTCACTTGCCCGAGTGCGCGGATGAGATTTTGCACGAGCATGGGATCGAGAATCTCGGTCAAAGTCTGCCACCGTGCGCGAACGAACTTCCATGCTGCCGGTCGGCTTTGTCGCCGCCCGAGCAAGGCCGCTAGCAGTGAGGGGCAGTCTTGTACCCGCACCTCGTCGCTGAACGTAAGTTCCAGCGTGCGTTGGATCAGCGCAGGCTGCTCGAACGACGCTAAGGCCAACAGAAACCGGTACTCTTCCTCAGGATCGGTCGAGGCTTGGCGCTTGCGTTCGAGATAACGCTCGTAAAGGGCGGCATCCCCGTCGAGTGCGGAGATGTTGGCCACCACGCTGACGAGATTGGGATCCAGCGACTTCGGATCGCTCCAGTACCGTTCGAGGCGTTGGCGGGCTTCGCGCCGAATCGTGGTCGAGCGCGCTATCGACCCGAGGGCTGCCGCCACTGCCGCCCGCCGGAGGCGATCATCGTCGCTATCGGTGGGACGAGTGTCCCAGCCTAGACTTTGCCACTGGGGCCAGAGAAGCTCTTCCACCAACGTTGCGAACGGCTTCTCCACAGCATCGTCGACGACGTGAAGCCACAACCACGCGAGGTGGTCGATCAACGTGCCCACGACAGCTCGGTCGGTTTCCTCACGGTAGCCCGCTAAGAGCCGCATGTAACTGGCTAGCGAGCGCTGACCAGCCCGCACCAGAGCGAACTGGTTGTCCAGTAAGTTCAGGCGTTCGTGCGCTGCGAGGCCAGTTTGCATCGCTGGCACGAGTGCGTCCAGCGCTGCGTCATCGAGAAGGAACCGATAAAAACCGCTGGCTCCTCCGTTGGGGTAGTACCAGCGTGCTCGAGGAAGGTGCACGGTCGTCTTCGCGTCGGAGAACACCGTGCGTTTTTCTTCGACTCCATCCGAGGTTCCGTACTTCCACACAACAGGGATCGCCCACAAGGTTGTGCCCGCGGAGCCGGCCCGCTCCGGATC
>BEIG01000061.1 GCA_002898795.1 bacterium HR30 | reverse complement strand
CCACCGTTCGTCGGGCGTTGCGCTCAGCCAAGGTCCAGCCGAAGCAGGTGGCAGCCTTGGGGATTACCAACCAACGGGAAACCACGGTCCTTTGGGATCGTCGTACGGGTCGGCCCTTGCACCGGGCCATCGTGTGGCAAGACCGGCGCACGGCTCCGCGCTGCGAAGAACTACGGTCCCAAGGGCTGGAAGAGGAAATCCGCAAACGCACCGGTTTGGTTCTCGATCCCTATTTCTCCGCCACGAAGATCGAATGGTTGTTGGCTCACCTTCCCGCCCGGCGGCAAAAGAACATTGCAGTGGGTACCGTGGATTCCTGGCTGACGTGGAAGCTCACCGCCGGTAGTGCCCATGTGACCGACTTCACCAATGCATCCCGAACCATGTTGTTTCATCTGCGGGAGCGGCAGTGGGACCCTTTTTTGCTCGATCTGTTTCATGTTCCGCCCGAGGCGCTACCGAAACCCGTACCGTCGGCGGGGGTGGTTGGCACCACGGCACGTTCTGTGTTCGGTGCCGAAGTGCCAATTGCAGGCATCGCGGGTGACCAGCAAGCGGCTTTGTTCGGGCAAGCGTGCGTGCAGCCAGGGATGGTGAAAAATACCTACGGCACGGGCTGCTTTCTTCTCATGCACACGGGCCAAACCCCCGTGTATTCCCAGCGGGGCTTGATCACGACCGCTGCGTGCGACTCCACCGGCGGGCCCGCCTACGCCATCGAAGGCTCGGTTTTCATCGCCGGTGCAGCCATCCAGTGGCTCCGGGACGGTCTAGGCTTGATTCGCAATGCCCAGGAAACCGAACAGCTTGCGCGCCAAGTGACTTCTACGCTCGGCGTCTACTTTGTGCCCGCATTCGTGGGTTTGGGTGCGCCGTACTGGGATCCCACGGCCAGAGGCGCAATTGTAGGCCTCACGCGAGGAACCACAAAGGCACACTTAATCCGCGCCGCACTCGAGGCGTTGGCTTATCAGACTCGCGACGTTGTCGACACTATGGTGGCCGACTCGGGTCAGCCTTTAAAAACGTTGCGTGTTGATGGAGGTGCCGCCGCAAACAACTTCCTCTTGCAATTCCAGGCTGACGTTTTGGCTGTGCCAGTGGACCGCCCGAAACTGGTAGAAACCACTGCCTTAGGGGCGGCGTTCCTGGCGGGTCTTGGGGTAAATCTCTGGAAGCCAGCACAATTGGAGCGGCTACGCCTGCGCGACCGTGTATTCCGGCCCCGGATGCGCGACGAACAACGGGAGCTTCTTTACCAAGGTTGGCGGCGTGCTGTAGCCGCGGTGCGCTCTCTTGGAACTTGAACAATTAGGGGACTCGACGCAGCTCGGGTTCCATTTTTAATTGGTTGTCATGGCGCGCGACGAAACCGTAGACGTGTTGATCGTAGGAGCGGGTGCTTCGGCAGCAGCGCTGGCTTGGAGCCTTGCGGAAACGAAGATGCAAATCCTCTGTATCGAGCAGGGTGACTGGGTTCGCCCGCAAGACCTTCCCGGAAACGATCTCGATTGGGAGGCACGCCATTTAACGGACTTTCACTTCAGCCCGAATGTCCGAAGGCGACCCGAAGACTACCCGGTAAACGATTCGGCGTCGCCCATTCAGGTTTCCATGTTTAACGCCGTCGGTGGAAGTACGATCTTGTACGCCGCGCACTTTCCCCGATTTCGCCCCGACGACTTTCGTGTGCGGAGTGTAGACGGTGTGGGCGAGGATTGGCCCGTTGACTACGAAACTCTGGCGCCGTTTTACGACTTGAATGCAGAGATGATGGGAGTGTCGGGCTTGCCGGGTGACCCAGCTTACCCTCCAAAGCAACTGCCTCTTCCGCCCGTGCCGTTAGGTAAGCTCGGGGCGAAGCTAGCTGCTGGGTTCGAACGCCTCGGTTGGCATTGGTGGCCGTCGGACAGTGCGATTATCACGCAAAATTATCGAGGCCGAGCAGCTTGCGTGAACGCTGGCACTTGCCTTGTGGGGTGTCCGCAGGGAGCCAAGGGCAGTGTGGACGTCACGTATTGGCCCGAAGCGCTCCGTCGCGGCGTGCGTTTGCGCACACGGTGTCGTGTGCGGGAAGTTACCGTAAACGAGCAGGGCATGGCCAGCGGTGTTGTGTACTACGATGCCGAGGGTAAGGAACGTTACCAGCCAGCGCACGTAGTCGTGCTGGCGTGCAACGGCATCGGGACCCCGCGCCTTTTACTGGCATCGCGCAGTAAGCACTTCCCCGATGGTCTCGCAAACCGAAGCGGCCTCGTAGGCAAGAACCTGATGTTTCATCCTTACGCCATGGTGATGGGTGTGTTCGACGAGCCTTTGGAAGGGTACAAAGGGCCAACCGGCTGCTGTATCATGAGCCAAGAATTTTACCGCACCGACCTTCGCCGCGGTTTCGTGCGGGGATATTCCTTTGAAATCCTGCGCGGCTTTGGGCCCATCTCGACGGTGCTTTGGGGGATGCAGCAAGGGCTGGTTCCGTGGGGGCGCAACCATCACCGCGCCGTGGAGGAGTTATTCGACCATGTCGCCGGAATGGTTGCGATTTGCGAGGACCTTCCCGAAGAGACCAACTGTGTCACCCTCGACCCGGAACTGCGGGATGAACACGGAATTCCTGCGCCCCGGATTCACTATCGGCTGAGCGAAAACAGCCAGCGCATGCTCGCTCACGCGGTAGACCGAGCTCGTGAAGTGTTGGAGGCGGCTGGTGCCCGTGAGACTTTTGTCCAATCACCGCTGCCGTTCGCAGGCTGGCACCTCATGGGCACAGCCCGGATGGGGCGTGACCCACACACCTCTGTGGTTAACGAGTGGGGGCGCTGCCACGACGTCAAGAACCTCTTTATCATCGATGGAAGTATCTTCGTGACTTCTGCAGCAGTAAACCCTACCAATACGATCCAGGCCCTGGCCTTGTACATTGCGGACCAGATGAAACGCCGGCTCGCAAATCTCTTTGATTGAGGGGCGAAAACGATGCGCACGGTGGATCGATCCAACGTAGCTCTTTCGGCGGAAGATTTGGATGTTCTTGCTGGGGTGCTCGATACGCTGATTCCCCCAAGCGACGATGGACGATTTCCGGGGGCCGGGGCGCTCGGATGCGCCAGGCAGGTCGCGGAAAACTGCGGCAGAGTTCCTGGTCTGCTGGAACTCCTGCGTAGCGGTTTGCGAGAGCTGAACCATTCGAGCGTTGCGCGTCGAGGTGAGCCGTTTCACTGCCTGCCGCCGGATGCTCGGGAACAACTCCTGGCTGAGCAGAGTTTTGTTTTCCCTTTAGTGATCCAAGCCTATATCGCGTACTATCAACATCCTGCGGTGCTCGAAGCTCTGGGGTTGGAACCGCGCCCACCCCATCCGCTAGGTTACCGCATGAGCGACCCAGGCAAGGAGCCGGCGCCCAACGCCTGAGCCACGTGCGTGACCGCAGCGCGGCCTCGGGCTCCTGAGCCCACGGAGCTTTTGGCCGCCCAACCGGTGGGAGATATCCCTTGGCAAAGGCCCAAGTGCCGACAATCCAGGCTCCCTGGTCAGTGGTCGGAAAGTCGTTACTAATCTCGCCACTGGGTGGACCGCGATCATCATGACGCGCTCACGGGCCCAACGCTGAATCACAACCCTCCGACAGCCCGAAATTGGATGCGCCCCAATTGACTTTGTCAACTCAAGTGTTGTAGGGCTCGGCCCGATTTGGGAGGAGTCGCTGATGGTGCTCCGGTGCTTGGCGCTAGCGATGGTAGTTTGGTTAGGGGCGTCGACCGCGGCGCTTGCTGAAGGCGATTGTACCGGTAGGACGTTCGACAGCACTTGGGCAGTGGTGAAGGACGTGTTTGCGCGGCACAGTTGTACGAACGACCTGTGTCATGGTCAGGCACGAGCCGGCGGATTGGATTTGCGGGAGGATACTGCCTACGACAACCTCGTCGAGGCTGATGCCTTCACTGTTCCATCGATGAAGCGGGTGCTGCCGGGTTTGGGAAGCCGCAGTCTCTTGTTTCTGAACTTGGCTGCGAAGACGTTGCCGGAACAGTATCGTGCGCCGATCCGAGCTATGCCTCCTGACCCTCTTCCTGCGCTGAGCCGGAGCGAGGTGGAGCTTCTCCGGTTGTGGATTCAGCAAGGTGCACCTCGAACGGGTGTTGTACTGGGCACGGCAGAATTGGCGGATGCGTGCTTACCGCCACCGGAACCGGTGCCGATTCAACCGTTACCCCCACCAGAAGCGGGCAAAGGCTTTCAACTGCGAATGCCTCCATGGGTCGTACCCCCACGGAGCGAGAAGGAAGTGTGTTTCGTTAGCTATTTCGATGTTCGGGATCTGGTTCCCGCTCAGTTCCGGGGCCGCGGCGGGTTTACCTTCCGTTTTCGGGCGAACGAGGTCCGGCAAAGCCCGGTGAGCCACCACTTGATTGCCAACCTGTACTTTGGTCGCACCCCTCCGAACGACCCGGCGTGGGGGCCTTTTCGATGCCGGGGCGGCGAGCGTGATGGTGAGTCGTGCTCGCCTACGGACCTTGCGTTTTGTGGCTCAGGTCTTTGCGCCTCGGATCCCGTGGAAGCGGTTGGCTGCATTGGGTTTGGCCCGCCAGACATGCGCGAAGGTTTGAGCCTCGTTCCATTTTCTGGCAGCCAGCAGGTTGCAAACGAGATGCGGTTTCCTCCGGGCGTTTACCAGGAGTTGCCGTTGCGCGGCTTGATTGTATGGAACGCCCACAGCTTCAATTTGGGCGATGAGCCCGCCGTGCACGAAGCATGGTTGAACTGGGAGTTTGCCGCGCCGGAAGAGGCACGGATGATGGTGTGGCCCATCGCGGGCAATCGCGACATCTACAAAATGACCCCCGTGCCGCCTTTTTCGACCAGGGAGGTGTGCAGCCACTATGAGTTCCCGCGATTCGCGCGGTTGTTTCAGTTGAGCGGGCACGGTCACAAACGGATGAAACGCTGGCGAACCTTTGAGGGAAAGTTTGCTTGCCAAGGGGGACCTGCTGCGGGCGAAGCTTGTTCTCCCTTGGGTTACGATTTCAACAGCCCCGACGTGTGCCAAGGCGCCCCGTGTCAGGCATGGGAACGAGAACGTGCTTGCGATTGTAACGAAGATGGCATGGTCACGATTGATGAACTCATCCGGGCGGTCAATGTGGCCCTGGGAAGTGCCGCACCGGAAAGCTGTGTCGACGCGGACTATTCAGGCGACGATGCAGTCACCGTGGACGAACTCGTTCGCGGTGTGAATGCGGCTCTCACCGGTGGGCCTAGAGCAGTCGCTCGTGACCCTCACGATTCCCTGCTTTACGTGAGTACGGTTTATAGCGACATGCTGGTCCTCGACCTCGACCCGCCTCTCCGTTACGACGCCGTGGCACCAGAAAAACGAACCATCACGTACTGCGCGCTGTACGACAACGGTTTCACGGATCCTACCGCCGTGAAGCGGAAATCAACGTCGCCGCTGCCATCGTCGCCCGGGGTCGAGGGTGGGCCGTGTGAAGTGCCAACGCACTGTGCCGGAGGCCGGGTTGGCCAGCCGTGCGCCGGCGAGCAACCGGAAGATCGCGATCGTTCGTGCGACTCGAGCCCTGGCTCCCTAGACGGTCGGTGCGATGCGTGTCCGCTTACTGGCGGTGTTACGACCGAGGACGAGATGTTCGTCCTCTTGGGCCTCTTTTACTTGGCAAATCTCTCCTCCACGGCGGCGAACTGAGCTGACTGGGACTGGACCTAGGTGACGGCAGAAGGGATCCTCGCGGCTTGCCGTTGAGGCGAGCAGAGTTTTGTGTATCACCGCCGTTCGCGTCATGCCTCGCGGCGAGCCGCGCCGGCCATGGCATCGTAGTCCTTCGCCTGGGGATCCCTACTCACCAGGGTTGCTAGGCGTTGCCCACCGCCAGCGGTGGCCACTGGCAGAACGCCAATGTTGCCAACGTTTTTGCTGGTGCCACAGTTCGCTTGCCAAGGCGGCCGGGATGTGACAAACGGCGAGGCAGTTGGAACTTCTTTGGGCGGGGTGATGAGAACGTTGAGAGTCCAGCGGGTAACGGTGTTGGCTTTGTTGCATGCCGGGCAGATGCAGAAGGCGGTGGCACCATTGGGCAACAGAAGCGGTAAGGAGCAAAGACGAGGAGTCCACCGGCCCTTATCATCGTGGAACCATCCGTCCTCTTGCTGCTGGTTCTGTCTTCCCGCAACCAATGGCCGCTACGCCGCAGCCAAAAGCATACAACAGAGTTGGCTCCGGCCGGAGGATGCGGGCCCGCAGGCATGCGTGTTCAGAGTGCATGAAGGAGGCTCGAACTCACCAATGTTCGTGATTTTCTTGCTTGTGCTCACGTGTCTCTTTGGGGCCGTTCCTGGCGCTGCGGCGTCGGTACAGCCCGACCCCTGCGCTGTCGGGATGGAGCGCAAAGAGTTACGCGCGGTCGAGCCGCCAAGGTTGTTCCACTACGTTTTTCTGGTGGACACCTCAGCTTCGATGATGGGCCGTGGAGACGGTCGAGGCCGTGTATTGCTACCGCGTGTGAAGGCAGAGATCGAGAAGTTTCTCGATCAAGTGCCCGCTGGTTCGCGCGTGACCTTGCAACCGTTCGATGATGGCCCGAAACCAGCGCGCACGTTCGAGATTCCCCAAGAGAAAGCCGAGGCCCTGGCTTATCTGCGGGGCATCGAGGCACGAGGTAAGCGCACGTGTGTCTACCGGTCAGTAAAGGACACTTTGCGTCAGTGGCCTGGTAACGCTCAAACCGGCGTGCTGGTTTTTCTTTTCACCGACGGAAATAACAACTGCCCGCCACCGCCGACGCTCGATGAGGTCGCTCGGGAGTATCGTTTGCGCCGCGGACCTTACGACTGGTTTTACTATCTCTTGCTGGGACTCGAGGTGTCACCAGAATTGGAAAAGACACTCGAGCATGAAGTTGGGTGGAAAATTCTGTCTGTGGCCCCTGACAAGGTTCCTCGTTTGCCGTCACTCGACGTTGCACCGAAGTCACTAGAGCTTGGCAACTTGCACCCGCAGCACTCTGCAAGCCGAGAGCTGCGGCTGCAGGTTGGCCGAGGGAACGGTGAGACGCTGCGGCTACGGGTGCGCACGGCTGCCCCTGAGCTTGCCGCTCACGGAAGTGGGCTCTCAGTCACGCCCGCGCTCGTGACCGCTCCGGGAGTACAGCAATTCAACTTTCAACTTCTCAACCCTGCATCGTTACCACACAGGGAGAAGTATCAAGGCTACGTGTGCATCGAGCCAGCGGAGGAGGAGGTGGTGATGAAACCCATCGGCCTCCCCGTGCAGTTCCAATTTCGCCCGCGAGGCAGCTTCAAGATTGAGGCGATCGACACAATCGATTCGTTGACGCTGGAGCCAGGCGCGAGCGCTACGGTTCATTACCGACTCACAGGGGATTCATGGGCCAGTGGCACGGTGACGGCGAAGGTGGCTGACACAGGAGAAGGGCTCCGCGTTCTCGTCAACGGGAAGCCCGAGGCCGCAAAGCTTGCGAAGGGTGACAAGCTCTCCGTGAGCTTCCAAAACGTGGGTATGCGTTCGCCTCCGGTGCGGGAGCCGAAGCTGGAATTGTCCTACCCACCAGGGACCGATGGACCGGCGGTCCTTACGTTGCCGGCTGTGTGGCGCCCCATGACGTGCGGGGAAACGCTCCAACATTGGTGGTGGCTCTGGCTGCTTTTGTTGCCGTTGCTTGCGTGGATCGGACGAGGACTGGTCAACCGAATGCGCCCGTGGGGCTACTTGAATGGTACGGGTCCGCCACCCGAATGTGCCAACATTCGAGGGGAGCTGAAGGGAAGGCAGCCTCTCGACATTGGCAAGCTCGTGAACGTGCCAGACCTTGAGGGGATTAAACTCCAGCTCAAGGGCAATGCGGTCGTCGTGAGCGGGATCGGTGACCAGCCTGGTCGCCACGTAAAGGTCGCAAATTTCGACGTGGAGGATGGCGATCCCTTCCACTTCGGTGAACAAGTGAAAGTCTTCGTTGACCGGGAGGAAAAGGCAAAGTTCGTAATCTCGCAACGTCCGAACGAGGGTGAATAGAAAGGGGGCCCTTATGGAACCCAGGGAAGTGCGCTGGCTGAAACGAACGATTCTGATTGGCTTGGGCGGGACGGGCAAAGAAGCCCTTCTTAGGGTGAAGAAGAATTTTGTCGGTGTGTTTGGTGAGATCCCACCTTTGGTGAAGTTTCTGTTGATTGATACCACCGCCGCCGCAACGGATGAAATCATAGCGGAGACCCCCGACGGCTCTCCGCGACAGGTGCGGTTGGAACCAAATGAGATCCTGTTCATCGAGGCGCGTGGTGCGAGCATGTTGCCGAAAACCCACGACGAAATTCGGGAATGGTTTCCTCCGAAGGCGGACCTCAAGACCAACATTATTTCCGGTGCGGGCCAAATTCGTGCGCTGGGAAGACTGGCTTTGTTTGCCAACGCTCACAGCGTGTACGAAGGCTTGCGCGCGCTGTTGTCGCAGGCACGGGATTACGCGCAAGAAAGGCCCGATGCTCAGCAGCGCTTCGTGTACAAGGCTTACTCCCCGCATTTGACGGCGTGCATCGTGGGTTCCCTCGCAGGGGGTACAGGCGCGGGTATTTTTCTTGATGTCGCGATGATTTTGCGCGACATCTTGAAGGACGAAGATCAACTCTTTGGCTATTTCTTGCTGCCCGACATTTACGTGAACCGTCCGGGCACCCAGAACGTGGAAGCCAACGCTTACGCTGCCTTGTGCGAGCTCGATCACTTCATGAGCTTGGACGAAACGCACCGATACCCCTTTGGTGGCCGCGAAATCGAGGTGCGGAAGAAGCCGTTCGACATGGTGTTTCTTGTCAACAACCGTAACCGCGCGGGAAAAACCTTCAACACGATCGAGGACATGGCTGAACTCCTGGGCTTGGGAGCCTTCTTGGTCAGTGGACCTCTGGGGAAACAACAGGCCGATGTCTTCGACAACATCGTGATGCAGCTGACCGAGCAGCAAGGGGCCTTTTACGGGAAGCGAGCCCACTACGCGAGTTTTGGGGCCGCAGAGTTACGTTTCCGCCCACAGGGCGTGAGCATGAGCCGACGGTACCACCAGGCGGCAAAAGCTTTGCACGAGTGGCTGACAGGTAACAATGAGGTTTGGGGAACTAGCGAACTGGAACGGGCGATGGAGAGCCTGGTGGAACAAACCGCTTTGCCGGAAGATCCCCCACCGGATTTCCGGGCGCCTAAGGCATCCAACTCGCGAGCGGAAGATTCCCAAAGGTGGAACGAAGTCGTGCACGCTTTCCAACAGCTCGAGGAGCGCATTTGTGCGCAAGCTGTCGAGGTGATCCAGAAGAAACTGGAAGTGTTCGAAGAACTTTTGGAGCAAAAACTCGATGACGATTCTCGTGTGTATCGCTTCCCTGCATTGAAAGCGGGAGTGGAGCGCTTGCGGGCCAGGGCGGAGACATTGCGCCGCTCATGGGAGCATGCCGTCAAGGAAGAAGAGCGAAAGCAGGATGAAAACAGGGCGGCTTTCGCAGCAAACCTGCCATATCGGCCGAGCTTGCGTGAGCAGTGGGGTTTAAGGGAACCGGAGCAAGCACGGGTGACCCGTGGTGTCATCGGAAGGGAGCAGCAAAATGCGGTCAGCCGTGCGACCAAGAAAGCGCGTTTGAAGGCGGCGGAGAAATTGGTGCAAACAGCACAGCAAAGGCTGGAAGAGTTCGAGCGACTCGAGTTAGCTGCGCGTCAATTCGTCGAAGCGCTCCGGGTAAGAGCAAAGGCTTCAACGGGTGACCGAGATCGCGACGCCCTCCCCTTCACGCTGGAATTGCCACCTCCGTACTTGGAAGCTCAGCGCGACTTGGATGAGGCGGAGTCAGAAGTAGCTCTCGCTGGTGAAAACCCGTTAAAGAAAACGCGTTTCCGAGAACTCCGAAAAAACCCCGAAGCCATATTAAAAGAGGTCTTCGATGACGGTAGCTCGGCGTGTTTAAAGGATTGGCTGAGAGAGGTGCAACGCAAAGATCGTAAGGACAGTCTGCGAATGGCCGTGGAGTTCGCATTGCGAGAGCTCAATGACCTTTCTGCCCCAGCATGGGATTACCAAGATGCCTGGCTCGCTAACCCTCGTGTGGCCCGGCGCGAGCAAGTTCATATCCTTGGCCTCGGCGAGGAGGACCCTGAGCATCCACTACTTTCGGGTGAGTTCCGCTACATCTTTGCGGACAACGTGGACGCAGACCGAAAACTCGCCTGCGTACCGACGGGCGACCCGAACCGCATCTACCTCTACAAGATTGAAGCGTCGATCCCAGCATTTACGTTGCAGGGAATCGAACGGTACCGAGAGCGCTACGCCGATCTCTCTGCAGACCGCAGCTTTCATGTCGACCGAAAGTTCGAGGAAAAGCCACCGGAGCTTTTCCCCATGCCCTCTCGAGAGGACACGGCGCGGGTGTGGGTTAAGGCACGAATTTTCAACCTGATTCGACACGACGGAGACGTGTTTCAGAGAAGGGCCGAGGGTGACGCCGTTGGGAAGCACTGGTACGAATTAGGCGGAAGCCTTGGCAAAGCGTTTCGTCGCTTGCAGCAGGAATTCCTCGCCTTCAAGGAACTCGAAGCAGCGGTAGCGGCGTGGGAAAAGAGGGCATTCCGGGACGGCTACCGTGAGCACCTGAAACAGCTATGTGAGGAAGCGATTGCCCGCTGCAAGCAGCTCAAAGAGGATGGTGCCCAGGGCAACGGCGCCAACTATCTCGCCCACGAAGATGTCGAAGTAGTTGACCTTGAGATGCAAGCCCTGAGCGACTGGCTCAAGGAGCTCGAAAACTCGCGCGGGCCGGATGCGGCTTACGAGTTCCCGACGTTCGGACCAGCAGTAGAAGATGGAGCTGCACCCGACAATCATCGCCGCTAGCGGCGAGGCGGCCACCCAGATTAGTAGCTCGCTGGAAGAGCAGTGGGGCACGACGCTGGGTGACGGCGCGGAGGTCCTCGCATTTGCTGTCCCCGCGAAGTGTGAGCGCTGGGCGCAAGCAATCCGCCAAATCCACGACGCCGCGAGGGTGGCACGCTTGCAGCGCTTGGGGTATTGGATCGATCCCGCGATCAACGCGGTTTGGTTGGCGGAACTTCATGACCCGGAGCTGCCCCGGCTTTTGTCCTCCCTCGAAGCCGGGGTACAAACCGGGCTGACGCAGGGACGGGAGCTGCGCGCGCACTTGCTATTGCTCATGCCCGACTTGTTCGACGCTTCCCCCGATCAGCAGGAGCGTGCGCGCGAGAACCTAGAGCTGCTCCGGCCAACGAGTGATGCGCTCTTTGCCACGCGCGTGTGGCCGGTGTCGGCGCGGAACCGGGCCGACCTGTACTTACGCGACCCGCCGGACGATCTTTTGCCCCTCGTGCAGCACTTCGTCGAAGCGTGTTTGTTCCGATCCTTTCCCTTCCACCCCAACGGCTGCAGGGGCCGAGACTGGGGTGGTGTGGGTTGCTGCAGCTTTGTCATCGGGAAGCCGTCGGCACGAAATCTTTCCGCGTATGTGTGGACTGAAATCAAGCGGACGATCGTTGGGCCGCCGACCTCGACCTGGCAAGGCACCGTGGGTCCAGCCCTTGGCGGGGAGTTGCTAGATTTGCCCGCAACATTTGGGAAGGATCCGGACCGGACGCGTTTCCCCCAGCAGTTCGATAACGTGTCCGGCCCGTTACTCGATATCCCCTCGTGCCCCGTGGTGCAGCCGGACGACATGGAGTTTGGCGAGGCGCCAGGCACGCCATCGCGGAAGAGTTGCTTCGACCCCCCGAAGTGGGAGGAAACAGTCACCCGCTCGTGGCAAGCCTACACGACGGAGGCGCATTCTCGTTGCACAGACAAGATCTGCAGCAAAGTTGAAGGGTTGGAACAAGAGATTGCGGAAGAAGGCGTTCGCGCGGCTTTACGGATTGGCTTGCCGGCAGTGGAGGAATATCGGCGTCGCCTGGACAGAGCTTTGTCTCGGGCTAACGCCGAACTGGCCGCAGCTCTCGAACCCTTCGATCGGCTGATGGATACAGGCTACGCGAGGCGAGAACTCTCACGCGAGGGCCTTGGTATGCCGGTGGCCAAGCGGGGTGGATCGAGCCGCGACTTGCTGGACCGGGTCGAAGAGGCCGATGCTGCCTTGGCTGTTTGCGACCTCGATGTGTTTTTACGCTACGATCCGGAAGCCAGGCGCATCGAAGAAGAGCTCAACGGGGTCCAAGCCCAGTTCGAGCTCAACGAAAAGCAGTGGACAGAACGCTTCCAACACAAGAAAACAGCCGCGGACGGTACCGATTCTTCAGTCAGCCGTCCACGCCGTGTGTTACGGTGGATTGGTGAGCTTCTCAAAAGTTTCCGCTCTCTTGTCTTTCGCCCCGAAAAATCCCCCAGCGAAGTTGCCGAGCAGACGTGGCATAAACGTCACTGTGACAAGGCGTGGAGTCTGATTGCACAAGCCTCTGCCCTCCAGCAGCAAAGGTGGGAGCGTGCCCGGTTCTGGCTGGAACACTGGGCCCAATTTCGTGTGCGGCAGGCCTACCGAGACGCTGTGTTGGCTGCCTTGAATCGGTGTCGGCAAGTTCTTTCGACTGCACGGAGTCTTCAAATCGATCCGGTGGCAGCCTCGCAGCCGGCTCTGCTTTTAACCCTGGATTTTCCGCACGCCCTTGTTCACGCCACGGTAAAACGTGTCGCCCAAGAATTGGTGAGCGAGCGCATCCTGGAGGAGTTGTGGGATGGAAAAACGGACACTTTAGTGGGGAGAATTTTGGCGAAGGCGGAGCGGGCACTCTCGGATTTGCCGGAGCCACGCGTGGAAGAGCTTTTGGATGACCAAGCTTGGGCTGCGGCCTATCAGATTGCGGCACCGCAAGCGATGATCGCCCACCGGCCTAAACAGGAAAGGTACACGCTGGTGTATTCCCCCGGTCCGCTGCCCGTGCTTCCGGAAAGGCTCTTGACTGACCACTATTGGCGCACGGGAGGAGCGGTCATGTTTCGGTTTGTCGTGCCGATCGATCCCGAAGACTTGCTCGAGGATGTGATGATCCCAAGGCTGGCGCGAGAGAGTGAGGAAGAGCAAGCGCGGCCTTATGCGCACGAAGCCGGCGCTACGGCGAGCGGGAGCGACGGCCGACCCAACCGCTTATTGGAAGAGGTGTTCGATGCCGACGCGGCTTGAAGATGCGTTCCCCGGTAAGGTCATTCGGAAAGATGTGGCTTTGAATCCGCCCTTCGACCGGTTGCCGCGTTACGTTGCTGAGTATCTCATTGCCAAATTCGCTCCTCAGGGAGAGGCCGACCGTTTGGCTCGCCTGGGAGAGTTCGTTTTGCGGCACTATCCGACTGCGGACCAGCGCGAGTGGGCAAAAGACCAGCTTCTGCGTCGCGGGCGAGTTGTGCTCATCGACGAACTGCGGGCAAAGCCCGATCTCGCCACCGGCCGGCACATAGCCCAGGTGGCGAGCCTCGGAGACGTCAAAGTGTCGGTGCCCTCCGAATTATGCGACCGCTACCCGGCTGCGTTGTACGGCCTGTGGGGAACCCTCGATTTACGATACGAGAAGCAGAGCCGCGAGGCAACGTTACGGGATTTCCTCCCTTTCCAAGTTGTTGCCGACTTGCAGTCCTTCGTGCGTGGGCGTGCCCAATTTTCCGACCAGGAGTGGATGGACATTTTGCTCGGGGCCGTGGGACTGAATGCCCAAGAGTTTTCGGAACGACAAAAGCAACTTGTGCTGGCGCGCTTGGCTCCCTTGGTGGAGCCGCGCCTCCACCTCATGGAGCTCGGTCCGCGCCAAACGGGAAAGTCGTTTTTGCTGAGGAACTGTTCGCCCGAGGTGTTCCTCGTTTCCAGTGGAACCGTGAGCCCTGCCACGCTTTTTTACCACCAAGTGTCGCGGCGGCCCGGCCTGGTGTCGGCTTATGCAGTGGTGGTGTTCGACGAGATCGGTCACGGACGATGGGTCGACCGCGAGCTGATCGGGACCCTCAACGATCTCATGGAGTCAGCGCGGTTTACTCGGGGCGGTCGACCATTTGCCGTACAAACTTCGCTCGTGTTTTTGGGGAACACCGATTCACCTTCGGTGCCACAGACAAAACTTTTACCTCGCGGACTGGCTGGCGAAACGGGATTTTTGGATCGCTTGAGCGGACTTATCCCCGGACACGAATTACCTAAAGTCACTCGCCAGTTGATTCACGACGGCCCTGGTTTGGCCGTAGACTACCTGGCCGAAATTTTCCGCCTCTTGAGGAAAGAAAGCGTGCACATGAGCCTGGGTAAGGATTTGCCCTCGGCTTTTAAGGAAAGGGATGTGCGCGCTGTGCAGCGTTTTCTGGCCGCCTTCTTAAAACTTCTCTACCCGACTGGAGATTGGTTGCCAGAACAGTTGCGGCCGTGGATCGAATTGGCGCTCGAGTTGCGGGAACGAGTGTGGAGCGAGCTTTCCTCGTGGAACCCGCTGGAGTTCCCTCCGCGCGCGGGCAGGGAAGTTGCGCCATCGCAGCCCAACAGTGGGGTGGAAACAGAAGCCACAGAGGGCCCCCCGGGCTCCTAGGCGCGAGGTCAGTAGCGGAAAGCGGCTCGACGGTGCGGCATCCTTTTGCAAGGGAAGCCTTGTACTGGGAAACGCGTTAGTGAGACGATCTGCGTTTCAGGCCTTGGCCGCGTAGCGAGTGGTTTCCACGAGGGACGGGCCTCCGTGGGCGCCCTGAGCGGGGGTCTCCGCGTTCGCAGGCTTTTGTGACCCAGCCAAGATGCCACCCATTCCCTCCGCTTTTTTCGGAAAGTTACTAAAGGCCGGGCCCGCGGAAGCAATAAAGTCGAAAAAAAAATTTATCATCAGCGGCACAAACCCGCGGCGCGTGTTGTGCGGAGTGCGGGCCGGGCTAAGCGGGTTAGGGAACACCACTGACCCTCCAATGCAATCGCAGTCCCGAACAGGGTGTCGATCGTGCCGTGGGGTCGATAACGGAAAGGAGGGTGGCACGTTGCTCCGCGGGCGAGTATCGAGTGGTAGCGACCTGATAGCCTGGACCTTGCCTATTTGCCTGGCACTAGGAACCGTGGTGCCTCTGGTGCTCGCGCCGCGCCAGGCACGTGCGCAAAGCGTCACTTACGTGAACCGTAACGCAGCCGGGCGAAACGACCGGACGAGTTGGGCCGATGCTTACGTTGACCTGCAGCAGGCGATAGCGAATAGAAGTGCTCGGGAAATCGCGTTGCCGAGGGGCTCGTCCCGCACCCAGCGGCGGCGATCGCACTTTGACGTTCACGTTGCCGAGTGGCGCGGCGTTGTACGGCGGTTTCGCCGGCAATGAAAATGCACGGGAACAGCGCGACCCGGCTGCTCATCCGACTATCCTTAGCGGCGACCTCGATGGAGATGATCCGCCGAACCGGTCAAACCGATGGGACGACAGCTACCAAGTGGTAACGGCTGCGAACACTGCACCGGGAACACGGCTCGACGGCTTCGTCGTTCGCGGGGGCCAGGTAGAGGGTGGGCTCGGACCAGCCTACGGTGCCGGTGTGGTGATCCGGGACGATACGCTGACATTGGAGAACTGTAGGATCCTGGAGAACCTGGCTTCTTACGCGCGCGGGGAAGTATCGTCAACAGCGCGGTCACCATGACCAACTGCGGGCTTCGGCAGAATTATGCCGGTCACTGCTATGGAGCTGCAATTTACAACGGCCCGAACAGCACAACTTTGGTGTCGCGGTGCCTCTTTGGCGGTAACGAGGCGGTGGGGGCCAGCGCGAGCATGGGTGGGGCCGCAATCAAACACGAAGGGCAGATGCTCGCTATTTTCGACTCGGCATTCATCAGGACCCGGCTCGCTCTCGGAGGGAACTGCCCCAGAGCGACTGGGGGTGCAATTCAGAGCCTCGAGCCTCTGGTAGTGCAAGGTTGCTATTTTGGTGGCAACCAGGCGAACAATGGCGGTGCGTTGGCTCTGTACGGCGACGCCACGATCGTCAACTCCGTCTTCAGCGGGAACTACGCGGTTGCAAGCGGTGCGACTTTCTGGGCCACTGGTCACGGGGGAGCACTGGCCATCTTGTCCTATCGGCCTCGGCAAATAACCCTGCAGGGTGTCACAATTGTCGGTAACGACGCAGCGGAAGACGCGGGCGGAATTTACTTCAGAGGTACGGTAGGACCGGAGCCCCCATTGGTGGAAAACAGTATCCTTTGGAGCAACCGCTCGAACAACGGCCAGTTGGCTCGGTTCCAGGAACAGGTTCACGGTGCCGTGGATCTACGGTATGACGATATCGAGGAGCTGATTGCTGGGATCCCCGGTGAGGATCCGCCACAGTGCACGGCGTGTCTCGATGCGGACCCCTTGTTCGTCCGTGGCTCTGCTCAGGACGGGCTTGTCGGTACCGTCGACGATCATCTGCGTCTCGCTACGGGTTCACCGGTACTCGACGCCCCGGGCAACGCCGGTTTCGTGGGAGTTACTACGGACTTGGATGGTGGGGCGCGCTTTGTTGATGATCCCGCTACCGTGGGTACGGGGCAAGGAACACCCCCGGTTGCCGATATGGGCGCGTACGAGTTTCGCAGCGGGCTGGCGGTGGGGCGACACCGACGTCGACACCGACGCCAACCGACACGGCGGTGGTGGGGACTCCGACGCCAACGTTAACGGACACACCGGTGCCCACAGCCACGGTGATGAGTACGGTGGTGCCAAGCGCAACTCCCACAGTGTGTGGGGGGGGCCAATGGCGCGGGCGAAGGCGGAGCCGCCGGATGGCACCACACTCAACGTGCGCCGGGTATGGCTGGACTGGGCCGATGTGAGCTGTGCCACGCACCACGAGGTGGTGGTGCGGCAGGGTGCGCTGGATGGTCGGCGGGTGGGGGGACGGTGGAATCTAAAGGAGTCGCTGTATCGCACGCGAGCTTTGCGGCGGAACCGGAGCTATTTCTGGCGGGTGCGGGCATGCAATGCCAGCGGTTGCGGCGACTGGAGCCCATGGGCCTAGTTCCATCTCATCCGTTAAGGAGATCCGCGAACATCGAGCATGCGCGCCAGCTATCGTTGAAGCGAAGCACGCTCTCTAACCCACTGTAGCGGGAGCCAGTGCTGGAACGATGGCCAAGCCGAGTGCAAGGGCTTGCTAGGACCAGCGTCATCTGGGGAACAGGAAAGCTCGACCAATTCGCCCAGCCGACGGATCTCGAGACCACCTGCCACGTCGGGGAGGCGTGCGACCGAGCAAGCCAACCATTCCGATCTCTCGGCGGGCGAGCAGGAACATTTTGGGGCTTCCGCGTAATCCTGGTCGCAATGTCCACGCTTGGATACCGTGGAGAGCGCTGCACATGCTTGCAGTTGGTCTCCCACTGCGGCATTCGCGTCGTAGGCTCGTTGTCCCTCGAGCGGAATTTCAGGCGGCAAAACCGGCAAATTATGGGTGCGCAGGAGCAAGGTGGAACCAGGTGGGAGCCGCGTTGGCGTTGGTGCTTTGCCCACGAGGAGATGTTCGTTGTCCCCGTGGAGGCGCTCTCGCCCAATGGGGCGTTGCCTGCATTCGGCGCGGAAGCGGAACAGGCTGCGGGGGTAGCCCAACACGTCGTCCAATGCATCAGCGAAGCGTTCGCTCGTTATTGGGAGCGTAGCCTGGCCTTACACGAGGCCGATGAGGCGCAGTGGTTTCCGCCGAGGGCGCAACACATTTGCGTGATCCGCAAGGGACATCACGTTAGGCCTTACTTCCAGCCCATCTACAACAGCTCTTGGCTTTTTTACGAGGATGATTTCGACCTCGAGACCTCATCGATCGAACTGGCAACGTATCTCTTCTTTCATGCCGAGCGCATGAGCTGGCGCAGGCAAGTGTTGGCCGCTTTCGAGGAAAACTTGCCTTACTGGCTGGTGCGCAAGGAAGAGGAAGTTGCGGACTTCTGCCAGGGTTGTTCCCGTTCGTCCCGTCCGGATGCTGCTGCCTTCCGGGCTCTGTCCGAGGTGCTCCCCTGGTTGAGACGCCTGTACCACAGGCGACTTCGTCCGCCGGCCTTGAGCGTGCCCGGAGGGCTCGTGGCTTTGGGTACGAGCGGCTTACTCGCACCGCGAGGGGAGGTGCGGCACTGGGAGAAATTGCGACTAAAGTGGCAGCAAAATGCCGAAAAGGTGGTGATGCACCATTATACCCTGTACGCAAAGCGAGAACGAAAACCAGTGGCGCTCTTTTGCCAGTGGTTAAGCGAGCACAAGCCGGAGGTTCTCCTCGTGGGTGAGGAGCTCGAGGTTGTATGGGATCCGCAGCAGCCTCCTGACACGAGCAAACTCAGCCGCGTGCTGGGGGAACTCGCTCCGGCAGTGGCGGAAAGTTTGCGAGCAGACCTGGAAGTCATCGATGTGCATTCGCGTCGCTTCCGCGATGCGATCCGTGCCCCGTCCCCCGCGACAGCGGCCAGCGTCGACCCAGGTGGACTGAGCTTTTTGTGGCGCGACCGACCCATCATCGCTTATCGCCTCTGCGAGCCGGGCATGGATCGTTTGAGGCTTCCGGCTCCCCCGTACGAGCGGCTCATGCTTGGCGCTCGCACAATGCACGAGTGGGGCCACCTCGCTTCGGCCGCGGGTTGGGTGGGTGTTCCGCCGGAGAAGAGTGGGGAGTTTGCAGAATCTTGCGCGCGGCTCGAGGAGCTATGCGCACAGGTAGTCCGAGACGCGCCAGCGGCAATTCGCGCGGCGTTGTCCAACGAGTTGGAACGCCTGGAAAA
This sequence comes from bacterium HR30, assembly GCA_002898795.1. Lineage (GTDB taxonomy): Bacteria > Desulfobacterota > Binatia > HRBIN30 > HRBIN30 > HRBIN30. The sequence goes on along the minus strand of BEIG01000061.1, from coordinate 3,369 downwards.
GGAAGGTTCCGTCGGACGGGCTTTGGCTCAAATCGTATATGCCCGCATGGAAGACTACCGCGCCAATGTGGTTGCCCGCGAGTTTCTGTCTCCGCTCGAGTTGGAGACGTATGTGCGCAACAACGTTACGTGCTTAAAGCAGTCGATGCGTCCGACGGCTCTGTTCCAGCGCTTGGTGCGGTACGCTTAAGAGTTTCAGTACCTGCGCTTGCTCGGGATCGAGGACCCGTGGAGTTACCTGTGCTCCAGCACGTGGTTCGATCGCGAGTATTGGCACTGCGGCCTCGTGTCACACTCGCTAACCGAGCAACTGTTCGAGACTGTTGCGCATTTGTGCTCCTTGCAACGGATCGATCGAGGCAAACTGGCACCCCCGGGGCTTCGGCTGAGCGTGCCGAAAGATTGACCTGCCAATGGAGGCTCGTTCTCAGCCCAAAAACCCTTGTGGTTGGTAGGTGAAGCCTCCCGACCCCAAAATCTGGTTTGCCGTCGCGTTCGACAAGCCGAGCCACTTCACCATGATCTCGCCGTAAACGTGGCGGAAATCTACGGTGTGAACCATGTTGCCATTTCGATCAGGTAGGTGCAGCTCGGGATACGCACCATAGACGCCACCCGCGACAAACGAATTGGTTGAGGCCTGAGCCTTGGTGGGTCCGATCACGAACACAGGGCTCGCCGTGCCATGGTCCGTGCCGCTATCGGCGTTGTTGTTGCCGTTTTCGGCAATTCTGCGGCCGAACTCGGTGAAGGTCATGATCAACGTGTTTCGGTGGAGGTTCGCCGCCTCGAGATCGCGCCAGAATGCGGTGATCGCCTTGTCCACTTGATGTAAGAGCTTCCCGTGAAGCTCGTCCGGAAAATTTTCGGCGACCTTTTGGTGAAGGGACTTCTGGCTGAGGGAGATGTGCCTGCCTTGGTCGGAGTGGGTGTCAAAGCCGCCGATCCCTACGCGGAAAATGCGGCATCCTAATGGCTGGTTGCCGGGTTGTGCTCCGCGAAGAAGCGCGTAAACAAGGCGCAGTGCAGTAGCCAGTCCGTACCGTTGTGGTGTTGGCGAGGCGATCGGGTGACCTGACGCTCCATTGATGAGGGCGTTTAAATTTTCCGCCCCTGAGGAAGAGACAGAACGGTAGGCATCCATTCTCGACGCAACAGCGTTGCCGGCTCTGGCCCAACTTCCAATGAAGCCGCCAGCGTTCGCGGCCAACTCTTGGTACACCGTACGAAAAGCTTCTTCGAGAGGCTGCCTCTGCTCCGGCTGGGTGAACACTGGGTTGCTGGGGATGACCAGGTCGCTGACACTGGTGAACGCCAAAGTAGAGGTCTGTCCGAAGAACAAAGGATTCAAGGAGCGGCCAACATCCACGGCCGGCACGGGCATGTTTTGGCCAGAGCAGAGATGGTCAATGGTTCGTCCCATCCACCCCTCGCTCACGCCAGAGAGCAGCGGATCGGCTTTGTACCAGATGGACTTCGACACATCATGGGAAAGGTTCCCGTTCGCATAATGAGCCCCGAGAATGACCGCGACGTTCCCACTGTCGTAAAGGCTTTTGAGTCCAGTCATGTGGGGGTGAAGCGCCAGCTCGCCGTTGTGGAGCGGGTCGTTATCGATTTGCGTTGGCCCAAGTTCGGATACCGCGATGTTGAGCCACTGGCGGGCAGCGTCGTACCGCGTGCGATTTTGGCCGGTTCCGTCACTCACGGGGACGACGGTGTTGATCCCATCGTTTCCGCCATCGAGTTCGACCAGGATTAAATTGGGCCCTTGTTCGCAGGCTTCCAGTGCGCTCGCCTCACGTGCTCGGAGCCAAATACCGGGCAGGGAGAATACGGCAGAGGCTCCAACGGTTGCTTTTAAGAATTCTCTTCGCGTGAACCGCATGGCTGGCCGTGCCTCCTTTCTTGCTCAGTGCACGTGGTACTGCGGCAACATGAGGATCATCTGGACGAGGGGGTGAAGTCGGAGGAAAATATTGCTGTCGTCGCGGGGATCGAACGGATCCGCAGGACCGAGCAAACCGATGAGCTGGTTGCGCGTTGCTTCATCAACTCGCACCGGTCCGAGCAGCAGCAAGAGCCGATCCACAACCTCGGCGCGGGGCATCGCGCGCGCGGGAAGGAGACGCTCCGCTTTCACAGGGTCCTTGTACCTTTTGGGGGGCCATCGCCGAGTGCACAGTCGAGCGGCGAAGATGGCTCGCTGAAGGAGTGCGTGGGAGGTGATCCAATATCGGTTGCCCTTCCAACTGAACACATCTGGAGGATCCAACAAGGTTTGGCCCATCTGGCCGAGACCGCCCTTTCTTTGATTGCCTTGGTCACTCAGCTCCTCGAGTGTGTCCTGAAAAGTGTACCGACCCGACTCCGTTCGGCGGGCTCTGAGCATTCGGAGAGAGCCAACCACGAATTCCACTGGACTTTTGACTGTGCGCGTGCGGTCTGCGTAGAACTCGACGCGCAGGAACATCGCCCGCAGCACTGCCGGTATCCGGTAGCCACTGGCGACAAACACATCGGTTAACTCGTCGATCAGGTTGAGGTCTTCTCGAGTCGTACCTGCGTCGACCACTGGGTCGTATGCGTAAAACTTCCACAGTTTCCGAACCAGGAAGCGCGCGGCCGTGGGCCGACCCTCAGTGTCGCGATGGTTGAAGATGGCGTCGACGAGGCGACGATGTTCGTCGACGGCAACACTGGGATCGTTCGAGGCGGCCTCGGTGTAAGCGTTGGCTGGGTTTTGCATCGGGGTTTCGTTCGGATCGGGCGCAAACAGGATTTTTTCTCCGGGGTCGTGCCGGTTCATGTTGAAGTAAGCTTCGACGTCGTTATCCAGCTCGCGAATGCGCCAACCAGTCAGCATTCGTGCTGCCTGAGTGACGTCGTTCTGCGAGTAGTTTTTGTTGCCTGCGAAGTCGAACACGCCGAGGGTGAACAACTCCATGAGTTCCCGTGCGTAGTTTTCGTTCGGGGCACGGCGAGAGTTCGACTGCCCGTCGAGCCACCAGAGCATGGCCGGATCGATGTTGATCGCTTTCACCAACTCGCGAAAATCGCCGAGAGCATAGGCGCGAAACAGCGCGTTTTGCTTGGCCATGTACAAGGACTTGTTCACGCGCGACTGTGCCGTGGCGAAATGCGTGTGCAGAAACAAGACGATCTTTTCGAGCGCCGGGTTCTTTGGCTTGATCATTCGTTCTAGCCACCAGGCGCGGAGTGCATCGAACGATGGCCAGTCGCGAGTCGTCAGATTCCCGGGCCCCTGCACGACCCTCGGCACCCGCAGCCTCAACACCCAGTCGACCGCCTCCTCCGGCGTTTTATTGGCTAGGGACCGAACGAGTGTGGCCTCACCGGTACTCTTGC
>BEIG01000060.1 GCA_002898795.1 bacterium HR30 | reverse complement strand
AGCATGTTGGCGCATTTATGTTGGATGGCTTGGAAGCTGCCGATGGGGCGTCCGAATTGCTCGCGGACCTTGGCGTAGGCCACGCTCATCTCCAGGACTTTTTCCATGCCGCCGCACATTTCGGCGCAAAGCCCCACCTTGGCTCGGTCAGCAACGCGCTCGAGCAGAGACCAACCGGCATGCTCGGGTCCCACTAAACAATCCGCGGATACACGCACGTTATCGAATGTGACCTCGCAGAGTTTTCTGGTCTGATCCATCGTTTTCATGACTCTGGTGCGGATACCTGGGAGAGTGCTTGCGACAACGAACAGACTGATGCCTTCCTCGGCTTTGCCGGGTGCGGTCCGCGTGGCTACCACCATCCAGTCGGCGTTGTGAGCGTCGTGGACGAACAGCTTCGTTCCCTCAAGGACGTAGGTATTTTGGTCTCGCCGCGCTACCAGCCCAATGCCCGACGGCTCCCACGTTCCACTTTCTTCGAGCCAGGCTAGTGTTGCTTTGTGGCTTCCTCGACAGATTTCTGGAATCAGGCGACGCTTCTGCGCGTCGTTGCCGCCCAAGAGAACAGCCATCCCCCCGAGCAAGACCGTGGGAAAGAACGGGCCCGGCAAGACTACGCGCCCCATTTCCTCGAGAACGACGGTGAGGTCCACCATATCCAGCCCCGCGCCGCCATATTGCTCCGGGAAGATCAACCCAAGCCACCCGAGTTCGGCCATCTGTTGCCATTTGTCGGGGGAGTAGCCACGTTCGTCTTCCATCATTTGCCGGGCGTACGTAACCGGGCACTCCTTCTCCAGAAATTCACGCGCTGTCCGCCGCAGCAGTTCCTGTTCCTCGCTGAAGCCGAAGTCCATTGTCCCTCCTCAACTGCTGTTCTCGAGCTTGCTACGAACAAGTGTTCACCAATCTTTTACGGCAACACCCAGCGGGGATCAACTAAGCTCCAGAGGAACCTTTCGTAGCTATAGTAGGGCAGAATTAGACGACACCCTGTGCACGCAGGTCTGCAATGGCTTCCGGGTTGAAGCCGAGGGAGCTAAGAACTTCATCGGTATGCGAGCCAAGGCTCGGAGGTGCCTGAGGCCGGCGGGGCGGATTTTCGGACAGCTTGATCGGGCACCCCAACAGAAGCTTGCCGTCTTGCTGCTCGACGATCCCGCGATGGCGAACCTGTGGGTCAGCTAGTGCTTCGGGAATATCGTTAACGGGGCCGAAGCAAATGTCGACATCGCCTAGTTGCTGCAACCATTCTTCTCGCGTCTTCTCTCGAAACTTCTTGCGGAACTCCCGAAACATTTCCTCGCGCCGCGGCCCCTCGGCAAACTGGTCACCAATGAAATGGCTAAGACCGAGCCTCTCACACAGATTTGCCCAGAAGTGGGGCTCTAAAGCACCGACGGTCACGTACTTCCCGTCTTTCGTTTCGTAGACGGCGTAACAGGGGTAGTGGCCTGTCAATTGTGTTTGACCGCGCTCCGGCTGACTTCCGCGCACCAGATACATGAGGATGTGAAACACATTCCACACGACGCTGCCGTCCAGCATGGAAATGTCCACGTACTGGCCCTTCCCGCTGTGATGTCGCGCAAACAACGCAGCAAGGATGCCCACGGCAGCCATTAGTGCACCGCCGCCAATGTCTGCCACTTGTACGGGCATAACGGTCGGTGGCTGGCCGGCAGCACCAGAAACACTTAAGACTCCAGCGTACCCCAGGTAATTCAGGTCGTGCCCAACCTTGTTTCGGTACGGTCCGTCTTGTCCGTAACCTGAGATGGAACAGTAGATGAGCCGGGGGTTCAGCGCCGACAGCGTGGGATAATCGATGCCCAGGCGTTCCGTAACACCTGGACGGAAGCCCTCTAAAAGAATGTCGGCCTCTCGCACGAGACGCAAAAAAATCTCGCGCCCTTGTTGGGCCTTCAGGTTCAAGGTCATGCTGCGCTTATTCCGCTGGATCAGCGGAATTCCGATCCCCAGGGGGTCGTTGGGCGCGGAGATCACGAGTACGTCAACTCCCAGATCTGCCAAGAGCATGGAACAAAAAGGTCCCGGTAGTTGACGAGAGAGATCGAGGCATTTGAGTCCTCTCAAAGGCGGTGTGCTCATCGTGCTTCCTCGGCGATTTTGGAGTGGCGCCCTTTGGTAACGGGGAACTGACTTTGTGGCAAGCGTAGGCAGGGTTTGTTTGGATCCGCGTTGCCGCTGGCAGCCAGCACATATGGTGCACTTGCGTGGGCAGCGTCCGTCAACCGCGCCAAAGGGTCTAGAGCAAACAACTCTTGTTGCGGGCGGCTTCCGCATTACACGGGATATCAATTGACTGCGTGGTCGCGGCTTCCGGGACCGGTTGCGGAAAAGAGCTCACCGCTAGGTAGGCGGATCGGTTCGCCCTCTGGATATCGAGCGGGCGACGGCGGATCGCCTTACCCTCTAACAAAGCACTCACTGAGCCGGTGGCTTCCCCCGCGGCTGGTTCAAGGCCCCCGGCAAAGAGTTGGCAAGACGCCTGAGTTTCCCTGGGAGTTGACGCCCGTTAAAAGAGGCCAACGGAGCGAGATGGAAAGCATGGTGGAGGGCACCGTTGATCCAGAATTGATTCGAGCGATGGCTAAAGAAGCCGGCTTTGCGCTGTGCCGTTTTGCCGAAGCGGGCGTGGCCCCGCACGCTGAAGCGTTCGAGTCGTGGCTGGCACGCGGTGCTCATGGGACAATGACTTACCTGGAGCGCACCCGCCAGGCGCGCGTCCAGCCGCGTGCGATGCTGCCGGACACCCGGACAGTCATCGTTCTTGGTAGTCCCTTCGCGTCGCGCGGCTGTTCGTTACCCAATTGGAGGGAAGAACTGCGAGGGCGGATTGCGGCCTACGCACTAGGCGCAGACTACCACGACGTCATTCGCTGGCGGCTGCGGAATTTTTGTCAGAGGATCAAATCCGTTTATCCCAATGCGGTCTGTTATGCCGAGGTGGATACCGGACCGGTTCTCGAGCGCGACTGGGCATGGGCTTCCGGTGTTGGGTGGTTCGGGAAGAACACAAACATCTTGAACCCTCACTTCGGATCTTTGTTTTTTCTGGCGGTCGTGATGACCAACCTAGAGGTACCACCGGATGCGCAAGTGCCGGATCGGTGCGGACGGTGCGTACGCTGCATCCCTGCCTGCCCAACGGGGGCCCTGGACGGCGACTATGGTTTGGATGCTCGCCGTTGCATTTCCTATTGGACAATCGAACATCGCGGGTCGATCCCGCAGCGAGTCCGCGCAACTTTGGGAGAGTGGGTGTTTGGGTGCGACATTTGCCAAGACGTCTGCCCCTGGAATGAAAAAAAGGCGCGGCGCCTCTGGCTCGAACCGAGCACGGAACTCCACCCGTTTTTACCGGAACTCTTGAGCTTGACCGACGAGGAGTTTCGTCAGCGGTATCGTCGCACGGCCTTGTGGCGTGCCAAGCGTGAGGGTATCGCCCGCAACGCGGCTGTGGTGTTGGGGAACTCTGGCAATCCGGATGCGGTTCCGTTTTTGGCGAGAGCTCTGGCAAGCGACCCGAGCGCGGTCGTGCGTGCCCACGCGGCCTGGGCACTGGGACAGATCGGTACGACTGCCGCGCTGGATGCTTTGCTGCATCACTTGCGACGCGAAACGGATCCTACGGTCATCGCAGAGACCCAAGGCGCTCTACGGGCAGCCGCGTAACGCGGCTAAGGAAGAAACAACTGGTGGTCCCTCTGTGGTTGGTGGTTGGGGAAGTACTTGGAGCCGACCTGCACCGTGACCGGCCCAACGTGTACGACCATCAAACTAGGCTGCTTCGAACGCTCAGTGACGCGGCAACTTGAAGTGGGGAACCTTGGTAGTGCCGCACTTGCGCACCCCGAAGTAATAGCAGCAAAGGTCGTGGTCGAGGTCGTTGTGAAACGTGCGGCGCTGCCCGTCTTCGAAGTCGATGCGCACCAGGCACGTTCCTCCCTCGAGGGTCGATGTCATTTCTTCCACAACAACCCCTCGGCCCCACTGCTCGTGCCTCAAATGGAGAACCTCGTCACCGAGCCGCAAGAACAATCGTTTCTGGGCTGACATGGTTGCAACCTAATCTTCTTTCTAGGTTGCCTACCTAGCGCAGCGAGGGCTTAGAGGAAATCCTCGGCAAACAAAACTTGCTGGACGTACACGAAGCGAGGGGTAAGAGGAGGAAGGTTCGCGACATTGTTGAAGAATGGGTCGTAGTTCCAGTCACGATTGGGAGGGTTGTAGATATTGCAGCCACTGGTCAACGAGCCGCCCGTGCCGCACCATCGGCCATTGACGTGTTGGGGTGTCCCGAGGCTTACAAAGGAACCGCGATAGTAAAACGTGATGCTCGACCAGTTTTCCTGGAACCTCGGATAGTTTTCGAGACCTCCGTTGTAATTTCCAACTTGCGTGTCATCGACCCCTGCCAAGAAGGCGGCATGAATCCACGTGGTTGTCGCCCTTCTGCTCGTATCTGTGAGAGACTTGTTACTTTGGCAATCGTTCATGCAGCCACTGGAAGTGAAGTACGCGTTTGACAGGACGTTGATAGAATCAGCAAGGATAGCAGCCGGTTGCTTGGGAAGGTTCGAGGCCGGGGCCCTAGACGTGCCGTAAGGAGGAGGTGCATTGTTGCCTTGGTTGAAATCGCCTTGGATGTACATGGCCTGGTCTGAGACAATGGTGATCCCAGTGGGATCTTGGCCAGGTCCGGGATTTATGGGGAACCAGAGGTTCCGAGAGCCAAGGATGTGCACGCCGTAGTTATTTGCGTTCGAGCCAGAGTTCGGCCCAACCACGGTCAGGTACAGAATGAGCCCGCCATCGGAAGTGTCAGCGTTGTCAAACAGTTTGCTCCCGGCTGGCTGGTAACTGTTCCAACGGAGCAAGTCTGCCACGTTGACGTTGAGCAGGTACATCCATTTTCTTTCGCGCCAGTTGTAAAAGCCTCCGCGGCGGTAATCGAGGTCCCCCAGCATACCAGGCTTACCTCCAGCGCCCACGAAGTTATTGCTACCGTAAGGCGGTTGAAGGGGTTGGCGCTCAGCGCCTGACCACCGTTGTTGCATGCGCCGGTTCCAGCCGGGCAGCCAATGTAGCGTGTGGTCGAGTATCCGGAGCCGCTAGGGTTCAGTTGAGGGTAACACGAGGGGTTCGTGTTGTTGCAGTTCGGGGTTGTATTGCTGCAGGTACAGGCCACCCCACCCGTCAGTTGATGGCCGGTAACCGGAACCTCGGTGTAAAAGATCGGTCGAGTCCCGCTGAGTGCCCCGGTTAACGAGGAAGGTGCTCCATTGGCGTAAACACCGCCGGTGATGGGGTCTGACATAAAGGTCCAAAGCAAAGCGGTCTTGGTGACGTCTTGATTGCCGTTGGCGTCTTGCACCTCAATTCGGGCGGGGAGCAGCGGCCCGCCTGGGAGCTGGCCGGGCGAGTTCAGTACCAGAGCGATTCGCAAGTCCGCCCTAGACCAATACAGGCCGACACCCTGCGGTGGGCGACTGATTATTCCAGGCTGCGGTATGGAAACACTCTCCATCCCAGCGACGAGACTACCCTTCCACTGAGCAAGCGTTCCGCTGGCAACCTCAGTGGTGCTCCCGCCAGCACAGGGCAGGGTTAACGGGTCCAGATCGCCGTACGGGGCGGCGGTATCTTCGAGCTTGTCGATGATTACAGTCCCCTGGCAGATGGGTTGATCTTTTCTCCCGCGAAAGATTTTGCCCTTGGCGGACACCTGGACCGTTGTAATTCCATTCGCAGGATCGTCGGCGATGGCCAGGGTATTGCCTGCTCCAAGGTAGAGGTTGCCGATGGTGTGAACTCGTCCTTTTAACGTCATCGGTGGCCCGGGGAGAATCTCCAGGTCGCGCTCGTAGAATGCCACGAACTGGAATAGCGGTGTGTTCCCGACCAGGAATTCTGCCCCGACCGAAGCCTCCTCGTCACTATTGGCTTGATTGGTAGCCTTCGCCCGAACTGTGTAGCCGTATTCGAGGGAATTCAGACCGGCAAAGAGTTGTCCCGAAGGGATCGTGATACTTCTCGGATTTCCGGGTTTCTCGAACAGTTGGTACACGACGTTGCGGTTTGCCCATGTCATCGAACGGGCAGAGAAGTCCGATCCAGTAGGCACTTGGTAATCGAGGAACTTTTGTTTGAATTCACCCATCCCTCGGTTCAAGGCGGATTCAGCGGCGTGAAAGCCGGTAATGCTTTGTGCAAAAGTCCCCTGGAGCTGCGTGTCCAAAAGGACCTTAGTTCCAAAAGCTGCGACGAGCCCCGTCAAGAAAAACAAGGCAATGAGGACACCAATAAGGGCGATACCCCGTTCTTGGCGCTGCATATTCCACCTCCCGGTCAGGGCGGCAACAGGTTACGCGGCTTAATATTCACGGTGGCCCGCCTTCTAAGGAACTGACCACTGGGATCTTGTCGGTCAGAGCGCACACGAGCCTCGACGATCACTTGCTCCACCAGTCGCCATTCGTCCTCAGTAGAAGGAAGGTCAGTGACGTCACATGGGGGGCAATTCCGTCGCAGTTGGTAGCGGAAGTTGAGCTTTTCTACGCCGACGGCAAATGACTGGGGTGTCTGGTCGCCAACCTGCAGCATCAACTCTGGCGTAATGCCCCAAGGTGTTGTCCAGTCCTGGAGGTAATAATGTCGCTCGTCGATCGCGTAGATGCCGCTTCCGACGGGATAATCGACTGCGAACGTTGTAGCTTTGGTTAGGCGGTTGTTGGTTAGGTCGACTCCAGTGATCGTGAAATACTCGCCGCTTCCAGCCGGGCCGCGGATGTACGCGCGCGTGCCGACGGTGAACCCTTCGGCAGACTCGACTTGGATGGACGTAGCACTGGGTGCGAGTGCAGACGCGGTCGCCGTGCGGATGCAGGACATATCGTTACGAACGACCCCAGTGCGGACCCAGATCTCGTCTTGGTCCCCTGAATTGCTGCCATTGAGCGCGATGAAATCTCCCGTTACTGGGAGGCAGGCGCCGGCGAGGCGAACGTCGCGGATCAGCGCATCGAGAACAGCGCGCAGGTTGAGGGATGCTTCGGTGAGTAGCTCTTGCTGGGTTACGGTCCGTCGTGTGGCTGAAAGGAACCCCGAGCTTACTGAGACGGCTAGAATGGTTACCGCAACGGCGACCAAGAGTTCTAAAAGGGAAGTTCCCTTCTGGTTCATCAACGTCGTACCTTTGCGTAAGCGGCTGAGACGTCGACTTGCTGTGCTCCGCGAGGATCAGTTCAGGACACGCTGACTGCGATGGTTTTTACCTGCGGTACCGGGGCGTTATCGGCGACGCTCGTGGTGACCGTGCTGTGTGTGCGTGACGGCAGCAAGTCGACGTGGGGGAGCGCGGCCGCCAGCAACACGCCGAACAAAGAAAGGTAAACGACGAACTCGACTAGGGAGAAGCCTCGCTGCCGGTACGACACGCGGTCTGTGCAGTGGCAAATTCCATTCCGGCAAACCTGCCAGGGGAAACCCGTCGATGTTTTGTCGGTGCTAGTCCGCTGCGTGCCATGAAGTCGACGCGTAGCTAAAGCGATACTCCGCATAGGGTTAGAGCGCATCCCCAAAGCTCACCCAAGGGGGACGGCTAGGCTACTCCACTCAGACGAGATTGGAGTCAAGCTCGGAAGCGTGGCAGGTGGATCGCTACCGGGGGCTCACTTGACTGCTGCCGCAGAAGACCGTATCGTCGGTCTGTCGTTCTCGCCGATTACTAGAGGCTGCTGGGGTACGATGCGTTCTAGCGCGGTTATTTTGGCAGGGGGGCGTAGCAGCCGGATGGGCGGTATGGACAAAGCATTCATGCGGGTCGGGGGGCAGCCGGTGATCGAGCGTACCGTGCAGGTCTTGCAGACCTTATTTGAAGAGGTCATTGTAGTGACCAACTCGCCGGACAAATACCGGGGCTTGGATGGGGTCAAAATTACCAGAGATCGGTTCGTCGGGCTGGGCCCGTTGGCAGGATTCCATGCGGGGTTGTTGCAGGCACGGTACCCCTACTGCTTCGTCGTAGCGTGCGACATGCCCTTTATTCGGCCGGAGCCAATTGCTCACTTACGGTCGTTGATTTGCGGCTATGAAGCGGTTGTCCCTTTCTGGGATGGTGACGTGGAACCGTTGCATGCATTTTACGCCCGAAGTCTTGCGCCGGTTGCAGAGCAACTGTTGCAGGGTGGGAAAGGTGGACTGCGGGACCTGCTCGCGTTTGCTCGAGTGCGGTATGTTCGAGAGGAAGAGTTACGGACCGTCCCCGGTGTCGAGGAAGCCTTCCGCAACGTGAACACTCCGGCAGATGCACTTCGTTATGCGGTGGAGTTCTAGTTGGCTACGCACCGTGGCATTGCGCGAAGGCCTCCATCCCCACGGTAGGGTTCGGGAGCGGGGGCTCCGCAAACTTGGTGAGGTTTTTGCGCGAAGATGAACAAGGAGCAGATTCTTCGAACGGCGCTCGAGGAGTGGACATCGGGCCTGAGCCCGGTGCAGGCGCGAGTGAAAGTGTTCGAACGGGTGCGCGAGATGGGGTACGTGTATCCTTCCTCGAAAGATCCCTTGGTTGTCCTCCAGGAGGGGAGAGGGTCCGGCGCCGGAAAGCACTACTTACTTGGGGAACTCTTTAGGTTGCTTGGACTCAGCGTTCGAAACATGCTGTGCGTTCATCGGTTCAACGAATCGCCGATCGGGTTTCCAGACCATTTGCAACTCATGCTGGAAAAAAACGAGATCATGGATCTCCACGACTACGTCCAGATTGCCGTAGACGGCAAATGGATCGACATCGACGCAACGTGGCCAACGGTTCTACGCGAGTTTGGCTTTCCCGTGAACGATGAGTGGGATGGAACCTCCTCCATGCTGCTGAGTGTGTCCCCGGAGGAGGTGATTGTCGTTCGCGGGGATCCAGAGAAGGCGAAGGACGAACTCTTGTCGAAGTGGACGCCGCGGCAGCGACAATTGCGAAAGCAATTCCTCGAGGGATTAAGCGCTTGGGTAGCAGAATTGGTTGCTGAAGGTCAGCGCTAGGCTTTTCGTGGCTCGGGGTTCGGATGAATCTGGCCCATCAGGGATGGAAACTCTCGCCTACGGTTTATTCCACGTCGATGTATTCTTTCGGTCGCTTACGTGACTCGGGCTGTGGGCGCGGAGCTTTGTAATTACGCCAGAACCGATGGCTCTTTTTGTAATCATAGCCAAGAGTGGCCCGCTGCGAAGGCCAACCTCGGGCTTTTTTCCTAGGTGGCGGCAAACCTTCATCGAGCTCGTGGCCGGCCTCTGTCTCCTCTGTAAAAGCGTGCACCGCCTCCGGAACAGATCCCACAACGAGTACCCATGTGCTGAAAAGGAGAAGGATCCAGGAGATGCGTCGGAAACACCGTTGCATCGCCACCGCCTATAACGGTCATTTACGGGCGGTTCTAGTGCGATGGCGGGCAGAATGGATACGCGCTGCCAGGATCGTGGAAATTCGGTGCCCACATGGTCTTGCTCTGCTGCGCCGTTCCGGTAGAAGGGTGGGTAGAACGAAGATTGGCACGAACGCATGAAGATCGAGCAACAAAACACCACGTTGGACGCGTTCTTTGTAGGGCACTGTGTGGAGTGCGGAGTGGATTGCTTAACGTACCTGGATTTGGTTGACGGAAAGCCGACCCGGCGCTGTATCCAGTGTGGTGCTTTGACTCCGCCGTTTCTGCTTCGAGAAGTGCCGATGTCTGACGTTGAACGGTGGCTTCCACGACCTGCTCGCGCCCGGGGAGCTGGCTGTGGATCGTGTGTGTGCCGAGTGGGAGACTAAACCCAGGTGCCGTCCTTGCGATAACGTTCTCCCCGGGTGAGCGTTTAGGTCCTTACCGGAGTGCGGCGTCTTGCGCCTGGGCGACACTACCGCTTTTCTGCAAGACCCTTTCTCTACACCCTGGGTAAGCTTCCCCGCCTCGCCGGAAGTGTTTGGGCTTGGCACGATCTTTCCTTAGGCCCTCTCGCCCCCGCGCGCTGCGGGTAAGAGGGAGGGAAGGAAAGTGATAACGCTCATTCCTAGTGCATACGAAGTTCCAGGCCCGGGCTCGGCGTTGCGCCTTAAGCATAACGAGGGAACCGACACGTGCGTAGGCTCGGCTAACACAGCGGGGATTCGGGCCTTGATGCTCGCCGTGTTCGAGGATGGGCTTAGGTCTTTTCTCAGCCGGTCGAGGCTTCTGGCCGCAGAAGCGGAGTACTGGGTCTTCTCGCCCAGTCGTCAGTCGCCGTTTTCGTTTTTGGTGCTCTGCGACGTGTTCGGCCTCGACCCAGAAGCGCTCCGGCGCAAGCTCTCGATGCTGCGTACTCAAGGCCTTTCGCCTCGGGATCTTATCCCCCGAGTGAGAAACAACGTGCGGAGTGTGACGAGGGTACGACTACGACGCAGGCGGCGACGCAGAACCAGTTTGCGGCAGAGCGCCGCTAGTGGAATTGGTTAGCGGAGAGGGGGGGATTCGAACCCCCGGACCCTTTCGGGTCACACGATTTCGAGTCGTGCCGTTTCAACCGGGCTCACGCACCTCTCCACTTTCCACGTGCCGACGATCCCACCGTTAGCTTGAGCCGGCTGGCCGCGCAAATTGGTAGTGATCTTCGGGGGACCCATCTCGATTCCCAGTGACCTGGGGCGGCCCTCGATACGCTGGTGTGTTGGCACGTCATTGTGGGCTCCTGTGCACGTTGTGCACGGCGGGAGCGTGCACGCGGTGACGGATGTTGTTCGCGAGGGGCGCGCGAAACACGTTTCCACTCCAGGAAGACCTTCGAGCTATGACGGAGAGTTAATCGCCAGCCGAGGGAACGTCCCAGGTTTCAAGATGGAATCGCTTGCAGAATTGTGAAAGCATTTGCTACGGGATGCACCAATTTGTGAGCCCCACAAGCGTGGGTGTGCGGCTCGGTCTAGTGCTTGAGTGCGGAAAGGGCGCGTGACCGGATCGGTCGGTGCGAGAGTGGCGGAACTGGCAGACGCGCTAGACTTAGGATCTAGTGGGCTAGACCCCGTGGGGGTTCGAGTCCCCCCTCTCGCACGTCGGGGTTGGGCACAGTCTAACGGGGTCGTCTCCCATACTCTCCAGGTCAGAAGCTCGCCCTGGACCACAGTTCTTCCTTGCGTGAGCCGATATCGCGAAGCGGCAGGATCGAGCCGACGTTTGTGTAGGCGTTCTTTATCGATCCGGTTGAAACGGTAAGGTCTCGCTGCTTTGGGTTTGAAGAAAAAAATCCATCGCCGCAATATGACAAAAGTGGAGAGCTTGGACCAACAAGTAGATTGTTCGATCGAGCGTGTTGACCCGGTGCACGTCCGCATTCGGGTCATCGTCCCTGCCTCGGCAGTGGATGCCGCGGTGCAACAGGCTTTTGCGCGAATTGCTCGCAGCGCTCGTGTACCTGGCTTCAGGCCCGGACGGGTTCCGAAGCCCATCTTGGAGAAACAGTTTTGGCCAGTGGTTCGTGCCGAAGTGGAAAAGGAATTAGTGTCGGAGTCTTTTGAGAAGGCATTGCAAGGTTGCGACCTACGGCTGACCGGAGATTTTCACCTGGAGCAGGTGTCGCTGAACCTGGGAGAGCCTCTGTCGTACTCAGCCATCGTGGAGGTTTGGCCTGAAATTGAGCGGGTTCAGTTCGAGGGTTTGGAGGTGGAAGTCCCCCGTGCGGTGGTGACGGAAGATCGAGTGGAAGCAGTATTGTTGGAATTGCAAGAGCGGCATACCAAGCTGGTGCCGATTTTGGACCGTGACACCGTTCAGGTTGGTGATGTCGTCGAACTGAGTATGGAGCAAGGCGCGGGCCCCGGTGCGAGGGAACGAAATCGACGTGAGCTTGTTTGGTTGAAAGAATCGGTGGCAGAGTCTCCCTTTGCTCCATTGATTGGCAAGAGAGTGGGAGAGAGGGTGGAAATCGAACTGCCCCAGGAGTCGGCCTCACCCGGGACGGATTCTTCTCCTAAAGTGTGGCGGGCACGAATCGATAAGGTGTTTGCGCGCGAAGTTCCCCCGCTGGACCAGGACTTTGCTCGCACCGTAAGTTCGACGGCCGAAACGGTGGAAGACCTCAGAGCGCAGATTCGACAGGAGCTTGAGGTTCGAGCTGAGCGGCAGAGGGCTGCCTTGGTCCGCAGCCGTTTGCGCAAGGCCCTGGTTGACGCCAATCCAGGGTTGGTTGTCCCGCCGAGCTTGCTGAGGCTCGAACGAGATCAGTTGGCACGGAGTTATGTCATGAGTTTAGGGTTGGCAGAGGCACGCGCGGAGGAATTCGTTAGGCGTAACCCTGCTCTGGCGGAACGCCTAGAAGACGAAGCGTACGTTCGGACGGCTTCCGAGATCCTGTTAGCAACCTTGGCCCAGCAACAGGCAATTACCGTGAGCGATGCCGAGGTGGACGAGTTTCTCGACCGTTCCGTTCAGGAAGTTGGCGAAGAGGCGGCTCGCATTCGGGCGCGCTACGCGGAGGGCGAGGCGCGAGAGCGTCTCAGACGAGAACTTGTCTTGCAACGAGCGTTGGAGCTCGTGCAACGGAGTGCGAACGTTCGAGACGTGTCCGAAGACGCCCAGATTGCTGAGCCATCGCGAAACGGCTAGCATCGATCGTGCTTTCAGTGTACGCAGAAGTTATGAACTTAGTTCCAATTGTCGTGGAACAAACGGGGCGCGGAGAACGCGCGTACGATATCTATTCGCGTCTCCTCAAGGAACGTATCGTTTTCCTTGGCTGCCCAATCACCGACGAGGTGGCGAATCTAATCACGGCACAACTGCTCTTCCTGGAATCCGAAGATCCAGAGCGAGATATTCAGTTTTATATCAACTCGCCGGGTGGTTCGGTGACCGCGGGATTGGCGATTTACGATACAATGCAGTACATTCGGCCCGACGTCTCCACCCTGTGTCTCGGGCAGGCCGCAAGCATGGCGGCGTGGCTTCTAGCGGCGGGAACGAAGGGGAAGCGCTTTGCCTTGCCGCACGCCCGCATCATGATTCATCAACCTTTAGGCGGGATCCGTGGTGCGGCGGCAGACATCGACATTCAAGCGCGAGAGATCTTGCGGATTCGGGAGCAATTGAACCATATTTTGGTGAAGCACACGGGGCAGACACTGAAGCGGATCGAGAGGGATACGGACCGCGATTTGTTTCTAACGAGTCAGCAGGCTGTGGAATATGGTATAGTCGATGAGGTGATGGTAAGCAGGCCGAACAAGCGGTTGTGAGGTTATTATGGCGAAGCACGATGACCGGAGTGGAAATTTGGTTTGCTCCTTTTGCGGCAAGAGTCAGGACGAGGTCCGCAAGCTCATTGCCGGTCCGACGGTCTACATCTGCGACGAGTGCATTGACCTGTGCAACGATATTATCGCCGAGGAGTGCGATCACGAAGAAGGCTTGGTTTCTTCGTCCTCTGTTCCTAAGCCTGCCGATATCAAACGCGTGCTTGATCAGTACGTCATTGGTCAGGAGCGAGCCAAAAAGGTTCTAGCCGTCGCGGTACACAATCACTACAAACGCATCGATAGCCAATTCGTAACGGGCGATGTGGAACTGCAAAAGTCCAATATCCTCCTCATCGGCCCGACAGGTTCAGGGAAGACGCTGCTGGCCCAAACTTTAGCGCGCTTTCTCCAGGTTCCGTTCACGATAGCCGACGCAACGAGTCTGACCGAAGCCGGGTACGTTGGCGAGGACGTGGAGAATATCATCCTTAGTTTGCTCCAAAACGCGGATTACGATGTGGAGAAGGCCCAGCGTGGCATCGTCTACATAGATGAGATCGACAAGATTTCCCGAAAAGGAGACAACCCTTCGATTACGAGGGATGTGTCGGGAGAAGGTGTCCAACAGGCACTGCTCAAGATTATCGAAGGGACAACGGCAAGCGTTCCGCCCAAAGGAGGCCGGAAGCATCCGCAGCAGGAGTTCCTGCAGGTTGACACGACAAACATCTTGTTCATTTGCGGCGGAGCCTTTGTTGGCCTCGAGGAGATCATCCGGCGTCGGATTGGAATGAAGGGACTGGGTTTCGGTGCGGATGTACGCCGACGGGACGAGAAAAGCGTCAGCGAACTTCTTCACGAAGTCCAAACGGAGGACTTGCTGAAGTTCGGTCTGATCCCGGAATTTGTCGGACGCCTGCCGGTGATCGCAACCTTGGACGAACTCGGAGAGCAGGACCTTGTGCGGATCCTGAAAGAGCCAAAGAATGCCCTCGTTCGTCAGTACCAGAAGTTGTTTGAAATGGAGGGCGTACACTTGAAGTTTACGGACGGCGCTCTCGTTGCCATTGCGCGTGAGGCGCTAAAGCGGAAGTCAGGTGCTCGCGGACTTCGGGCTATCCTGGAGAACACAATGTTAGACATCATGTACGAAATCCCATCTCAACCCGCTATTAAAGAGGTACTGATCTCTGAAGAAGTGATCACGAAGGGCGAACCCCCAATCGTTCTGTATCAAAAGGCGGCTGAGACCGCTTAGGTGTAGGTCAGACTAGGCATGCTTTTCCGCAATGAGAAAAAGGACGGCCCGTCGATGACAAGGGTCCCATTACTGCCGCTACGAGACATCATTGTTTTTCCCCACATGGTGGTGCCCCTGTTCGTGGGCCGGCAGAAGTCGATTCGCGCCCTCGAGGAGGCCATGAACGGCCCCAAGCTGATCCTCCTTGCCGCTCAGCGAGACGCAAAGACCAATGACCCATCGGAGAGCGACATTTATCAAGTGGGGACCATCGGGGCAATCGTACAGATGCTACGGCTGCCCGATGGTACCGTGAAAGTCCTCATCGAGGGGAAACGCCGGGCGCGCATTCAGCGTTTTCTTCCGGAGCCGGAGTACTTGCTGGTTGAAATCGAGGAAATTGAGGAAAAGTGGGAGAAGACCACGGAAATTGAGGCCTTGCTTCGGTCGGTGATTTCGACCTTTGAGGTCTACCTCAAGTACAACAAGAAGATTCCCCCGGAAATGTTTACTTCGGTTTCCTCGATCGAGGACCCGTCGCGTTTGGCGGATACGATCGTCGCACACCTTGGGGTAAAGTTAGAAGATAAGCAGGGTTTGCTCGAAATGGTGGATCCAGCCGAGCGATTGGAGAAGGTGCTCGGCCTGCTTCGTTCGGAAATCGAAATTTTGGAGGTGGAGAAGCGGATTCGCACGCGTGTGAAGAAGCAGATGGAGAAGAGCCAGAAGGAATATTACCTCAATGAACAGATGCGTGCGATCCAGAAGGAGCTCGGGGAGAAAGACGAGTTTCGAACCGAGATCCAGGAGTTGGAGGAAAAGATCAAGCAAAAGAAGCTATCCCCCGAGGCACGCGACAAGGTCGAGCGCGAGCTGAAGAAATTGAAGATGATGTCGCCCATGTCGGCGGAAGCCACTGTGGTGCGGAACTACATCGACTGGATTCTGTCCTTGCCGTGGAATGAGTACACGGAGGACAAGTTGGACATTGCGGAAGCGGAGAGGGTTCTCGAGGAAGATCACTACGGTTTGGAGAAGGTAAAAGAACGGATCCTAGAGTACCTCGCTGTTCAGGCTCTGGTCGGCCAGACGAACAAGGGACCGATCTTGTGCTTAGTGGGACCGCCGGGTGTAGGAAAGACGTCGTTGGGCAAATCGATCGCTCGAGCAACGGGGCGGAAGTTTGTGCGTGTCTCCCTTGGTGGGGTGCGCGACGAAGCCGAGATCCGTGGCCATCGACGTACGTACATCGGTGCTCTGCCAGGGAAGATCATCCAGAGCATGAAGAAAGCTGGTTCGTGCAACCCCGTCTTTCTGCTCGACGAGGTCGACAAGATGTCAACGGATTTTCGGGGCGACCCTTCGTCGGCGTTACTGGAGGTGCTCGATCCAGAGCAAAACGCAGCGTTCAATGACCATTACTTAGACGTGGATTACGATCTATCGCGGGTCATGTTCATCACCACGGCCAACACCTTGGAACGGATTCCCCGTCCGCTGCAAGATCGGATGGAGGTGATCCGCATTCCAGGGTACACGGACATCGAGAAGCTCAACATCGCCCGAAAGTATCTTGTACCGAAGCAAAGGGAAGCAAATGGTTTGCGCCCCGAGAACCTAGAGATCTCGGATAACGCTCTTTTGGCGATTATTCACCATTACACCAAGGAGGCCGGCGTACGTGGCCTCGAGCGGGAGATTGCTACGATTTGCCGCAAAGCAGCGGTAGAGGTGCTTCGCTCCAAGCGGGATGCAAAAGTGGTGGTGACCGCCAAGAACCTCCACCGCTTCTTAGGACCGCCCAAGTACCGCGTTAGCAAGGCAGAAGAACAGCATCGGGTTGGCGTGGCTACTGGTCTCGCCTGGACAGAGTTTGGGGGAGAACTCCTGGCGATCGAGGTAACTGTAATGCCCGGAAAGGGCAAGCTCATCATCACCGGGCGACTCGGGGACGTCATGCAGGAGTCCGCTCAGGCAGCAATGAGCTACGTACGTTCTAGAGCGGTGGAACTGGGGTTGGCGAGCGATTTTTATCAGAATGTGGATGTCCACATTCATGTCCCTGAAGGGGCTACTCCAAAGGACGGCCCATCTGCGGGTATCACGATGGCCACGGCGATGGTGTCGGCGCTGACGAAAATCCCCGTTAGGAACGATGTCGCCATGACCGGAGAGGTTACTCTCCGAGGTCGAGTGTTACCGATTGGTGGGCTCAAGGAAAAGGTGCTTGCTGCGCATCGCGCGGGAATCAAGGTGGTGTTGATTCCGAGCGAGAACGAAAAGGATATACGGGACATTCCGGCCCCGGTTCTCCGTTCGGTGGAGTTGCGTTTGGTTCAGCACATGGACGAAGTGCTGAGGCAAGCACTAGTCCTTGAAGAACCGGAGTCCTTCCTCAAAGGAGATTGGCCTCGAGAAGTTACCACCTCAAGCATGAGTTCCCCAACCGCAGATGCGGTTTTAACGGCAGGCCTCCTTTCTTGACAGCTCCCCAGTGGCTGACTAAGCAGAAGCACTTGCTTACGTAGGGGAGTGTTCATGACTAAAGCGGAGCTGATCGAATCAGTGGCGAGCAAGGTCGACTTGCCGCGCGCGCTGGCTGAGAAAGTTGTTAACGTTGTGTTCGATGACATCGTTGCCGCTCTGCGGCAGGGCGAAAAGGTCAACATATCCGGGTTTGGAACCTTTGCGGTCGCAAGCCGCAAGGCGCGGACAGGCCGCAATCCCAAGACGGGCGAAACGATCGAAATCGCTGCTTCTCGGTCGGCGAAGTTCAAAGCCGGCAAACAGCTTCGTGACTCGCTTAACGTGAACCCGTAGCTAGCTTGGGTTGCTCTTACATTGCCGGGTACACGCAAACGGAGCAGCGATGAAGTTTTTCTAAGAATGCGGGCGGTTAGCTCAGCGGGAGAGCATCGGCCTTACAAGCCGGGGGTCATCCGTTCAAATCGGATACCGCCCAGGTTGTCCGGTTGGAGAGTCGATGAAATTTTGGGGTGGTAGTTCAGCACGGTTAGAACGCCGGCCTGTCACGTCGGAGGTCGCGGGTTCAAGTCCCGTCCACCCCGTTTCTCAATTTTTTTCGCCTGATTGGGGCGTGGCGAAAAAGCGACTAGCTTAAAGGTGTGCTTTTATGCGTAAGACCGTGGTGCTGGGTAGAGACACAGCCTTGGAACAGCGACGATGGATCTTGATCGACGCGAAGGGGCAGGTCCTCGGTCGCGTGGCGAGCTTCGTTGCCCAAATCCTCCGTGGGAAGCACAAACCGATTTACCAGCCGTGGGAGGATATGGGTGATTTCGTCGTGGTCATTAATGCGGCCGAAGTTCAACTCACTGGTGAGAAGTGGCGGAAAAAGCAATACGTCCGACATACAGGCTATCCTGGTGGCGTTCGGGTTAGAACCGCCCTTGAGCAAAAACGTTTGAAACCCGAGGACATGCTCAGGCAAGCCATCGAGGGAATGTTGCCAAAGAATCGGCTCGGGCATCAGTTGGCAACCAAGGTGAAGATCTACCCAGGCCCCACGCATCCTCACGAAGCGCAAAAGCCGGTTCTGTGTTCGGTACCTGTTGGGAGGAGCGCCAAAGCATGACGGAATTGGGACGATTTGCAGCCACGGGTCGACGCAAGACCGCGGTTGCCCGGGTGCTTTTAGTAGAAGGCCGAGGAAACGTAGTCATCAACGGGCGTCCGTGGGACCAGTATTTTCCCCGCCCAACCTCGCGGATGATCATTTTGCAGCCATTCGAGCTTACACAGACGATGGGTCAGTTCGACGTGGTGGCGAATGTTCGGGGCGGGGGCTTAGCCGCACAAGCCGAAGCTGTACGGCATGGCATTACTCGCGCGTTGCTCACCTGGAATGGTGAGCTTCGACCGGTACTCAAAAAGGCTGGTTTTATTACGCGGGACCCGCGCGAAGTAGAGCGAAAAAAGTACGGGCGACACAAAGCACGCAAACGTCCTCAGTACTCCAAGCGTTAAAGCGATTTTGGAGGGAGCTCCGTTTTGACTAAGAAGGCGGCGCCCGCGGCCATATAGGTGCAGTTGGCAAGCCAGGCCGCGACCACCGGCGGTAGCGATCCTGCGTAACCGAGGGACGAGGAGATCCCGAGGAGCACCCAATAACCAAAGCCGATTGCGGCGCTCCCTACCACACTCCAGGCAAGCTGGCGCGAGCGTTTGAGGCTAACGTTGAAACCGATGAGCCCAAGCACAAGCGCAAGCGGGGCGAAGGGAAGGGCGGTTTTTAAGTACAGTTCCACGGACAGCCGAGTGGCTGGGAGCCCGAGGCTTTTCAATAGATGTTCTTGTCGACGCAGGTCAGCAAGGGATAACTCTTCCGGTTCCCGCTGAACCTCCGCTAGCTCTTCGAAGCGATTAGGAAGCTGCAAATTCAGCTCATCACTTGGGGAGGCCATTGTCTCCTCCGGAGCAAGGAGGATCCGGCTTTGGCCTCCGGGGATAGCCCATCCGTTGGGTGTCCAGCGGATCTCGGGGAAATAGCGGATTGTTGCCAACGAAAAATCCTCGCCGAGTTCATAGCTGGTGACCCCGAGCAGCGTCTGGGCCGCACGGTCTATGTAAGACACATGGTAAATGGCAGTTGGGCCGCGAAACCATATCTCCCGGTCGGCCAAAATGTTGCGGCGGTCGCGCTTCTTGATGTCCCGAAGATTCAGTTCCTGCGCAGTTCGCACGCTGGGCGGCACGATCATCTCCGACCAAACGAAGGAGGCCAGAGAAAGCAGCATCGCAGCGAGAATAAAAGGTACTGCGACTTGTTGCGTCGTCACTCCTGCGGCACTGAGCGCTAGGATTTCCCGATGGCGGTGACGTTGGATCAGTGTGGTCACGAGTGCCACCGCCGTAGCGGCCGGAACGGTTTGGTAAACAATGAATGGGAGCTTGTAGAAAAAGTAAAGCCCCACAATCCCCGGGTTAACCTCGTTGCGCACGATGATGTCGAGGCGTTCGAAGAGATCGACAACCACATAGAGTGCCGCCACGCCGACCTGCGTTACGAGCACCGCAGCCGCGAAATCAATGAGCATCAACTTGGTCAGGGTACGACTAACCACAATGCGATGGGACAGGGTTTCGCTGCGTCTGTGAAACACGTCGTTCCTAGCCTTGCTGTCAGAGCAAATCTCTATGAGAGTCGAAGAGTCAGTTCGACGTCGGCCCCGTGTCTTTCGTGGCCGTTCGTTGCTCATGGATTTCAAGATTTGGACTTGTTCCCCTCAGCTGCACAGCATTTGCCCCCTCAGCTTGTAGTTTCCACCTCTGGTCTGGCCACGCTGCGATACACGCGAGCCCGAGAGCACCGTTCGGTAACCAGGCACCGGCAGCCGCGAACCACCAGTTGCCCAATTGTTGTGCCATAGAGTCAGCTAAGCCATCGAGCAGATAGTAAACGAGGAAACAGAGGCTAGAGATTCCAATCCCAGCCGTGGACGAAACTTGCCATCGCATCGAAAGCGCCCAGCCTAGAAAGGCAAACACAATGCAACTGAAGGGTAGCGCAACACGGCTGCTCAACTCGGCAGCGAACACGTTGCTGAGAACGGGCGAGTCCTGACGCAGAATCAGACCCAGAAGTTCTCCCGTATTCGTTGCCTTAGGGTCGACGGGGAGCTCGAGGTTGCGAGATGATCGGTCCACCGATTCCGACAGGTTCCAATCAAAAGTTTCAAACCTGCTTACCTCGTACGTGTCGGCACGTCCATTCCAAGAGAAGAGAATACCATCTTCGAGGCGCAGGATGGTTTCCTCGTCGCGACCGTCGGGCGAAACCAAATACCCGTATTTCGATATGATGGTCATCCGCTTGCCGGGCGTGCGCTGATCGGCCAGAAAAACACCTTTGAGGACCCGCCCTCTCTCCTGGATGCGTTCCGCGTACACGACAATGCCAGGCAGTTGATCGAAAAACACTTGTTCTTGTAAGACGGCACTCGCTCGCTTAAGTGAGAGAGATTCAAGATAGCGAACAGTGGCCGCTCGACTTGCGGGCCGCAAGTGCAAAGAAATGACTCCGGTGCACAGTGCAGCCACCCCGCCGACGACCAGCAGTGGTGCGATCAGCTCAAGGGGGCGGACGCCGCACGCCTGGGCGCCGATGAGTTCTCCGTCCGCCGCAAGGCGCCCTAAAGTTAAAAATGTACCAATTAGGATGCCCATCGGTAGAGAAAATTCCAGAAATGATGGCGTAAGCAGCAGCAGCAGGTGCATGACCTCGCCGAGGGAAAGGCCGCGATTGATCAATAGACTCGTGATCTTTACGAGCCGCGCAACCAGTAACAGAGCCGCCAAGACGGAAATGCTGGCGACCGTTGGAAAGAGCAACTGACGCAGCAAATATCGTTGAAAAAGCGCCACCGAAAGACACCTTTAGCCATGGCGTCGCCTCAAGAAAACCGTTGTGTCGGTACTCCCCAGTGGCTCTACCCAGGTCATGCTTTAAATGCGTGGCTCGAGAGCGATTCAAGCCGAATTCTCGAGTTGGAGATACTCTCCAGTAAAAGGCAGAAACACGCAGCACTCCTGGATCAGGCCCACGCGAAAGGTGTGCGGGTTCGGTTCGTGGAAGGTAAACAGCGGTCGTCAGATACGGAATTCCTTCAGTCGGGTTGTCGAGCGAAACTTGCCCCTTTTCCTTATAAAGACCTCGCTTCCGTGGTGGAACCAACTGGGCCTGGGTTGCTGGTGGTCCTGGACCACGTGTTGGACCCGCGGAACCTCGGGGCCGTCGCACGCAACGTTTTGGCCGCAGGTGGGCGGGGTCTTATCATCCCGAAAGACCGGGCTGCACCCGTGACCCCCGTTGTTGAGGTTGCGGCTGCCGGGGCTTGCGCGCACTTGAACATCTGCCGGGTGGTCAACCTGGCTCGGGCCCTGGAGGAGATTCAAGCGGCTGGCTACTGGACAATCGCTCTTGACACCCACGCGGCGAAGTCCTTGTTCACTGGGTCGCTTCCACCACGCCTCGCCTTGGTAGCAGGAGGGGAACAAGGTTTGTCCCGTCTGGTGAGAGAGCGGTCAGACGAATCCCGAGTCATCCCAATCGACCGGCGCGTGGAATCTCTGAATGTGGCCGTGGCATTAGGAATTGCTTGCTTTTGGTGGGCCAAGGACCACGCTCTGACCTTGACACCATGAGGCCCGTCCTATACACGGGTTGTTTCGCGTTTCACCCAGGTCAATGGTGGGCGTCACAGGTCCCCCTGGGCAGAGGCGTGGAAAGGAGGCCGATGTAGCTCAACTGGAAGAGCAACTGACTTGTAATCAGTAGGTTGCCAGTTCGAGTCTGGCCATCGGCTTTTTGTTTGGGGAGAGGTACCCGAGTGGCCAAAGGGAGCAGACTGTAAATCTGCCGGCGTTAGCCTTCGGAGGTTCGAATCCTCCCCTCTCCATGCTAATTTGATGATTCACCTTCATGAGGAAAGCAAAAATGGCAACCTTAGGCGGGAGTAGCTCAGTTGGTAGAGCATCAGCCTTCCAAGCTGAGGGTCGCGGGTTCGAATCCCGTTTCCCGCTTTTTTTCCGGCAACCCAGTGCAGGAGGGTGCTGGCGGACGAAACAGTAAGGGACACTGGTCGCTGCCCAGGTAGCTCAGTCGGTTAGAGCACCTCCTTGGTAAGGAGGAGGTCGGCGGTTCGATTCCGCTCCTGGGCTTGCCCGAGGGGAGAGAATCGAGCTGGCCGTTCAAAACGAGCTTAATGGAAATTTTTTGAGGAGAGCGAGATGGCGAAGCAGAAATTTGAGCGGAAGAAGCCGCATGTGAATGTGGGGACGATAGGGCACATTGACCATGGGAAGACGACGTTGACGG
>BEIG01000059.1 GCA_002898795.1 bacterium HR30 | reverse complement strand
GTGACTGCGCAAGAGCTCTTCGAACCGACGGTACCCTTTGACCTTCACAATGTGGAGGAGTTCTTGCCGCGAGTAGGGGAAGTGTTCACACAATTGTTTGCGTGTCGTTTGCCCAGCGGCGGCAAGCTCGGCGTCGAGAATCTGCTGCAGCATGGGGGTGCAGCCCCCACAGCCAGTACCAGCGCGGGTGTGACGTTTAAGCTCGCTCAGCTCCCTCAACTGATGTTCGCGAATCGCAGCGGTGATGCGGCCTTTGGTCACGCTGTGGCACGAACACACTGTAGCGGCCTCGCCGAGGGAAGAGGCGATGCTTGCTGGTGCACTTGGGGATGGCGCAGCCGCGAGGCCGCGCACCAATACCCCAGGTGAAGCAGGCAACTCCACGTTGGAGCGGGTGAGGGCAACTAAAGTGTTGTAGTCGCTCGTATCTCCCACCAGGATGCCGCCGAGCAGGCGTTTGCCTTGCCGATCGAAGAGGAGCTTGCGGTAAATGCCGGCGAACGGGTCTTCGTAAACGACACTGCGCGCAGTGCCGCCCTCGAGATCGATCTCGCCAAAGCTAGCGACGTCGACTCCGAGCAGCTTGAGTTTGGTCGCCAAAGGGCCGCCGGCGAACTCGCGCGCCTCGCCGCAAAGATTTGCGGCCACGACCTCGGCCATTTCGTAGCCGGGAGCCACCAAGCCGTAGATTTTCCCTCCGTGGAGAGCCACCTCCCCGATGGCATACACGCGCGGATCGGAGGTTCGCAGGGAGTTGTCCACTATCACGCCGCCTTGGGGCCCAACGGCAAGGCCGGCCGCCCGCGCTAACTCGTCGCGGGGGCGAATGCCACAGGAAAACAAGACCATCTCTGCGGCGATCTCGCTGCCGTCGCGAAACCGAACGCCCGCCACCTCGCTCGAGCCGATAATTGCCTGCGTGCTCTTGCCGAGATGCACGTGCACTCCCAAGGCTTCGATCTTCTCCTGGAGGAGGCGAGCGCCTGCTTCGTCGAGCTGGCGCGGCATCAGCCGCGGCGCGGCTTCGACCACGTGGGTTTCGAGGCCGAGGTCGTACACGGCTTTGGCCGCCTCCAAGCCGAGCAGGCCGCCTCCGATGACCACGGCGCGGCGACAGCGCTCGCCGTAAGCGAGGATGCGCTCGAGGTCGTCGATTGTGCGATAAAGAAAAACGCCGGTGAGTTCCGTTCCCGCAACCGGTGGCACGAAAGGAAACGAACCGGTGGCAAGAACCAACACATCCCAGGGAACCGTTCGCCCCTTGTCCGTTTCCACCCGCTGGCGGACTCGGTCGATCCGGGTCACCCGCTCGCCCAGGCAGAGATCCATGCCCCACTGCTGGTAGAGTTCCGGTGTCGCTAAGCCCAGTCGGCTCGCATCACGATGGGCAAAGAATTGGGTGAGTCCTACCCGATCGTAAGCGGCTCGTGGCTCTTCGCCGAACACGACAACGCGCCAAGTGCGACCGCGGTCCCGTTCCCACAGGGCCTCGCAGAAGCGATGCCCGACCATACCATGGCCCACCACCACCAAGGCCCGCGGCGAACTCATTCTTCCTCCCAACTTGGCGCGGGGCGAACACGAACCGCGCAAGCCTTGTACGAGGGCTGCCGGGAGTATGGGTCGAAAGCGGCGTGGGTCAGGCGGTTGGTCTCCACGTAGTGCATGGGCATGAAGACCTGACCTGGGCGGACCGTCGGGGTCACGGAGGCGCGTACCCGGGCTTTGCCGCGACGCGATTCCACAAAGACTTCGCAGCCCGAGGTGATTCCGTAACGCTGTGCGTCGTCGGGATGGATTTCCACGTAGGCATCGGCTGGATAGAGACGGCGCAAGACCGGGGCCTTGCTCGTGCGGGTTTGGGTGTGCCACTGTGCCGCAGTGCCGCGACCGGTGAGAAGAAGAAGAGGGTAAGCTTCGTCCGCAGCTTCGGGCATCTCTCGGGCGGCCTCGAACACGAAGCGTGCTTTGCCGTCCGGATGGAAAAACTTCCCGTCGGAAAACAGCCGGCGATGTGGCTCGGGTTCGCTTCCGGCTTTGTCGGCGGGCCACGGCCACTGAATCCCACCGGCACGCTCGATGTCCTCATAGTCGCGAACGCCACTGAAATCGCACGGCTGCCCGCGCGACAGCTCGCGCAACCGTGTGAATGCATCTTGCGGGTTGCGCCAGCTTCGGAACATTGGGCCCGCACCCCAGGCTTCGGCAATGTGCTGAAAGATGGAGAAGTCGGGAAGCGCTTCTCCGGGCGGACGGCGCACGGGACGAATCACGCCGAGGCGACGTTCCGAGTTGATGAAGCTGCCCCATTTTTCGCCCCAAGCGGCGGCTGGTAGCAGCAAGTCGGCTCGCTGGGCGGTTTCGGTGGAGTGATACATGTCTTGCACGACGAGGAACTCCAGCCGATCGAACAGCCCCTCGAGGTCGGAGCGGTTGATCCAGGAGTGCAGCGGATTCGTTCCCACGACCCAAAGTGCACGGATGTGCCCTGCAACAATGGCCTCGACGATTTCAGCATAGGACAGGCCAGGAGTGTCTGGAATGCGCTGCGGATCGATTCCCAGAATCTCGGCAACCTCCAGCCGATGGGCGGGGTTACGGAAGTCCCGCCCCCCGAGCAAGCAAGTGGTGTTGGCGAACAGCCGCGATCCCATGGCGTTGCATTGGCCGGTGATGGAGTTCGGCCCCGTTCCCGGTCGACCGATGTTTCCCGTGAGCAGGGCCAAGGCGATGATGGCTTGGGCTGCACGCGTGCCTTCGTAACTTTGGTTAATTCCCATGGTCCACCAGAACGACACACGGCGGCTGGTGCCAATCAAACGAGCGAGCTCGAGTAAGGTTTGCAGCTCGACGCCCGTGGCCGCGGTAACGACCTCTGGCGAATACTCAGCCACGTGTGCGGCAAAGGCTTCGAAGCCGCTCGTGTGTGCGGCGATGAAAGCACGGTCGTACCATCCCTGCCGCAGCAGCAAATGGGCAAGGCCGTAAAACAACACCAGGTCTGACTTGGGGCGCAAGGCCACGTGGAGCGTGGCCGCTAAGGCTGTCTCCGTGGTGCGGGGATCGATGACCACGAGCGCACGCAGGTGCTGATTGCGGAGTACACGCCGCCACAAGATGGGGTGGGCTATGGCGAGATTAGCCCCGATGAGGACGATCACTTCGCTCTCCTCGAGGTCGGCGTAGGTGTAAGGCGGAGCATCGAAGCCGAAGCACTCTTTGTACGCCACCACCGCGCTGGCCATACACTGGCGGGTGTTGCCATCGCCGTGCCGCAAACCCATCCCGAATTTGGCGAGCGACCCGAAAAACGCGAGCTCTTCTGTGGGTAATTGGCCGCTGCCGAGAAAAGCTACCGCATCCGGTCCGTGCTCCATGATGATGCGGCGCATCCGGCCGACGAAAATCTCGATTGCCTCGCCCCACGATACGCGCCGGCGATGGCCGCGGCGGTCCTGCACCAAAGGCACCGTGGCCCGATCTGCAGAGTCGAGCACGGCCAGTGCTTGCCAACCTTTCGGACACGCAGTTCCGTGGTTCACGGGGTAGTGCGGTGCGGGAGACAAGTTTACTGCATGCCCATTCCGGATGTGCGCGAGCAGCGCACAGCCCGTGGAGCAGTAGCCACAGACAAGGGGCGCGATTGTGTCCGGACTCAATCGCGCCGGTACTTGTCCGATACCGTGCCCGGCGTCGACGCGCCTTAGTTCCGCGGCAAGGCTGCGGCGGGAGAAGGGTCTGAAGAACGACGCTATTCCGCTCATCACCCCACCTCCTCGGCGCCGGCTGGTACCGCGGCGCGGAAAAACAACCCTCTTTCGATCAACTCGCCTGCGATCAAGAGGATCGCGGCAGCCACGGCCGCGTGTGGCGCGGGTTGCGAACCGGAGCCCAGGAGAGCCAGCAGAAACAGTGGGAAGACCACCCCTCCCAGCCACCCCAGGAAGAAGCGCAAGGCAGTCCACGGGTAGAGTACGTCGGCAATGAGGCGGGCGCTGCGGCCGAGGGCCGAGGTGGGGCCTCGTTTGGCAAACCAAAACACGCGCATTTCCACGGCGAGCTTCGCCAAAGTGGCCGCGAAGACGGTCAACGCCAAGGCCTGCACCATGGGGCTCAGGTTTGCCCTCTGATCCAAGGGAGCGAGGCTCAAGTACGCTAGGGTCGTCGCCGCGCCCAACAAAACCGCGGTGAGGGAAAATCGCAGTCCGGCTCCACGCCAAAGCGGCCGCACGGTGCGGCGATACAACATCGCTGAGGCGAAGAGGCCAAATCCTCCGGTGCCAACGGCTGCCCATCGAACCATGGTTGCGATGCGGGGGTCGACCGGATGGACCACCCCCATGTCTATTGCTGCGGTGGCCGCGGCGCAGGCGGCGAACATACCGAAGGCTATCACTTCGCGGCTCAGCCAAGAATGCCCCAAACCCAGCACAGCTCGCCATGCGAGCAGTGGGCGACCGAGGTGCAGCAAGCTGGCGCCGAGAGCGAGGCCGGCTGCAGTGGCGGAAAGCGCCGCATGTCCCACTTCCCACACGCCCGGCACAGCGCCAGCCCACTGCACCAACTGACCAAGAAACAACGTCCCCACCGAGAGCTGCGTGAGTACCAGCATCCAGGCAAGCGGCCAGTGCGCTTCTTCCGGACGCAGCACGTCCGTGTCGGCGAGGCGCACCCCTGCTGGCCACCCGCGTTTGCGGTAAAGAGAAGCTGGCAGCGTCGTTCGAGGATGGGGCATTTGCGGCAGGAATGCCCCGTTGGCAGAGCGTCGTTGGATGTCGGTGGTGGTGACCAGGGTGATCCGAATGGCTCCATTGGGACACCCTTGCACACAGGCGGGAGCTTCCCCCACGCTCAGCCGATCGGCGCACATATCGCACTTGCGCACGATCCCTAGCCGCGGCACGTACTGCGGCGCCCCGTAAGGGCAGGTGAAAGTGCAATACCGGCAACCGATGCACCGATCGTCGAGATGGCGCACGATGCCAGTGCGGGGATCTTTTTCATAAGCGTTTGCCGGACAACCAGTGAGACAACCGGGGTTGGCGCAGTGGTGACAGCTCGTGGTTACGTGCTGCAAAATGGGCTTGCCGTTGTCTGCCCCGATCAGTAGCGCAACGTGCCGCCAGGCTTCGTCTGGGTCGAGTCCGTTCAGCGAGTGGCAGGCAGTAACGCAGGCCTTGCAGCCCGTGCAAGCGTCGAGATCCACTTCGAATGCGTACTGCTCGCCCCGTTCCGGTGCCCGTAACGGTAGTGGGTGGCGATAGATGCCGCTGGCCGGCAAGTGGCCTTGGTCGTGAACTGCGGCGAAGTCTTCCACAGCACTCGGCAATGTGGCTGAAGCTCCACTGAGTCCACCGGCTTGCAGCATGGCTGCACAGCAGGGCAACGACTGTGCCAGAGCGTAAATCGCCGAGTTAGGGGATGCTGCGCGCTGGAGCGCGGGGGCGCTGCTGTTTCAGCAGCAGAGAGAACGGCCACGCTGCACGCACGCCAGCAGGCGCGATCGAGCGGAGCACTCAAAATTCGGTGAAACCGGCCGCGCACGAGTTGGCTCGCGACTTGCGGGTTCGAAGGCTCATGGCGATGCGGACAACAATAGGCGGCGGAAAGGCGCAACGCATCGAGTTGCTGCGGGTGGACACCCCACCGATGCGTGCATTTCATGTAACGTGGGTGGCATTTTGCGTGGCGTTTTTTGCGTGGTTTGCGGTTGCCCCGCTGACCCCGGTGATCCGCGAAGAGCTCGACTTAACTCCGGCTGATTTGAGCAACGCCATGATGGCGAGTGTGGCCGCGACTGTGTTTGCGCGCGTGGTCGTGGGGTTTTTGTGCGACCGCATGGGCCCTCGCCGTGTCTACACCTGGTTGCTCTTGGTCAGTTTCGTGCCGGTTATCTCCGTTGCGTTTGTCCAAGACGCAGCGTCGTTTATCGCGGCTCGCCTTGCCATTGGCATCGTGGGCGCAGCCTTTGTGGTGACGCAGTATCACATGAGTTTAATGTTCGCCCCGCGGGTGCTGGGTGCGGCAAACGCGATCACGGCCGGTTGGGGAAATTTGGGAGGAGGTTTGGCGCAGGTCGTGATGCCGTCGCTTTTCGGTGCGGCGGTTGCGTTGGGTCTTTCCGAGAATGCCGCGTGGCGGGCATCGTTGCTTCTCCCCGGTATTCTGTTGCTGTTGGCTGCCCTGGCGTATTGGCGCTACACGTGGGACACGCCGACTGGCAACTGGCAACACCCGCCAACGCCCGCGAGCAGCCCCGTTACGGAAGACAAGTGGGGTAAACTTCGGATTGCTGTGGCCGACGTTCGGACGTGGGTCCTCGCCATTGCTTACGGAATTTGCTTCGGCGTGGAACTGACCATGCACAACGCGGCCCCGCTTTACCTCGTGGACCGCTTTGGGCTTTCGCTGAAACAGGCCGGGTTGCTTGCTGGCATGGTGGGCTTGGCCAACATCTTTGCTCGAGCCGTGGGTGGAATGGCCTCGGACCTGGCTGCGCGTGTGCTCGGCCTCCACGGGCGCGTGTACGTGCTGTTTGCGGTTTTACTCGTTGAAGGCGTTGCCTTGGCAATCTTTGGCTATGCTTCGACGCTGCCCGTGGCTGTCGTGGCGTTGGTTGTGTTTGCGCTGTTCGTCAACTTTTCCACCGGGGCCACA
Source organism: bacterium HR30 (assembly GCA_002898795.1). Lineage (GTDB taxonomy): Bacteria > Desulfobacterota > Binatia > HRBIN30 > HRBIN30 > HRBIN30. The sequence continues at coordinate 16,284 of BEIG01000059.1, read as the reverse complement.
TTTGGCCTTGTTCCGTTTTTGCACCCGCAGGCAGTGGGAGCCGTCTCTGGCATTGTCGCCGCCGGGGGAAACGTGGGTGCCGTGTTGGCGGCACTACTGTTTCGCGGTGAAGGATCGTTGGCGAGTGGGTTGTTCCAGCTCGGTACCCTGGTAGCACTGTTGTGCCCGTTAGTCCTCTTGGTGCGCTTTTCTGCAGTCGAGCAGCGCGCTCACCTTTCCGAAGTCCGGGGCCGCTGGCTCGCATCCGTTCCGAACCCCAAGGAGGCAGAAGGAGCGGTTCCTGCCCAGTAGTTTGCACCCGATGCTGCTTAGACTTCGAGCAACTGCCCCCTCTTGTGGCACCGGCAACCAAGTGTGTTTCGCGAGCGGCTGGCTCGACCGATTGGCACCTCCTTTGCCCGAGGAGGCAGCCGTGCCAGAGAATCCGCGGGAGTACTTTGTACGGCTGTTGGGGAAAGTCGTGAACTCCACCGGAGCCGAGCAAGCATCGGCGTGGGTGGTAACGGGACAGAGCCGTTCCTGTTTGGGTACTGTCGGCAAGGCAATGGGAGCGACGGAGGAGGCGACGGGACGCGACGGTGCGGCGCAGCCGGCGGAGGGGAAAAAGCATTCGCCCAGTGGTTGCGGGCGTTCGGAGGTGTCCAGCATCGCAGTGTCGGTTCCCTTGCAAGGTGGCGCGCTGTTAAAGCTGGTGGTGGATCGGGTGCCAGCGGAAAACAGCGTACAAGCCCGCGAGAAACTCGAGGAGACCGCGCGCGAAGCTTCAGAGGCAGCTTACTGGGCTCACGCGACGCTGAAGGCGCTGGAGGAAAAGCGGACCCTGTTAGGCTTAGTTGCCGCCAGTCGCGAGTTCACCTCCAGTCTCGAGTTGTCGGAAGTGTTAGACCGTGTGGCCAGCCAAGTGCGTCGCACGCTGGAAGCCAAACTGGTTTCGATCCTTCTCGAGCAGCAAGGGATGTTGCAACTGGCCGCAGCCGACGGGGCCCCGCAAGCGTATTTGACCCGCGGGCCACTGCCGGTTGCCGGCACCGTTGCCGGCAAGGTGCTGCAAAGTGGGCTCCCAGTAGTGATCGAGGATGTGCGTCGAGAGCCAGGGTTCCTTTCGGCCAACCTGGCTGCGCGCGAAGGGTTGTGTACGCTCGTTTGCTTGCCGCTTCGTGGACGCCGTCGTAACCTTGGCGTGCTGAACGTTTACACCGGCGAGCCCCGCCGCTTCGAGCCACAGCAGGTCGAGGCGTTGGGCATGTTGGGTCAGCTCTCCGCCGCCGCCATCGAAAACGCTGCGCTGTACCGAGAGGCGTTGGAGGCCGGGGAACATTTACGGGAATCGGAAAAGCTGGCTGCTCTGGGGCGGTTGTCCGCTGGCTTCGCGCACGAAATCAAAAATCCGTTGAACACCATTGCGGTCTTGCTTTACGCCATGCGCCAGCAAGCAGCAGAAGATCCGCAAACGCTTGCAGACCTCCAGGTCATCGAGTCGGAAATCCGCCGGCTGACCTTGCTGGTGGACCAGTTTCTCGATTTCGCGCGGCCGAAGCCCCCGAAGTTTTGCCGCCAGGACGTGAGCGAGATCGTCGAAGAAACTCTCTTGCTGGTTCGGGCGCAGGCTGCGCGCGAGGGCATTCGCTTGGTGTGGCGTGTGCGAGAGCGCGCGGCCCTCGTGTGGGCCGACGGGGCCCAGCTCAAACAAGTGTTTCTCAATCTCGCGCTGAATGCCATGCAGGCGATGCCCGGAGGCGGCACCCTGACCGTTGCGGTGCAACGGCGCAATGGCGGAGTGATCGTGGAGTTTACCGATACCGGGCCGGGGATGAGCCCAGAAATCCGCCGCCGTATTTTCGAGCCGTTTTTTACCACGCGCCGCGGCGGTCATGGGCTTGGGCTAGCGATTTCCTTACGCATCGTAGAAAACCATAGTGGCCGGTTGTGGCTCGATTCTCAGCCTGGCCGCGGTACTACCGCTACCGTTTGGCTACCCGCATGAAACCGCGCATTTTGATCGTCGACGACGAGCCGAACGTTCACTACTCCTTTCAGCGTGCCTTGGCAGGGGAGTTTGAAGTGCGCTCGGCCTTTGGTGGCGAGGAAGCGCTCGCCATTGTGGAGCGCGAAGCGATCGATGCTGCCCTGCTCGACGTGCGTTTGCTCGATGGGGACGGACTCGACGTTCTGGCGCGCCTAGGAGCGTTGCGCCCTGGTCTGCCGGTGCTGATGATGTCGGCCTACGCGACCACCGACATCGTGATTCGTTCCACCGCGCTCGCGGCCCGTGATTTTTTGCTCAAACCCGTCGATGTGCCGACCTTACGCCGGTTGCTGCACGAGGTGGTACCCCAGGAGCGCCGAAGCGAGCCGCCTTCCGAAGTCGTCGATGGCGTGGGTAAGCTAATCGGCCGTAGTCCGGTTATGCTCGAGCTTTACAAGCAAATCGGACGCGCTGCGGGAACTGACGCGACTGTCCTCATCACCGGAGAGAGCGGAACGGGCAAGGAACTCGTCGCTCGCACGATTCACGAGCACAGTGCGCGCTCTAGTGGTCCGTTTGTCGCTCTCAACTGTGCCGCCATCCCGAGCGAACTGTTGGAAGCGGAGCTCTTCGGGCATGAAAAGGGCGCGTTTACGGGTGCCACTGTGGAACGACCAGGGAAGTTCGCGCTCGCCCATGGTGGTACGCTGTTGCTCGACGAGATCGGGGAAATGGCGCTGCCCCTGCAAGCCAAGCTGCTGCGCGTTCTGCAAAGCCGCGAAGTGACTCCCCTCGGAGGTAGCTCGCCACGCACGTTCGACGTGCGAGTCATAGCCGTAACCAACGCGGATTTGGAACAACGGGTGCGCGCTGGGGCGTTTCGCGCCGATCTCTACTACCGCTTGCACGTGTTCCGGATCGAGGTACCGCCGTTGCGCAGCCGCGGAACGGATGTCCTGCTTTTGGCGCACGTATTTTTGCAGCGCGAGAGCGAGCGCTTGGGCCGCAATTTGACGGGATTTACCGCTGCCGCGGAAGAAAAGCTGCTCCGGCATTTGTGGCCAGGGAATGTGCGGGAACTCGAGAACGCCGTGGCCCGGGCGTGTCTTCATGCGCCGGGAAGTGTCGTGGGAGAAAACGACTTACAGCTTGGCCTGCAGGGCGACAACGCGGGTGGGGTGCCGTCGCACGGCCGCAGCGGCTCGCCCGAGGAAGCGCTGCTCGACGTTCTCCGAGGAATTGCCGCTCGGGCCCCTAAGGGGCTTTACGAGCTGGTCGAGGCTTCCATTGTGCGTGTGGCGCTGGAACACACAGGTGGCAATCAAGTACGGGCGGCGCGGCTATTGGGCATCTCCCGCAACGTACTCCGCCACCGTATGCAGAAGTACCGGCTAGACCGCTCTTCGCCGCAAAACGGGTCCCGAAACGCGAGCAGATCCCGAGAAGCGAACGAATTCTCCAACGAGCGGTAGCGTCTCCCACGCCAGTGGGAGGGCACTGGTTTGGCGACGCGGACGCTGCCCGGGCGCTGGTTGTTGGCAGTGAAGAATGGGCGGCGGTCGGAGCCGTGGCTACGCGTTCCGCCCGTTGCCGGACGGCTCAGCGGGTTTCTACGTCGCCTTTGCGCAAGCGCTGGGCGATAACGATTTGTTGCACTTCGCTGGAGCCATCGTAGACGCGCGCCACGCGCACATCGCGCCAAATGCGTTCGATCATGTACTCGCCGCGCACGTAACCGTTTCCCCCGAAAATCTGCATCGCATCGTCCACCGTCTGCCAGGCATTTTCCGCGGCAACGAGCTTTGCCGTGGACGATTCGCGAATGGCTGCACTGCCCTGATCCAGAAGCCAGGCGCTGCGGTAGACTAACAGCCGCGCCGCCTCTGTACGTGCACTCATTTGGGCAAGGCGAAAGGCAATGCTTTGGTGCTCGATGAGGGGCTTGCCGAAGGTGTGCCGTTGTTGTGCGTATGCGAGGGCAAGCTCCAGAGCCTTTTGCGCTGCGCCCACGCAGCGCGCTGCCAGGGTGGTCCGCCCTTCGGCGAGCGTACGTTTGGCGTATTCGAAGCCTTGTCCTTCTTCGCCCACGAGGGCCGACGCAGGAATACGGCAGTCGTCGAGAATCACCTCGGAGATCTGTGATCCTTGGTGTCCCAACGTGTCGAACACCGAGCCGATGGACAGCCCCGGGGAGTCGCGATCGACAATGAAGGCCGAGATGCCCCGCTCGGTGCGGGCGAAGAGAAAGAACTGGTGGGCCAGTGGGGCGTTGGTGATAAAGATTTTTCGTCCCCGCAGAACCCAGTGGTCGCCTTGGCGCTCGGCTCGGGTTTTCAGTGCACCGGCGTCGGAGCCCGCTTCCGGCTCCGTGAGCGCGAAGGAGCCTAGCCACTCACCAGTGGCCATTTTCGGCAAGTAGCGCTGTTTTTGCTCGGGTGAGCCGAAGCGCACGATCCCCACGCAGCCGATGCCTGTGTGGACGCTGATAAAACTGGCAAGACCCCACGGCCCGCGCCCAAGTTGCTCGTGGACCAGTGCCTTCTGGAGCACGGAGAGGCCGAGCCCACCGTACTCGGCTGGAACACTCATGCCAAAAAGACCGAGCCGCTTCGCCCCGGCAATGACTTCGTCAGGGAGCCGATCCTCCCGGTCAATTTGCTGCCAGTGCGGATTGACTTCTTCCTCGACGAAGTTGCGCACTGAATCGGCGAGCAGTCGGTCCTCCGCCGCAATGCTGAAGTCCACTGTACCCTCCCGCAAAAAAGCTTCTGTTTCCCGGGGATTGGAACACGGTTGTCCTTGCGCATGCAACCGGGGAGCTCGTTGTCTTAAAGGACTTAAAGGAACGGATGCGTCGCGAGCGGCCCCAGCACGAGGCCTGTGAAGTGCGGCGGCTTGTGCTGGCCCGGGCCCTAAAATGAAGCGGGCGAGAACCGGCGCCGTGATCAAGCGTGCAATGGTTTTCACAGCGCCTTCGCGGCGTTTTGCCCAAGCGGAACACCAGTGACGCCCCATGGAATTCTCCCGGAACAGGTAGAGCATGCCGGCGCAGAACTCCGTGCCTTCTCGCTGGCCGCGGCACCGAGGCAACACTGATGCCGCGGGCGTTCCTACGGCTGCGGCCGCCGGTCTCTTCGAGTGCGGATGCGTTAGCGTGCCGGCCGCGGGTAGAGGCTGGTAGCAGCAGCGTTCCCGCGTGAGCATGCACCTTCCCACTCACCACTGCTGCCTGGTCTCCCTGTCGGAGGCCCCCTGTTGTGCGCCCTTGCATTGTGCCTCTCAGCGATCGCGCCTCGTGCTCAGCCTTGGCGGCGTTTTGCCGAACGCCGTGGTTTCCGCGGCCGGAGAGGCAAGTGGAGCCCAAACTCCCCTGGTTCACGGTTCTACCGAAGAAGAAAAGCTGTGTGATAAGGGCTGCTTCGCGGCGAAAGCTCGCGATGGGTCAAGAAGGAGGAAAAGGAATGGCTAGTGCTCCGGTGCTGTACGAGGAACGGGATACGTTGGGAATCATTACGCTGAATCGTCCCGAGAAGTTGAACACGCTGAACGAGGCGGTCATCCAAGGGATCGTCGACGCCGTCGAGCGGGCGACACTCTCAGAGGATGTCCGGTGCGTGATCCTGCGCGGCGCGGGCCGGATGTTTTGCGCCGGTTACGATTTGACCGCCGGCGGCGAGGAAGGTGCAGGCTTCCGCCCACGCTTCGGGGCGCCGCGGCCACAGCCGCGCCCGGGAGCCTGGGACCCCGTGCGTGATCTTGCCTTCATGGGGCACAACGTTCGCCGCTTCATGGCGCTCTGGGAGTGCCCAAAGCCGGTCATTGCTGAGATTCACGGCTATTGCGTGGGCGGCGCGACCGACTTGGTGCTGTGTGCCGACCTCATCTTCATGGCCGACGACGCAGTGATCGGTTACCCGCCATCGCGGATCTTCGGCACGCCCACCACGGTGCTTTGGGTGTATCGGATCGGTCTCGAACGCGCGAAACAATTTCTGCTTTCCGGCGACCAAATCGATGCCACCACCGCCGAGCGCATCGGGCTGTGCGCCAAAGTGTTTCCTGCTGCGCGCTTGTCCGAGGAAACCGAGGCCTACGCCCGCCGCTTCCAGCACATTCCCGCCAACCAGCTCGCGCTCAATAAGCTCCTCATCAACCAGGTGATTGAACTCATGGGTTTACGCACCGGCCAATTGCTGGGTACTCTGTTCGATGGGATCACCCGCCACACGGAAGAGGCGCTGCGCTGGGTGGAAAGCTTCGGCGAAGTGGGCTTCCGTGAAGCCATCCGCCGCCGCGACGCTCCGTTTGGCGATTACGGCGAGGCAAAGAAGCGATCCACTGGGGAGCAGTGACCCTCGGCCGTTCACTGGGAGGTTGTGCCGGTCGTCTCGTCGGCGGTGAGCCGAATGAGCAGTGTTTGGCCACTTTCCACCCGCGCCTTGCTCGGGCGGAAGAATCCGAGCCATGCGAGCCAGTACTTGCGCTCGTAAATCTTGCCCAGGGCTTCGGCCTTCTCGCCATCATTCACGATCTCTGCTCTCAGCCGTACGAACGGGCCTTTTTTCCCCTCCACCGATAGGAACACGGGGCTCCCGCGCCGAATCCGTTTGCCTTTGTGGCTCTCGGGGCTGGTGGTAAACCAAATCGCTCCTTCCATGATCCCGAACCAAACGGGAGCGGCTCGGCTGCGCGAGCCATCCTGGCGCTGTGTGGCCACGTAAACGTGTTTGGCCTCCATCAGCTTTTCCGCGATTTCGAGCGGCAGCCCTTGCGGCAGCAACTGCGCACTGCCGGCTGGAATGAGGACAAAAAGCGCACACAACGCGCACAGGATTTGTCGTCGGTCGTGCATGGATACCTCCGTCCAGGAATGGAAATTCTCCCGCTCGCACGGCCCTGCCGCCGGAAACCCTCGGTAGAAGTTGGCCTCGCCATGCGATGCAAGGGCCTCGGGCCGGCAGGATCCGAGCTGACCTTGCCGGCGGCTACCATTTCACCCCAGTAGCAACCCGCACCTTGCCTCGCTCGCGCGGTTTGCGGCGAAGGAGCACGTAGAGTGCACCAGTTCCGCCGTCGCACGGACGCGCGCTGCAGAACGCGAGCACCACTCGCGACCAGCGCCCCCGGGCGAGCCACTCCGTAACCCGCCTCTTGAGCACGGGCACTTGGTCTTTCGAATTTTTGCCGCGGCCGTGCACGATTAGCACGCACCGCTTGCCCGTGCGCACCGCTGTGGCCAGAAACTCGTCCACTCTCGCCTTTGCTTGCTCCACGTTGAGGCCATGCAAGTCCACATAATCCTGGTACGCAAACTCGCCCCGCCGCAGCCGCTGGAGCAAACGCAAATCCAGACCACCGACGACACCCTCGACGTACTCGTCGGAGAGCGTAATGTCGAAGGCTGCGGTGCCCGCGACCAGGTCGGCCAGTTCAGCCAGCACCTCCGCATCTTCGGTGGTCAATGGCCTTGGCACGAGTGTTGGGCCGCGGCGTGCGACAAGGTTCGGGCCCTCGGGCCAGAGCCGCTGCACACCTTGCATTTCGCGCCAAAACAGCTCGATCTCGTTCTCCGAAGGCTCGGTACAGCAGGACATTCCTTGCCCCACCGCTACTCCTGGTTGCGAGCTTCGGCGTTGGGGACTTTCGGACACCGCAATGGAAGCGGCCAAATCTTTCAGCACGGTGAAAGGCCGATACGCACAGGGAGCTGTGCCGCGGGGCAATGTTGCCGACTTTGTCTCCTTGCGACTCATGCCGCCCTCCCGCACCCATGATGGCGTCGTTCGACGCCGTTGCTCGGTGGCTAACTTTGCCGAGAAATAGGGGCGAGTGCAAGGGAATGGGGCATGCTTTTCGGCCTTCTGTTCAGCGTGGCTCTCGCGGTAAACCCAGAACCCGTTGCGCGAGAATATTGCGCTGGATTTCCGAAGTGCCGGCAAAAATTGTGGCCGCGCGATAGTACAAATACGACCGTGCCCAGCGCCCGTGGGCAAACCCGCGTGGGTCACCAAGCAAGATGCTTCGGGGGCCAAGCAAGTGCAGGGCGGTTTCGTGCATGCGCTGACTCATCTCGCTCCAAAACAGTTTGACTACCGACGCTTCGGCTCCCAGCTTTTCTCCCCGCTGCAGCCGAGTGAGCACCCGCCAATTCAACAGTTTGAAGAGCTCCACTTCGATCCACGCTTGCGCCATTTCCTGCCGCAGCAACGGATGGGCCGAGAGCGGTGGACCGCCGTCACGCTCGCCGCGCGCGGTGCGGAGCATTTCGTGCAGCAAAATGCGGTGAATGACCAGTTGCCGTGGCGATGTGCCACGCTCGTGAGACAGTGTGGTCTGTGCGATGTGCCAACCCTGGCCTTCCTCGCCCACCAGTTGCTCGCGGGGTACCCAAACCCGATCGAAGTGCACCTGATTGAATTCCTCGCTGCCAGTCAGTTGCCGCAAGGGCCGCACTTCGATGCCGGAACTTTGCATGTCCACGATCAGAAAAGTGATGCCGTCCGTCTTCCGCTTGCCAGCAGCGGTGCGGGCGAGCATCACGCCCCAACGAGCAAACTGCGCGTAACTGGTCCACACCTTTTCTCCTGTGACCCAGTATCCCCCTTCCGCCGGCTCTGCCCGGCAGCGCAACGAGGCGAGATCTGACCCAGCGCCCGGTTCGGAAAACAACTGACACCAAATTTCTTCTGCGGTGAGGATGGGCAACAAATACCGCCGTTTTTGCTCCTCGGTGCCATGGGCAATCAGTGTCGGTCCGACGAGGTTGACGCCAATGCGCCCGACCAACTCGGGCGAGCGTGCGCGGGCCAGTTCTTCCTGCAGGATGTAGTGTTCAGCCAGCGATGCCCCGCGGCCTCCGTACTCCCGCGGCCAGTGTACGCCGACCCAACCCCCCTCCCACAAAGTGTGCTGCCACTGCCGCAACAGGCGGACTTCCTCGGCTAACGGAAGTTCCGGCGGTAGTTCGGGAGGCGGGTGTTGTTCCAGCCAGCGGCGCAGTTCCTGGCGGAACTGTTCTTGAGACGCACTGAAGCGCAAGTCCATATCGCAACTTCGGTCAAATTGCCCGCGCCTTACGTAGCCGCTCAACGCTGGGCTCGTCGAGCCCAAGCCAGTTGCGCAAGATGGATTCGGTGTCGGCACCGCAGCGCGAGGCCGCTCGGTAGCGCGGTGGGGCGTCTTCGAACTGAATCGGGCAGCCAACTTGCCTAAGCGTGCCCCAGTGAGGATGTGGCACATCGACCAACATCTTCCTCGCCGCAAGTTGGTCGTCGCCCAGGGCTGCTTCGAGGTCGTTCACTGGGGCACAGGGCACCCTCCCCCGCAAGAGCGCCACCCACTCCGCCGTAGAGCGCAGGCGAAACTCCTGTTCCAGCAGCGGCAGCAACTCCTGCCGGTGCGCGAAGCGATCGGCGAACGTGGCAAAGCGCGGATCGCTAGTCCACTGCGGGCGGCCGAGGCAGCGGCAGAGTTCCTGCCAGAACTTCTCCTTCATGCACATGACCACGATGTAGCCGTCGCTCGTGGGAAATGTTTGCGACGGCACCAGGCTTTGGTGGGCTCCGCGAGGAAAGCGTTGCGGCTTGTGCCCGAGTTGGAACCACCACGTAACCATATAATTCAGCATCGAGACTGCGGTGTCGAGCAAGCTAACGTCGACGTCGCCGCCCACACCGGTCGCACGAGCGCGAAGAAGGCCGGCGAGCAACCCCACGGCCGACATCAAGCCGCCGGCGAAGTCGGCAACGGACACTCCACAGCGTTGCGGTGGGCTGTCGGGCTCGCCGGTGAGACTCATAAAACCCGCCAGAGCTTGAACGAGAAAGTCGTACCCCGGTTCGCTGGCCCGCGGGCCGTTTTTCCCGAAGCCGGACAGCGAGCAGCAAACCAGCCGCGGATTTTCCCTGCCCAGCGAGGCGTAGTCGAGGCCAAGCTTGGCTGGCAGATCTCCGCGCAAGTTGCAGTACACGGCGTCGCACACACGCACTAGCCGCCGCAAAAGCTCGCGCCCCTCAGGCACGCGCAAGTTGAGAGAGAACGAGCGAGCGTTGCGGTTGAGCGCTTGAAAATACAAGCTGTCGCCCTCGATGGTTCCCGGTGGGACTCGGCGCGCTTCGTCGCCTCCGAGGATTGGGTCTTCTACCTTCACCACATCGGCCCCGAGATCGCCCAGAAGCATCATGGCGTATGGGCCTGCGCCGAGCTGGGTAAATGCCAGAATGCGCACACCCTCGAGCGGCAGCTTCGCCATGTTTGCTTGTCTACTCGAGAGCCGCCCTCAGGTACAAGTACGGCGCCGAGAGCCACGACATGCTGCCCCTACGGAATCCATGCTTACGAGGCCATCAGGTTCGTGCGGCCGTTTTGGCTTCCCAAGGGCCGCGGGAGGACCCTCGCCGAACGGAACCGTGGAAAGGCGCAAGCCCTGCGCGGTCTGGGGATCGGCGCGGCGGTTCTCCGGAGTTTCACGGGGGCGTTTGACTGCATGGAGGAAACAGGGTAGGCAACAAACGTTTGTTCGTTTAGGAGTGGCGCATGCCGCAAAACGTGCCGGAGTTCCACTTCAGCGAAAGCGCACTCAAGGTGCGCCAGTTTCTTTACGAATTCTGGTGTGCCCACGGGCGGGGACCAAACCTGCGAGCGGTCCGTGAAGCCACGGGGCTCACCCGCGAAGAGATCATCGACGCGTACAAGGAACTCGAGCTTGGCATCATGTGCGTGGTTGATCTCACCACCCAAAACGTGAATTTGCTCAAAGTGCCACCCTTTTCGAGCTATCCCACGGCTGCCGAGGTGCATGTGGGCGGGCGCTTTTTGGCTTACGCGGGCTGTGCCATGGAGTCGCTTGCTGTATCCATGATGCCGCCGCTGCAAGACCAAGAGGTGCGCATCGAAGGATACTGTGCGTGCTGCCTCGGGGCCGTGCGGGTCGTAAGCCAAAATGGCCGCATCCTTGCGCACGAGCCGGACACGCTTGGCATTCACGTCAGCTTGAGCCCGCGCGAGTGGAACAACACGAACATTGTGCACATGTGCGATGCGATGAACTTCGTGTGCGGCCGCGAGCACGCGGAGCGTTACGAACGCAAGATTTGCCGGCGCGGGGTGCTGTTTTCCCTGGATCAGGCATTGCGCTTCGTTACGCCCACTGGGCGGTCGCGGATGTGGCAGTACGACCGGCCTCCGGATTATTTGCGGCCCCAGCGTGTGCTCGACTTCATTCGTTCCCTGGGGGTCGATGTGACTGGCTGGGGCGAATAGCTCCGTCGAGAGGAGAGGTGGAGCCAGAACATGGGCGAGATATGGTACGAGCCCTTGAGCGCTACGGACCGCTCGTTCCTGCTCTTCGAACGGCGCGCCACCCACATGCACTTGGGAGGTGTGACGATTTTCGAGGCCGGCACGCTGGGCCGGCCGGGCGGCGGCGTCGATATCGATCGCATTCGGGCATACATCGCCTCGCGACTGCCCCTGATCCCCCGCTACCGGCAGCGGCTCGCCTATGTGCCATGGGAAGGTAGCCCCGTGTGGGTCGACGACGAACGATTCAACCTCGACTATCACGTTCGTCACACCGCAGTGCCACGCCCTGGCGACGAGCGGCAACTCAAACAATTGGCCGGGCGGCTGATGTCGATCCCCTTGGACCGGCGCCGCCCTCTTTGGGAAGCGTGGGTTGTGGAAGGCCTGCAGGACGATCGTTTTGCGATTGTGCTGAAAACCCACCATGCGGTGGTTGACGGTGTGTCCGGAGTGGACTTGATGGCTACGCTGCTTCAGCCAGCACCGGTGGAAACATTCGAGCCCGCCGCGCCGTGGCGTCCGCGGCCCGCTCCCTCGGGTGCTCAGTTACTGCGCGATCGGTTGCTAGAGCGCTTCTCTCTTCCATCCGAGTTGGTCCGAGGAGCGCTGGGAGCTCTCACCGATCCCAAGGCGACGTTCCGAAAGGCAACGAGAGCGCTGGATCGCAGTTGGTCGTTCTTGCGCTCTGGGTTGCATTTTCCGAGTTCGACGCCCCTGAATCAGCCGATCGGACCATTCCGCCGTTTCGACTGGCAAGCGTTGCCCTTGGCAGGAGCGAAGGAGATCAAGAACCGCTGGGGTGGTACGGTCAACGACGTCGTGTTGGCCACGGTGGCAGGGGCCGTGCGCCGGTATTTGCTGCGAAAAATGGTGAGCGTTGACGGGGTCGATTTTCGCGCAGTGGTGCCCGTGAGTTTGCGGCGACCGGAAGACCGCAGTACCACGGGCAACCGCGTGTCAGCATGGCTACTTTCGCTTCCCGTTCACGAGCCGGATCCCCTGCAACGCTATCGGGCCTTGGTCGCCGAGACCGAGCGCCGGAAACGCACCCATGAAGAGCGGGCGCTCGAGGTGTTCACCCGCGTTGCCGAGGTGATGAACCCTTTGCTGACCCTTGGTGTACGAGTGGCGATGAGCCTAGCGCCGTTTAACTTGATCGTGACGAATGTGCCGGGCCCACAGTTCCCACTCTTTCTGCTCGGGGCCCGGCTGCTGAGTGGATACCCCACGGTTCCACTGTTCGACTACCAAGGACTCGGCGTGGCCATTTTCAGTTACGACGGGCAGTTGTTGTTCGGTCTCAATGCGGATTTCGACGTCGTGCCGGACCTTCACGAGTTCGCAGCCGATTTGGTGGCCGCCTTCGCCGAGTTGCGGCAAATGCACCAGTCGCTTGCGGATCCTGCGCCCCGGCGCGAGCCGCGCCAGGCGCAACTTCGGCACCGAGGAAGTGGTGGAAGGCAAAGGAGGTAAGCCAATGGAGTTTGGGTTGTTCGTTCAAGCTCACGTTCCGCGGCACGAGGTGGAGGCCAATCCTGAGGGGGCCGAGCATGAACGATTGATGCGAGAGCTCGACTTAGCCGTTCACTGCGACCGCCACGGGTTCAAGTACGTGTGGTCCGTGGAACACCACTTTTTGGAAGAATACTCGCACATCAGTGCCTCGGAAGTGTTTTTGCCGTACGTTGCGGCGCGGACCGAACGGATTCATGTGGGCTCGGCCATCTTCAACATTACCCCGCCGGTAAACCACCCAGCTCGGATTGCCGAGCGCGTGGCCATGCTCGACCACCTGAGCGAGGGTCGCTTCGAGTTTGGCACAGGACGGGGGTCGTCGAGTACGGAGTTCAAAGGCTTTGGCATCCCCGATAACGAGACTACCCGCGAAATGTTCGACGAGGCGTTCCCGGAGATTTTGCGGATGTGGAAGGAGACTCGCTACAGCTTTTCCGGAAAATACTTTTCGATGCCCGAGCGCAACGTGCTGCCCAAACCCTACAGCAAACCACATCCGCCGCTGTGGATGGCCTGTGGCAACCCGGCCACGTTCGAGAAAGCAGCCCGCTTAGGCGTTGGCGCGTTGTGCTTTAGCCTCGGTTCGCCGAAGGACTTCGAGCCGCTGATCCGGGTGTACAAAAAAACCATTCGTGACGCCGAACCGATTGGCGATTACGTGAATGACAACGTAGCGTGCGTTACGCAGTTGGTGTGCGCCGAGGATGGTCAGGAGGCGCGACGCATCGCGTGCAACATGGGGAATATGTACCACGTGAGTTTAGTGTTCCGTTACCTCGACACCTTTCCTCGTCCGGCCAACATTCCCCCATGGCCGCAAGTGATCCCCGAACCGACGTTGGAACAGCTCGAGGAGCGAATCCGCACGGGGCAACGCATTGTCGGTGATCCTGAAGAATGTGCGCGTGCCGTGCAAAAATACGTGGACATCGGTTGCGACCAAATCATCTTCGGCATCTTGGCTTCGACCCAGCCGCAGTGGGTCGCCAAGCGCTCCGTGGAATTGTTTGGCCGCTACGTGATTCCGCGGTTCGATACCGACCCCGTGCACAGCACCACGCGTTATCGGTTGGCGGCTCTAGGCCAAGCGAGTTTGTCCGCTTCGAAGACCGCGGCGCGTAGCTGAGGAGAATCGCGTGAGCGAGAAGTCAACGGCGGCAGTGCAAATTTGCCCGCCAGGGCGGCTCTGCTTCGGCATGCAGCTTCCGGTGGTGGCGCAAAGCCGGATGTTCGCTCAGCCTTGGGAGGCCTCTGCCGGCACGGAGGAAATTCGCCGAATTGCCGAGGCATGCGATCGTGCCGGATTTTTCTACTTGGCGGTGTGCGACCACATCGCCGTTCCGCGTGCGCAAGCCGCCGCGATGTCCACCGTGTGGTACGACATTGTTGCCACCTTGGGCTTTTTGGCCGCCTGTACCGAGCGGATTCGTTTGCTGACTTACGTGTTCATTCCCGCTTACCGCCATCCGCTCGCCGCGGCAAAGGCTCTGTGCACACTCGACGCGTTGTCGAACGGGCGGTTGATCATCGGTGTGGGCGCGGGGCACTTGCAGGGAGAGTTCGAGGCACTGGGGGTGGACTTCCACAAGCGCGGTGCACTGCTGGACGAGGCGGTGGTTGCCTTGCAAGCCGCGTTGATGGAGGAGTTCCCGCGCCACCACGGTCAGTTTTGGAGCTTTGCCGAACTCGGCATCCGGCCCCGGCCAGTGCAGCAGCCACGTCCGCCCATTTGGATTGGTGGATCCACTACCGCAGCGTTGCGGCGAGCAGCACGATTGGGCGATGGCTGGCTGCCGCAAGGCGTGCCACCGATGGGCATGGAAGCTGCCTTAGAGTACCTACGCTGGCAGCGGCAACGTTACCGTAACGGTGAGCCCCTCGAAGCCGGAATGAACTCACCTTGGCTTTACATTGGCCGCCCACCCGAAGAGTTCGCGCACAACTGTGAAAGCGGCTCTGCCGAGTATGTTGCCGATGTGCTGCGACAGCTCGGGGCGTTGGGGGTTCAGCATGTGGGAGTGCGGTTCCGCAGTCGCTCGTGCGCCGAACTATTGGAGCAAATCGAACGCTTCGGGCGCGAGGTGCTACCCCTTCTTCCATCTTGAGGGGTTAGGACCGGTCCGCGTCTAGCGATTTCCCACACGAGGCTCGGGGATGCGCCTTGCGCCTTCCTTGTCGGATAGGAAGACTACGCCACGACGGCGGACTCAGCGACCTTCGCATTTTTCATTTGTCCCTATGGGGCTTTTCTCCGTCGCTGGCGAGACGGGCTTGAAGAACTCGGCGGTGCGCTTCGATGCGCTGCCGTTCCGTTGGGTCTAAAGGCTGGCAACGCTCCAGGGCCACGAGTGCTTCTGCCCAGCGCTGCATGCCTTCGAGCGCCTGAGCACGGATGCACCCGCGGCGGGAGATCTCCTCGGCGCTGGCCATGACCTGCAGCCCTTCGCTGAGATCCAAAATCTCCAGAGCCTGAGAGAAGTTCTGGGCAGCCAAGTGAAGTTCGGCAAACTGAAGCTCCAAATCGATGTCACGCGCGCGGGCCTGCGATTCGAGCACCAAGGGCCGAAGCATGGCCAGAAACCGGCTGTTCACCGGTTGCGGGCCAAGCTGCAACATGGCGAAAAGCCCGCGCAGCCGTGCGGTTTGGTCGGCGCCCTTCTCTGCGGCCGCAGCGGCGAACTGCTGGATCACGAAAAGATCGCGTGGGTGGGCCCGCAGGAATTCCGCTCCGATGCGATGCAGTTGCGGGTCTAGAGGGTCCTGCACGAGCCAAGAGACGAGCAAGCTCAGGTTGCTCCGTTGGGGCAGCATCTGGTAGCGTTGTTGGTACTGCCCCCAGTCGCGCAGCGCCGCCACGGGAACGTGGAGGGGCGGAAGCAACTTGTTCTGGTCGTCGCGAAACTGGGCTTCGTGAATCAGCCGCGCTTGCGAGCCAGTGTAAAAGGCTTCCGCCGCCAAAAAGTCGAGGAGCGGCCGGCGGTCGGTGTGCACTGCTCCGGGGCCAGCGAGCGCGCGCAGTTCCTCGCGTTGGGTGATCTCGAGAGTGAACAACGACTCCCACCGCGTGAGACCAACCGAGGCAAGGTCCGTGGCGGCGTGGTCGAACGCATCGCGGGCAGCATCCCGATCGAGAGTGTGCGGTCGCATCGAGGCCACGAGCAAAAAATCGGCGTGGTTGCTTTGGAACAGCCGCACGTCCGGAAACTGCTCTACTGCTGTACGCAGAACCAAGCGGACGACATCGTCGCTTGTCTCGTACGTGTGAAACCACTGTACCAGAATCCCCCGAGGGGAAAGCTTCTCGCGAGCCTGGGTGAAAAACTCGCGCGTGAAAAGATTACTCACGCCTGCCACCCAGGGGTTGGAAGGTTCGCTCACGATCAGGTCGTAGCGGTGCGGGGCGCGAAACAGAAACGTGCGCGCGTCTTCGAGGTGAAGGCGAACGCGCTGGTCGCCTTTCGTATCGTGCACCCAGGGCAAAAAGAACTCCGCCGCCTCTA
>BEIG01000058.1 GCA_002898795.1 bacterium HR30 | reverse complement strand
GGGCGTGTTTACCAAGATCATCGAGCGAAACACCACGATTCCAACCCGTAAGAGCCAAATCTTCTCCACCGCTACTGACAATCAAACTGCGGTAACGATTCGCGTCTACCAAGGCGAACGGGAGATGGCGGCAGACAACAAGCTGCTCGGTCAATTCGATTTGGTGGGGATTCCGCCAGCACCCCGCGGGGTACCGCAGATCGAGGTGACGTTTGACATCGACGCGAACGGCATCGTGCATGTGTCCGCCAAGGACTTGGGTACCGGTAAGGAGCAATCGATTCGCATCACTGCCTCTAGCGGTCTCACTGAAGAAGAAATCAAGCGCATGATCAAAGAGGCCGAGATGCACGCGGCCGAAGACCGTAAACGGCGTGAGACCGCCGAAGCGCGTAACCAGCTCGATGCTCTGGTGTACCAGACTGAGAAAAACCTCAAGGAGCACGGAGCACAGCTAGACCAGGCTACGCGAAGCGCGATCGAGGACGCTCTTGCCCAGGCTAAGAAAGAGCTCGAGGGCAACGATGCCGAGGCAATGCGCCGTGCGGCCGAGCGGCTAACCCAGTCGGCACATAAGCTTGCCGAGGTCATCTACAATCGAGCTCGTGGCGCGACCGCAGAGGGCCAAGCCGGGGGCGACCGCGGCGGTGCTTCGGCGCAGCGCGGTGGGGACGACGCCGTGGATGCTGATTTCGAGGAAGTCAAAGGTTCGTAAGCAACCTCTACGGGCTCTTTCGTACAAAGGCCCTCCCTCGACCCTGAGGGAGGGCTTTTGTATCTTGTGAGGGAGGTTTCTCGACGGTGCCGGGAAAGCGAGACTATTACGAGATTTTGGGTGTCAGCCGTTCGGCGAGCTTGGAGGAAATTAAAAAAGCATACCGCAAGCTCGCACTGAAATATCACCCGGACCGCAACCCGGGAAACAAGGAGGCGGAAGAAAAGTTCAAGGAGGCCTCCGAAGCCTACCAAGTTTTAAGTGACCCGGAGCGTCGAGCCCAGTACGATCGTTTCGGTCACGCTGCCTTCGAGCAGGGAGCTGGGGGCTTTGGCGGGTTCGATTTTTCCGCGACTACCTTTGAAGATCTGTTTGGCGAAATCTTCGGTGAGTTTTTCGGAACTGGGCGGGCAAGAGGTCGGTCGCGGGCCCGGCGGGGGGAAGACCTCCGGTACGACTTGGAGATATCTTTTGAAGAGGCGGCTTTCGGCGCGGAGAAGACGATTCAAGTCCCCCGACTTGCGACTTGCGACGCATGTCGCGGCCGGGGCACGAAGGACGGTGCCGAACGGGCAACCTGCCCCACGTGCCGAGGATCGGGTCAAATCCGCTACCAGCAGGGCTTTTTCACCATCGCTAAGAATTGCGGGCAGTGTGGTGGTCAGGGCACGATCATCCGAGACCCGTGCCGCGTTTGCGGTGGGTCCGGCGTTGTCCAGAAAACCCGTACACTGAACGTACGCATCCCGGCCGGGGTGGACACCGGCACGCGCCTAAAGCTGAGTGGTGAAGGAGAGGTCGGTCGCGGCGGAGGGCCTCCCGGGGATTTGTACGTCGTTTTGCGGGTGCGGGAACACCCGCTATTTCGCCGCGACGGAGTGAATGTCCTCTGCGAGGTGCCGATCAGTTTCACGCAGGCAGCGCTCGGGGCAGAAATCGAAGTGCCAACCTTGGAGGGCAAAGTAAAGATGAAGATCCCTCCAGGTACGCAATCGGGAACGGTACTTCGGTTGCGGGGAAAGGGAGTGCCGGAGCTTCAAGGGCACGGCCGTGGAGATCAACTTGTGCGGATTTTGGTTGAAGTTCCGCGGAAACTGTCGCAAAAGCAGCGGGAGCTTTTGGAGGAGTTCGCCCGCGTCAGTGGAGAGGAAGTTCACCCGCTGACCAAGGGCTTTTTCGAGAAGATGAAGGAGATTTTCGGTTAATGGGCAGACGAACAAGCCGGATCTGGACGGTTACCATGGTGGCAGGTCTTGGGGCTGTTGTGGCGGCTTGTGCGGCCAAGGTCCAAGCGCCGCCAGAGCCACCGGCAACGGTGCGGCGGGCCGAAGAGGCCTTCCGTTTGAGGGATTACGACCGCGCGATCGAACTTTATCGAACGTACGCAGAGTTGGTTCAGCGCGATCCGTACGTTCCCCGTGTTCTCTACAAAGCTGCCTTGGCCCAATATCAGTTGGGCCGTTACGAAGAAGCCCTGACCACACTGGATGACTTGGACTCCCGTTACCCGGATAAGCGTTGGGTCCAAGTTGAGGCATTGCGAGGCGATGCCCAACGCGCACTCGGTAAGCCGCTGGCCGCCATCCAATCATGGGATCGGGCCTTCGCACTCGCACGGCCGGCAGACGAATCGAAACTGCGGCTCCGCATAGCCACGGTGGCTCGTTCCCTGTCCGATGGCGATCTGGACGAGGCCAGCCAACTTGTGCAGTCCAAGGCAGCGCGAGAAATCCTCCTGGCTGTCGTGACACAGCGGGAACACCCCGAAATTCCCGAGCCGCTGCCGGAGTTCGCCGGGATCGAACCAACGCTGTCGGCCCCCGTGGAGCCGGGTCAGGTCGAGGCACCGGTGGAAGCCGGGGAACCGGTAGCCGCCGGTCTTGCCGGCCCGTCCGGCCGTGCTGCGGAGCCGTTGGCTTCCCCCTGGCTTGTTGGCGTGTTGGTGCCGGGCGGTGAAGCGGAGCGCGGGTTGGTTCGAGCCGTGGAGCTGGCGGTGGGTGCAGAGCACGTGGTAGCGCGCGAGAGCACGAGCGATCCTTTGGATGCGCAGGCTGCGCTCCGTAGTTTGGCGAGCGACCCGCAAATGGCAGCGGTGATTACCCCTGCAGCAACCCAGGAGCTCGTTGCGATTGCACGGGAACGTGCACTGCCGCTCGTGGATCTTGGGCGAGGGGAGCAGGCCCCGTATGTCATTGCCGCGGGCCTCACCGAAGGGGAGTCGCTGAGCGTCCTGGTGGATTATGCCGTTCGCCGTGCCAGGCTAAAGCGCTTTGCCGTGGTGTACCCGGACACCGCCGCGGGTCGACAGTTTTTTGCCCGGGCGCAAAGCGAGATTTTACGTCATGGGGGCGAAATTGTCGGCGGTGAGGCTTACGCTCCCGACACGCGCGGAGTGACTGCAGGCTTGCTGCGCCGTTGGCGCGAGCGCGACAACATGCAAGCGGTGCTGCTTGCAGATCACGTGTTAACTGCCGCAGCCTTTGCCCGTTTTCTGCAGCGGGAGATGCCGGACATTCCCTTGCTTGGCGTGGAGGACTGGAGCCAATTGGCTGCGATGGTTCCCGACGTAAGCTGGGTGGTCTTTACCTCGGGATTCTCTCCGGAGCACGCCGAGCATCCTGCCGTCGAGCAGTTCCGCCAGGTGGTCGGCCGGTTGCCGACTTTCCGGGAAGTCAGCGCCTATGAGGCTGCTCGGTGGTTGCAGGAGGTATTGACGAGCTTGCCCGCGAACGTGGCCCGTGCGGAACTTTGGGCGGCGTTGCAGCGCCCTTACCAATTGGAGGGACCGAGCGGCACTTTTGAGATCGCCAACGGCCGTTTCATCCGCCGTCCCCATGTGGTGCAGTTCGCCAAAGGAGAGTTGCGGGAGGTGGCCTTCGCTACGGTTACGGCGTGGCTCGAATCAGCCCACCACGAATTAGCCGGCACCCAGAACTAACTCGCTGGTGGCTGGGTCAGGTCGACTGCGCGGCGATTGTTCCGGAACCCTTCTCCGAGCGCGGCTCGGCTAAGCCGAGTTGTCGCGCGAGAGCTGTCACCAAGGTTTCGACAGAAAGAGATCCTTCCCGCGCAGCTCGGGCTGCATTTTGCCGAAATTCCGCCACACGGTGATGGTCGGGCAAAATGATGCCAAGCGGTAAGGCGGCGGTTTTCTCGTCGTTGCGTAGGCGACTGATGAGGCGCAGCCCGTCGGCCCTTGGTAACGAGAGGTCCACGAGCACGACTTCAGGCTGAATGAGCGGAACGAGTTCTACAACCTGGCGATAGTCCAAAGCCACCGACGCGGAACAGCGGATCTTGGCCAAAGCCGTCCGCAGTTCGCTGGTCATTTCAATGTTGTTGCTGGCGACCAAGAGGCGTTGGATCGTACCGTATGTGGACATGAGCCAGGTGGTACACGCGTCGACGTCGAACGGGCTCGGAAAGAAAGTTGCTTCCCCGAAGAGAAAACCAAACTTGCCGTCGGCGCAGTAGGCGAAAATGCCGTAATCCCCAGTGTGCCGCACGACGCGTGCCAGGGCGGCAATCGGGTCGTGCGCTCGATTGAGAAGGTTCACGACAAGCAGTAGCGCTCGCTCTTTGAGGGGTTCCGCCAAATCGAGCGTGTTCAGGTAACGCACGCCCGGGAGTTGCTTGAGAAGACGCTGAACACCTTCTCGGCATTCTTTGGCCTCTTCTAGGTGGACTACACTCAATCCCGGGTTTGCCGCCAACTCTGCTAGAGATGGCTGTGTTCCGGGAATGGGCTGTGTGCGGCTCAAACCGCTACCGGTGGGTGCACCCGGTGACACCGCCACGGGTTCTGCGAGCCTGAGTTGGGTCGACGTTACTGGTGGAGCTGGCGGCGTGGGTGTTTTGAAAGTCGTCCGCTGGCTGCCGCCCGCGGCTGCACGGCGCAGTTCATCCAGTGCGGCTTCGAGCTGGGCGCGCTCTTCTTGTTCTACGTGCAACCGACCTTGCAACTCTTCGAGGGTCGCACGGAGCTGCTGCAGTTCTCGTTGGAGCTTCTGAATCTCTGCCTCTTTGGCCTGGAGAGCGTCGGTACGCTGGTTGAGTTCCAGAAGGTAGCCAGCGACTACAGCAGAGTGGTTCTGGGCCGCTTCCGCCCGCAAACGCTCGAGTTCCTCCACACGTGCCTCCAGCCGGCTCACTTCCGCCTTGTACCGGCGGAGTTCCTCTGGTGACAGCCGCTCCTTTCGCAGTCGCTCACACTCCCGGTCTAGTTGGCTCACCAAAGTTTCTAGCTCGGCAACCCGTAGCGTCAGGGCGCCACGTTCCGCTGCAAGTTCGTCGATGCGTGCCGTGAGTGCGGACTGCGTTTGCAACGCGGCCACGCGCTGCTCTTCCCGCTCTTGTCCAAGTTGGCGAATCACCGCGGACAATTTTTCCACCTGAGCCTTGAGCTCCGCCCGCTCTCGTTCGAACTCCACAAGGTCGCCAGCGGCCAAACTGGTTCGAGCTGCTTTTTCCCGCTGGAGCAATGCAATTTGAGCCTGAAGCTGGGCTTGCTGCGCGCGAGCGGCGTCCAAGGCCTCCCGCAGGGCCTCGCGCTCTGCGTCGAGTTGTTGTCGTACGGCCAGGTAGTTTGCTTGCTCCTTTTGCCGAAGCGTTTCGCTTTCCTGCCAGCGGGCCATTGCTACTTCCCGCTCATGCGCAAGTTGCTTTTGCGCTTCACTGAGTCGCTGGCGCTCGGTTTCGAGCCGTTGGAGTTCTTCCCGGAGCGTCAGGTTCTCTTGCGTTAGAACCTCTTGCGATTGCAAAACCGCAACCGTTTGTTCCTGCAGCGCTTCGAGGTGCTGCCGCGTCTGCTCCAGTTCTGTGAGGGCCTGTTCGTGGACCGCCGCTTGCTCCTCACAACGCACTGCGAGTGATCGTGCCTGGTCCTCGAGACTACGATACTCAGCTTGCAGCTGCTCGTACGCGCGGTCTTTGGTGCGCAAGGCCTCTTCGTAGGATCGAACCCTTTCCTGGGTCTCTTCCGCCAGAGCCGCAGCACGTTCAGGCCAACTCGCAAGTTCTGCGCGAAGCGCAGCGATTTCCTCCTGGTAGGTGCTCGCGGTGCGAGAACTTTGCGCACGCGCCTCTGCAAGGGCTGACTCCAGCTCCGCGATGCGGCGAAGCATTTGCTGGCGTTCTTCGGCCAGGCCGGCCAGGGAGCGATCTCGCTCCGACAAACTCTCCTGATGCTCTACGAGCAGACGTGCGTTGGCCTCTTGCTGCTGGGCGAGTTCTCCCGTTAGTGCCGCTGCGCGCGCTTCCAGCTCGTGGAGAGCTTGCCGGAGACGCGCCGCCTCGTCCAGCGCTTGCATGTGTGCGTGACGGAGTTCCTGGTATCTTGCCTCGAATTCCTGTTGCTCCAGGGTCCTGGCTTCCAGCGTCGCACGGAGTTGCGCTTGGCGGCGACAAAGTTCTTCCCGTTCGAGCGATAAGGTGCGGACAAGCGCGGCAAGCACTTCCCGACGTTGTGCCGCCGCTTCGGTGTGTTCCTGGTACCGTTGTTCGAGTGCCTCGTAAGCGCTGGCTTGGAGTCGGCCGACGAGCTGCCAGCGCGCAGCATCCGAGTGTGCTTCGGCTGCCGCAAGCGCTGCCGCATGGTGCTCGACGGTGGCCTTTTGCAAGGCTGCGTCCAGGACACGGATTTGCCAGCAGGCCTGTTCCAGCTCTGCGTCGGCCTGAAGCTGCGCGAGCTCCAAGTCGTTGATTTTTTGTTGTAACTGGCTGCGCTCGCTCTCCCAAGAAGCCGTTTGTTCGGCCGCGCGATGGTGCGCTTCCGCCAGTTGGGTGCGGTACGATTCGGCTAAAGCGGTCGCGTCGGCAATTTCTGCGCGTAATGCGGAGATTTGACGCGCTGCCTCGGCCGCCTGTGCTTCGAGCCGTTCCCGCTGGTGTTGGCTTTCTTCCGAGGCTTGCCGCAGCACCTCGAGTTCCTTGGCATCGCGTGCTGCTTGCTGTTCGAGGGCGGCTCGGGACGCGGTGGTGGTTGCGAGCAGCTCCTGAAGGCGGCGAATTTCGTTAGCGGCTTCGCGGGCGGCAGCGCCTGCTTGTTCAAGTTCGGCTCGCAGGGCCGCGATGCGCTGTTCACTTTCCGTTCGGTATCGGTCGAAACTCTGACGCAATTCTTCGAAGCGCTCCTGCCACTCCGCCTCGCGCTGGCGACCCAGCGCTTCGAAAATCTCCCGTTCTCGCTGTCGCTCTGTGCGCTGGGCCTCCAATTCCTCTTCTAACCGGAGAGCTTGTTCGGCGTCGTTTTGGGCCCGCATCTGCAGCGAGCAAAGTTGTGCTCGCAGAGCCCCGGCCTCGCGCTCGAGAGCGACGCACCGGTTTTGCTCCTGCTCCAGGGCCCGCGCCAGTGTATCGCGCTCCTGCGTCCACTCCTCCGATTTGGAAGCCAGCTCCGCCTGCCAGCTCTGTCGTTCCCGTTCTTGCGCAGCACGAAGCAAGTCCAACTCCGAGCGAACCGAGGCCAGTGCCCCTTCCAGTTCACCGATTTTCCGCTCTGCCAGTTGCAGGGCAGAGGAAAGGGCTTCGTTCTCCTGCAGCCGGTGGGCCGCGAGCTCGAGGGCTTGCTTTAATTTCTCTTGGAGGTCGTTGTGTTGCTTCTCGAGGCGGGCCACGGCTTCGCGCATCGTTTCGTTGCGAGAGGCTTCCAGAGCGCGCGCGTTTTCCGCATCGCGGAAACTCGCCCGTAGCTGCTCTAGCTCGGCGTGGGTGCTGTCGTGCAGAGATTGCAAGCGCTCGATTTCCGCTTGCAGCACAGCATTTTCCGTTTCTAGGTCGGCAACACGGCTGTGGGCTCCATCCAAAAGCGCTTCTAGCTCCGAGGCTCGTTGCCGCATCCCTTCGGCCGTCAGTTGCCACTGTCGTGCTTGCTCGGAGGTAAGCTGGAGTTGTTGCCGGGCTTCAGCCACCTCTTGCTCGAGTTGCTCCCGTATCTGCTGGGCCGCCCGTTTCAGAGCCTCAACCTGAGCCAGTGCTTCCCGGTAACGCGCTTCCGTTAACTGGAGCCTTTCTCGCGCCGAGGAATCGGCGAACTGCAAGCGACGCAGGAGTTGGTCCCGCTCTTGACGTAGAGACTCAACCGTCGACTGGAGAACGATCAGGTCTTCGATTGTGGGCGAAGAGCGTTCTTCTTGCTCGGCCATGGGCACCGCTTTAAGCGTCCGCTGGCTCTGCTGCGGCAAGGTGTGCAGGCAGGATCTCCTTACCGGCCACGCGGACCATTTCCTCGATCAGTTGTTCCTTGGTGAACGGCTTCGTGAGGTAGCCTTGAGCACCAACTTCGCGAGCACGACCACGGTGCTTTTCGCTCGAACGAGAACTGCACACGATGATCGGGAGATGGCGGAGTTGGGGCTGGCGACGAATCTCGGCAATGAGTTCGTAACCGTGCATCCGGGGCATTTCGAGGTCCGTGATGACCAAACGGAACCGACCGGAGGCCAGTTTGTCGAGTGCATCGAGCCCATCCACAGCACTGTCCACCTCCCAGCCTTCGCTTTGGAGGAAGCGAGTGGTGAGTTTGCGCACGCTGATGGAGTCGTCGACGACCAGAATCGCCTCGGGCCGGACTTCGACCGTGTCGCTCTGGGCTTCGAAAATAAAAGTGGACTGGTGCGGCGCCTCGGCCTGCAAGAGTTCGAAAAGGTGGGCTACGTGGAGCGTGAAAATGACCGTTCCATCACCGGAAATCGTTGCCCCGGAAAGGAACGGATGGGATTCCAGGATTCGGCCCAACGGTTGGAGCACCGCTTCCCGTTGCGGTTCGACATGATCCACCACGAGGGCCATGAGCTTGTCACCGCTGCGCAAGAGAAGACCAGTTGCTGTATCACTGGGTGCTGGTTGCTCGACCAGAGGCCCGAGGAAGAGCACCGGAATGAGTTCATTCCGCACCTGCAACATGGGCTGCCCTTCGACTTCGATCAGTTGCTCACGCTGCACACTGACCGCTTGCTCCACGAAATCTGCGCCAATGGCGTACTGTTGGTTGCCAACGTGCAGGATCAAGACCTCGTCAATGCTGGAGCTAATGGGAAGCAGCAAGCGGATCGTAGTTCCTTCGAAGTCCCGCGACTCCACTTGCAGCGAGCCGTTCAGTGCCGCGATGTCTCGCGCGACCACGTCCATGCCTACGCCACGCCCGGAAAGGTCGGTTACCTCGCCGCCGGTACTAAATCCGGGACGGAAGATGAGGGACAAAAGCTGCTCTCGCGACGGTTGTGCGTTGGCGGGAATGAGGCCTAGGGCTCGCCCTTTGGCGAGGATGGCATCGTAGTCAATTCCGCGGCCATCGTCTTGAACTTCAATGGCCACACTATTGTGGCGTGGATGTGCGGAAATGCGAATCTTTCCGGCGGTCGCCTTTCCCCGAGATTGCCGCTCGGCTGGGGGCTCGATGCCGTGAGAGATGGCATTTCGTACCAGGTGTAGCAGGGGCGCGTACAGAGCCTCGACGATTGCTTTGTCCAACTGCACATCGCCACCCTCGAGCACCAAGTCCACGATTTTCCCGGCTTGCCGGGCCGCCGTTCGCACCGGGCGTACCAAGCGGCGGAGAACGGTGTCCAAGGGAATCATCCGCAGGCGGGTGATCTGCCGTTGCAAAGCAGAGGTAATCTTATTGAACTGGCGCGATTCGTCGCCAAACGACTCGATCAGCTTGCCGAGCTGGTCGGCAATTTCTCCCGTGTCCGTTGCCAGTTCGATCACGCTGCGGGCCAGAATGTTGACGTCGTCGTATTTGTCGAACTCTAGGTCGGTGAAAAAATTGTCGGCTTCCCTCGTGGTTGCCGACTCGCTTGCTCCGCTCTGTCCTCGGCGCTCGCCGATGGTGTACTCGTAGTGTTCCTGAAAACCTTGGATGAGGTCCGTTAGCCGGCGCCGGCAGTAGTCGAGTTTGTCGCGCAGCTCGGCGAAGGTCTCGATTTTGCGTTCCATGCGCGTGCGGCTAACCACCAGTTGGGTCACTTGGCTCATCAACGAATCTAAGCGGGATGCATGGATACGCACCGTGGTGGCCTCGAGCTCTTGCTCGGCCGCAAAGCGAGCTTCGCTCGTGCCGGTCGCGGGCGTCTTGCCCTGGGATTCGTAAACCGACCTCTCGTCGCTTGCACTTTGGGCACTCAACGCGGCGATTTCTTGAGCCACTTGTTGTGCGGCGTCCTCCGCAGCGGGCACACCGGCGCGCGCCTGGTTCACGAAGGCACGAATGGCATCGGTGAGCCGGAACAAGAGGTCGACCATTCGTTCCGTCGGCACGCGTAGGGTGTCGCTCAGAATAGCCTCCAGCAACGATTCGCCTTGGTGCACATGCTCCGCAATGTGGTCGAGGCCCACCGCACCCGCGGCCCCTTTGAGCGTATGGAAGCGGCGAAACAAGGCTTGCAAGAGGCTGCGGTTTTCGGGCTGCCGCTCGAGCTGAAGCAGCATGCGCTCCGCGGCTTCCAAAGCTTCCTCGGCGTCGAGCACGAACGCCTCGAGCAGCTCGGGGTCAACGTCCGGGAGTTGCGGTGCGCCCATTTGCGATGGCGGCGCTGTCGGCGGATGCAGGAAGGCACGGAGGTCGGGAGGAGGCAAGCCAGCGATTTGGAAGAGCTCAGTTAAAGTCGTTTGTACGGCGGCCGTGCTCTCTGCCGGCAAAGCTCCCGCCTGGGCCGCCTGGGCGAACGAATCCTGAAGGTAACGGGCTAGGTTCGAGAGCTCCTCGCGGCCGACCATGGCGGCAGATCCTTTGATCGTGTGGAAGACTCGCGAAAGATCGTAAAAAGCTTGGCTCTTTCGAGCAGGATCCTCGATCGCTTGGAACAGTTCTGGCACGCGCGCGAGATTCTCGCGCAGTTCTTCGTTGAACGTTGCTTCGAGTTCGGCCAGCCAGGCTTCGTCTTCGGTGGAACTTCCTCCAGCGGAAAGTGTCGATGCGGAGGTCACAGAACGAGCTCCCTCGCTTGCCTCCTGTTCCTGAACGAGCTGGCGTATTTCCTCGGGAAAACCGAGGAGAAATTCGGTGAACAAATTTTCTTGCCGCTCTGGATTGGCCCCCTCCATCGCATCTTCCAAAAGCGCTTCGACCAAGGGCAAACCACGCTGCAGCTGTTCGAACAGTGCTACCTGTCGCAGGGCTGTGGGCACCTGGGCCAGGAGCAAATCGCACATTCGCTCGATCGTGGCACCGGCTCGGCTCAGGTACGTGAGACCCACGAGGCCAGCGCTGCCTTTGAGGGAATGCCCGTAGCTGCGCAAGCGCTCCACGGCGTCTGGGTCTTTGGGGTCGTCTGCGAGCCTACTCAACTCCTCCCGTATCCCCGCCAAAAGTCGGAGGACATCCTCCTGGAACAAGTCTTTGATTTCTTCGAGCCGGAACCGGTCGCCCATGTCTGTTCCCCTCGCAAAGATCCGAGCCACCCATCGTTAGGAGAACGACAGCGCTCGACCGTTGCCCCGGTTGTCAGCTGCCTCCGCTGCTGGAGCCATGCTGCTGTCGGCAACTTCCGCAGTGTCGGCGGGGAGTTCGCCAGGAGTTTGGTCGGCGTCGAGTTCCGGGACGCGGAATAGGCCGATTTGCTCGTTGAGCTGCTTGGCGACTTCAAATAGGCTTGCGGAGTTCTGTTGCGTGCGCTCCGCTGCAATTTGCGCTTGGCGGGCAACCTCCGAGATACTCTGCATGGCGTTGCTGACTCGCTGAGCAGTAGCGGCTTGTTCTTCGGTGGCACGGGAGATGTCGGCAATAAGCTGGGCACTCTGCGTGGAGGCTTGCAAGATTTCCTCGAGGCTCGTTCCGGCGTCGAAGACCATGGACGTTTGCTCTTCCACGTACTGGGCTTGTCGTTCGATGTTGCCGACGGCGTCGTTGGTTTCGGCTTGGATCGAGGCAATGAGCTCAGCGATTTCGCGCGTTGCTGCTTCGGTTTGTTCTGCGAGTTTCCGGACTTCGTCGGCAACGACGCTAAAGCCTAGTCCGTGCTCGCCCGCCCGGGAAGCTTCGATGGCCGCATTGAGCGCCAACATGTTGGTTTGGGCGGAGATCTTTTGAATGGTGTTGGTAATGGTCGAGATTTCCATGGAGCGCTCGCCGAGCCGCTTGATTTTTACTGCTGCTGCTCGCGTGTTCTTTTGCAGGGCATCCATGCCCGCAATCACCCGCTTCACTAAGTCGCCGCCTTGTTGTGCAGCAGCCTCGGTTTTGCGCGCCGCTTCCGCAGCCACGGCGGCGTCGTTTTGCACGGCTCGAATTCGCTCGGTCATGTTGACGACGCTGTCCGCCGTTTGCGCGACGTCCTCTGCTTGCCGCAAGGCTCCGACCGCGAGTTGATCGGCCGAGGTACGAATTCCAGTGGCGGCTTCGAAGACGCGAGCGGATGCCCCCCGAAGATGTTGGATGAGCGCGCCCACGTTTTCGAACATGAGGTTCAAGGCGTCGGCGAGATTACCGAGAGTTCCACTACCTACGACCGCTCGCTGAGTAAAATCCCCGTCCGCAGCAGCGGCCACGACCATGAGGAGGTCACGAATCTCTTTTTGTAGGCGGCGGTGTTCTTCTTCCGCTTGCACCAGGGCGTCGACGCGTTCGTCTAACGCCTGGTTCAATCCTTGGGCGAGTAAGCCGAGCTCGTTTCGCGCCCGCACTCGTGCACGTGCACGGTAGTTACCTTTTTGAATCTCGGCGACCACGTTGGCCAAGGCGCGGACTGGTCGGGAAAAGCTGGCGGACACCAAAAGTGCGGTGAGCACAAATCCGCCAATTAAGGCGCTGGCGAGACCTGTGGTCATCTTCCGCAGTTGCACGACTGGCTCGAGCGCCTCCTCCTCCGTAATCTCGGCAACGACCAGCCAATCGAGACCGTGTAAATTCTCCAGCGGGGCAGAAGTACCCAGCACCGGTACCCCCCGGTAACCTATGTAGCGACCGGAGAATTCTTCCTGCCCGGGGGCAAGGCGCGTTGCTTCGGTATCGATCTTCTGGCGGAGGACCGCCGTCCGCGCCTGCGCCAGAGCGGGGTTGTTTTGGCTCAGCTCCCCAAAAAACCGCGACTCGCTCCGTAATAACTGGTCGCCCTTTGCCGCCCCGACCAAGTATGCTTCCCCTGTTCGCCCGAGACCCGAGCGGGCCCACTGACTGTCTGCCGTCATGATCGCGTTGATTTCGTCAATGTTCAGTTGAACAATCAGTGCGCCAATTTTTTGGCCAGCTTCGTAAATCGGGCTCCCAGCAAACGCAGAGGCTCGCCCGTGCTGCACGAAGTACGGCGAGAAGTCGAACAAAATGTAGTCCCCTTCGCGGGCTTCGGTTTGGAGCCGTTGGAAAAGTTGACCAAGGGAACTTTGGGCGAAACGGCCTTCGAGAAGATTCGCTTGGTAGTCCGGTCCTTTGTTGACGGAGTAGACGACTCGACCGGTGGCGGTGTCTACGAGATAGATGTCTTCGTAACGGAAGCGTACCGCGGTGTTCACGAACACCGGATGCCACACGGCATGGTAACTACTGTACCTTGTATTGTCTTTCGCATTTTCCAAGAGCAGTTTCCGTGTCGGGGGATTGGGGTTGTTGGCGATGTACTGTGATTGTAGGTAAATTCCGGATCGTTGCGGTGGTATCACCTCGCTGAGGCTAAGCGTCTTGTTCGCGAGCTCGGTGCCGAAAAAGCTACTGAAGTATTGCTTGATGGCCTCTTGATGCGGCCGGAGTTTGTCACCTTCGGTTGCGGGGTCGCTCTCGAGCTCCTTGACCGCCGTGATAAATTGGCGAACGGCCAGAGCCGTGCTGGGGTTGCGGGCTAAGCTGAGCACTTGATCCTCGAGGCCGTTGAGGTAACGCTCGATCTCCCGCACCTTGTTGTCGCGTACTGTGGCTAACTGGCGAAGTGCTTGCTGGCGCAGCGAGTCGGAAGCCACCCGGTAACCGATGTATCCAACCGCAGCGATAGCGGCGACCGCCAGGGGAACAAAGGCAAGAATCAACTGCCACAGGATGGGAAAGCGAACAGCACGTGCTCGCTTTGCGGGGGTTTTCTCTTCTGCCTTCGTCGCCATCTGGAACTCCTCCCTTCGGGCGAAATTCAGGAAAGCGCCCGAACGCTAAATCCCTGCGCCCGGCGCTGCTGAAATCCTTGTTGTGCCAGACTCACTGCGGCGTGCGCGAGGCTTCGAGGGTCGAGGACGTACACCACGCCAAGCGGTCCCTCCCAGTAACCGGTTACGTGCGGGCGCCCGACCTCGGCTTCAGCGCCCCCGCGAATCTCGCTGGGTTTGATTGGGCGCACCTCGCGCACACGATCGACGATAAGTCCTAGATGGATGTTCTCGACCGAGAGCACCAGTACGTGATCTTCCGGCGTGAACACCCGCGGCTCGAAACCCAATAAGAGGTCGAACCGCACTAAGGGAAGTACTTCTCCCCGCAAATTGATCACCCCGACCACTAGATCGGGAGCGCGCGGCACCGGTGCTGGTGTTTCATCGAACAAAACTTCCCGTGCCGCACTCACGGGAATGGCAAATAGCTCGCCATTACGGGAAAATACGCAGTGTTCGTGCCCCAGCTGTGCTAGCCGCTCGGATAGTTGGTCGGCAACGTCGAGTGCCCCTAGGGTACTCGACATTTCGTCGCGGGAGGTTGCGTTGTTGGGTGCTTTCATACGTACTTCCGCACGATCGCCAGTAAGTCGTTCGGGGAGAACGGCTTCGTAAGGTAGTCGGCCGCTCCTTGACGCTGGCTCCAGAACCGATCACTTTCGCCATTTTTGGAGCTCACGATGACCACGGGGATGTGCTTCGTCGTGGCGTCGCGCTTGAGCTGCCGACACGTGGCAAACCCATCTTGCCCGGGCATGACGATATCCAAGAGGATAAGATCGGGCTGCTCAGTTCGGGCTCGCTCGATGGCTTCGAGACCGTTACTGGCCCGAATGCATTCGTAGCCGGCCGGCCTTAAGGTATCGGCCATAAGCTGTACGTCGCTGCGAATGTCGTCAACAATCAAAATTTTCGGCATTGTTGTGTTTCCCCTTCGTTGGAAAAAGTCCTAAACTGTCGAAGCACTCCCAGCTCTTAGGAAGCAGGTTGGGTCGGCGGTGGAAGATGGGCTTCCGCTTGGGAAATGCTGGTTTGAGTGGTCTCTTGTGGATGCATCAGCATGCTCTCCGGCGTTGAGCCTTCGGTGCCTTGGGACGGAGGCGGTGTGGCAGGCGCTTCCACGTGCTGTTCTGCCTCGAACAGCGAGCGGACGAAGGTGCGAATGTGTCGCTCTTGGAGTGCGGCTTCCCGTGCAGCCTCGTCGGCAAGGTACTGGGGTATGGTCCGCTCCGAGGAGAGAATGCCGATTACTTGTGCGGAGGCCATGTCAGGCAAACGGGCTGCTAAAGCGAGTTGATCCCACAAGGCGCCGGACCAAGTGACCTCGGCCAAAACCGTTTGCGGCCCAAACAACCTGGTGATCATGGGGAGCTGCCGGAAGCCCTCTGTAATGTGGAATAGTTGCCAGTCAGGATGCGCGGCGCTTAGGGCCGGGAGCTGCCGGTGTACGGTGCTGCCTTTGGTGCAAACGACCAACACGCGTTTTTTCTCGGTTGGCGATTCGTGGGCCGCGACACCAGCCGAAGTTGCACGGAATAAAAGTCTGCAGGTACGGCGGAAGATTTCATGCAGCGATTCATTGAACGAACGCACTGACCCGTCGCTGTACAAGCGGTACTTGAAACCGGACCGTGCGTGTTGCAGCCCTTCGCCCAGTTCCCGAATCAATGCCTCTAAAATATCGATGTACGACTTGGCCTGATCGGTTGTCGCACCAAGGGGCGTGTCGACCTCTTCGACGTAAACTCCCTCCGTGCTCGAACGGAGTGTTTCGAACATGAGGTCCAGGGCTTCCCGCCGAGCGGGCTCCGAGGCCAACGGCGTTCCAAACCCTGCTGCCATGCTCTGGCCGATCGGCAGCTCGGGCATTTGCTCCCGAGTGGCCGGCCGTCGCCGAGGGGCGGGACGCGGCCGCGGAACGGCTGCAGTTGCTTCGCGGGCTGCCGCCATGCCGGACAAAAGAGCTGGCTCGGTTGGCGGCAGCGGAGCCTCGGCGCCCGCGGCAAGAGCTGGGACCTCCGTGGGCGAGGGGGCCGGGGTGGGCATGGGTGCAACGGGTGGGACAGATAGTCCCTCAGCCTCGTGCACGGGAACGGCTGCTTTGACCTGTTCCCCAGCAGCCGCCTTCGCAAGAACCTCAGCGACGATGCTGGTGACAACCTGCGGTTTGAAGGGCTTAGCGATGTAGCTGACGACGTTGCGAGCATCCCGGTAGGCCTGGCGGATCTCTGCGCCCTTTGCGGACACCAAGATGACGGGAATCTGGGCAGTTTCGGGGTCGAGTGCCAAGTGCTGGCAAACCTCGCTACCCCGCATGTCGGGCAAGATGAAATCCAATAAGATGACGTCCGGCTTGAAACTTTTCGCCTTGGCCAGCGCGTCGGCACCGTCAACAGCTAGCTCTAGTTCATAGCCCGCTGGTTTCAGCACGATTTCTAAGGCTTTTCGGATCGTCAGACTGTCATCCACTCCTAAGACTCGTGGTTTGCGATCGACCGTCATGCAAAGAACTCCCCTTCCTGTTTCCTTATGATCCCGGTGTCTCTCGCAGATGCTTGACCCTCCGCTCTTCGGCCAGTTGTTCGAGGATCTCCGTGAGAACCCAACCGGGGGAATCAAGAATACGCCGACTTGCCGGCGGCGCTGCGTTAGGGTCGAAGCGATACCTGCCCTCGCGTTGTGCCAGCAGTTCCTTTAAAGCTTCGCGGCCACGGTCCTGACCGAATTCAGCGTCCACAATTGCCCCAGTATCCAGGGCAATGCTTCCAGCTCCTTGAGGGGTTTCGACCTGAATCCTACCGGATTGCCTAGACGTCGCCAGAGCGAGGAGATCCCGTAAGAGTTTGTCGCTCCCCAATGAACCTTCCACTCCCCCATTGAACCTCGGAGCTTGTTCCAGGAGGTTCAGTACCGTTTTTGCAGCCGCTGCCGCACGCGCCATACCATTGCGCCGCGTCAGCCGGGCATAGGCCTTCAGGCCTGCCACTGTACACTCACGTCGGAGGTCCGGTATCAACCGCTGGAGTCTCGCTTGACGGTCGCGGAAAGCGAGGGCGTCCTCGAGCAGCGGGTCCAACGCGTCGTGCAAGGAATTGCTCAAGATGCGGTTCGGATCCAGGAGTACGTGCAGTTCCCCGTCGATCTCCACAAGATGACCCACGGGATGGCCGCCGTCCCGAACCAGAGCGGTCGCAACGGGCGAGCGCTCGGCTAGGTCGAGTTCTCGAACCCCGGTCAGTTCATCCACTCTTACGGCAAGCAACGCCGAGCCGGAGCGGATAACCGCAAAGGCTGGGCGCTCAGTACTTCCGAGGACGTCATCCACTCCGAACGCTTGCCGAAGGTCGACCACCCAAGCTGGTTGCCCCCGGTGAAGCAGGAACTGCTGCGTCGAGCCGTCAGCTCCCTTGAGGGTGTGCAACGCAACTTCCCTCCGGGGATAAATGGCCTCGACCCAATCAGCGTGTACGCAAAATTTCCCATCATCGACCCGGAACACCAGCACGCGACTGACCAATGTCTGTGTGATCTGCTGAGTTTCCACAGTTAGCCCTCCCGGTTGAAGTGGCCCGTTCAGCAGAAGCTATGCCAGGTCGAAAGTGCGACGGACTTGCCACGCTGCGCTCTGCTGTCCGATAGCCCACCGCTACTCTGTTGGCGCAGTGTTGGTTTGGTGGCGCAAAAGTTGGGAGGGTTGCACAAATTTGTGTGCTTTTTTGGTCGTCCTGTGCATTTTGGCGCGGAGCACACGGTTTGCTCCTGAACGTGGCCCATGACCTTTCGTATGATGTCCTTTGCGGTGGCGTGGCTATGGCTTGGCCTCAGCAGCGTGGCAGTGGGTGAGGCAGTGGACTGGACCGAGTACTTTCCGAACGACCCCCTGGCGCACCCACAACAGCGCATCAAAGGAGCCAAGCGGGGTTCGGGGGGCGAGGCGCAAAAGAGTCAAAACTCTGGACCAGAACCAAGTGACCAGGATGAACCATCCTCGAGCCGACCTAGAGCTGGGGCTCAAAAAGAGAACACGGGGGTTGTCACTCGGAAAGGGGGAGGCACGGAGTCGAGCATCGAAGGGGAGAAGCCCCTGAAAGCTAGCAAGAAAGAGAGACGTAAACGAAAGAACACAGGCCAACGGTCGGAACGGGCCGGGCAGTAAATCAGAGTCTCGCGGTAACGAGCATAGGCCCATCGTCTGGCAATCCCATCATCTCTCAGTGGTGCATCTGCCCTGATCGGAAGAGTCGCGGGCAGTCTTTCGATCGGGGCGACGTGGCTTGCGCCGGCCCCTGCGATGACCAATCGCTTGGGGGTTAGCGGGTGTTGGGTTTACCCTGGTCGGGAAAGAGGAAACCCGCATCTGGCGTGCGCCGCCGCTTGTTCAGCCTTCTTTCCCTTCCCTGGATCAGCCGCACTCCTGTGCCATTGCTATGCGTTGCCAAGGGAAGGCTGCGAGTTGGAGCCGAGCGAGCATGGAATTTTGCTCGTTCCGTTTGCTGTTTGGCCACCCGCTAGCGTGAACGGTGTGCTTGTTGGCTTGTACGGTAGCGACGCGATCATGGTTACAGCTCGCTGAAGCGGACCAACCGAACATGAGTGCGGGGGCAGTCGCCTGGAAGGCTATGTTGGCCCAGGGGGCATGCACTTCCGCAAGGTAAACTAATCCGCAGGCTCGGAGTCTTCTTCACTTCAGACCGTGGCTCTTCCGGAACGTCTGCAGCCACCTCGTTCCCGTGCGAACCTCGAGGTTGCGGTTTGCAAAGTCTGCAGACGGCGGCTGACGCTCGAGGGGCAGCGGTGGGTCCGCAGCACGCTGTTTTCGACTGGTCGTGGTCAAGGCCTGGGTTGAGATTCTCGGGCTGGGTGGATCTTTTCAGTGGGCATCATCGGAGAGTGTTCCACCACAGGTGCTCCCGTTCAGTCTCCGTAAGACTTCGATAGCCGGTTGCGCATCAGGGTGACGGCGGTTCTGCCGGTGGAAGACGATGTAGCGCTCGGGTAAGGTTGGGACCTCGTGTTGTCGAATTCGCGCCGAGAGCAAGGGGAGTTCGAGTTTCTGCGCCAACTGATCGAGCGGTTGCCGACAGGGCGGGGCGTGGTCGTCGGGCCAGGACACGACGCCGCCCGCGTGAGAACGAATGGCAAAGACTGGCTCATAACGGTCGACAGTCAAGTCGAAGGGGTGCATTTTGAACGTTCATGGCTTTCCTTGGCGGCATTGGGGCGGCGGAGCTTCCGGGTGGCCGCGAGCGATGTTGCCGCAATGGGGGGCAGTGCACGATTTGCGCTTTTGGACTGCGGCGTGCCCGAGTACCTGAGCTTGCCAGCACTTCGCCGCATGGAACTAGCGTTGGTGGAGGAAGCTCGGGCTTGGGGTGCCTATGTTGTCGGGGGCAATTTGCATCGCTCACTCGAAGTCGCCGTGAGTGTCACTGTTCTTGCCGAAGCCCCGCGGAATCGGGTACACCGCTCAGGCGCTCGCCCAGGTGAGCTCGTGGTTGTGACTGGCAACCTCGGGGATGCTGGCCTGTGCGTGTGTCTGTTACGCGCACGGCAACGTTGCCCGCGAGCGTTGCTACGCCGGTGGCAACTACCTCCGCGGCGCGACCGGCTGGGTCGGGCTTTGGTCGAAAGGCAGTGCGTCTCGGCAATGATCGATGTGAGCGACGGGCTCGTGCAGGACTTACACCATATTTGTGAAGCCAGCGGCGTTGGCGCGGAGGTGGATGCGGGATCAATCCCCCGAAGTAAGGCTTACCAAAGGCTCGCAGCCGAGGATCTCACGCTCGCGCTGAGCGGAGGCGAGGACTATGAGCTTCTGTTTACCGTTCCTCCAAAACGGCTCGAGACTGTGCAACAGCTTGCGCGACGTGAGGATGTGCCGGTGACAGTGATCGGCCGAATCGTCCGGGGCAATCGTGTGACGGTGAAGCAAGGAAGCCGCGAACTTGAGCTCGAACGGCTGGGTTTCGACCATTTTGCACGGTGACGCGCGGGCGCATCTGTCGGGCCATGCTATTGCGTGAGTGGGGTATATGGAACCGAAGAAACTCAAACGGTTGCTAGAAGACGTTGAACAAGGTCGCCTGACTGCGCAGCAGGCATACGAGGCACTGAAGCTGCTGCCTTTCGAGGATTTGGAGTTTGCCAAGGTGGATCACCATCGTGCACTGCGAACCGGCTTTCCCGAGGTGATCTATGCGCCCGGCAAGACTGTGGAACAAATTGTCGAGATCGCCAGCGCGCTGCGAGCCAAGGGGCACGATGTTTTGGTGACGCGCATCGATCCCGCAGCGGCAGCGATACTCGAAAGTGCCCTGCCAGAAAGCCGCTACCACCAACTTGGCCGCGTGGCCACACTGGCTGGGAAACGACGGCGAGCTTCCGGAAAAGGCCAGATCGCTGTGGTTGCTGCCGGTACTGCCGACCTACCCGTAGCCGAGGAGGCAGCAGTGACCGCCGAGTTCTTTGGCAACCGGGTTCAGCGGGTCCACGATGTCGGAGTGGCTGGATTGCACCGGCTACTAGCCCACCTCGACACACTCCGGCGGGCCCGGGTGATCATCGTAGTGGCGGGAATGGAAGGAGCGTTGCCAAGCGTGGTCGCGGGGTTGGTGGACCGTCCAGTCATTGCCGTTCCAACCAGTATCGGGTACGGGGCCAGTTTTGGCGGACTGGCAGCGCTTTTGGCCATGCTGAATTCCTGTGCCGCGGGCGTGACGGTCGTTAACATCGACAATGGTTTTGGCGCAGCCGTGGCGGCAACCCTGATTAATCGATCTTGATGGCGCTCCGGCATCGGCGTGCAATTCAGCAGGTGAGAGGTCGATGCCCCACGAAAGAGGTTGCATCGGGCCAGAGTCCGAACATGGAGCGAATCCACGCGCCCTTGGACGGAGAAGAGGAGGATTAGGGGCAAAGATTTCCCGATCCGTGAAGATAAGATCGAAGTGGTCGTGAGTTCATTGCTGCGGTGCGGTCGGTATGGCGCTTGCACAAGGCCGCGATTCAGTCGGTTTACCGACTAGTTCTCAAACCGTAATCGAAAGGACAGACATGAAAGGTTGGGCCTCGGTTTTGTTTTTGTGCTCATTGCTTGCATTCGTGGCGTGCTCTCGGCCGGATGAGAGCAGTAGCCCAGCGTCCACGCCGGCCCAGGCTGCGGCGCCGGCGGGGCACGCGGGGAAAGGGGTCGGTCCGATTCAAAGCGTTCAGCTTGGTGCCCTCGATCCATCGATGGCGGAGAAGGGCAAGGCGGCATTTGAGCAGAAATGCGCTGCTTGCCACCGATTCGAAGAGCGATTCGTTGGGCCACCGCTAAAAGGGATCACGCAACGAAGAACCCCGGAGTGGATTATGAATATGATCCTGAATCCGGTTGAAATGACGCAAAAAGATCCAACGGCCAAGGAACTACTGGCCAATTACCTCACGCAAATGACCTACCAAAATGTTTCGGAGGAAGAGGCGCGAGCAATCCTCGAGTATTTTCGGCAGCTTGACGGAGCTTCGTGACCTCGTGCCTTCCGCGGCACGGAGGACTTCCTGAGTTTCGGTTGGGAACTTCTGGAGAGGGTGGGTCATACCCTCACTTGGGGTGACTCGCCCTGTGGGGCGGTTAGGTAGTCGTCCGTCTTTTGTGGATTTTGCACTTGCGTGTGCCCACCATCCCGAACTTGAGACGCTTGGCAACGCCGTCATGTGCAATCATGCGAAATCGGGCTTGCCCCCGCGTGGGTCCATTGCCCGAAGGCTAAGCCTAGTCGCAGCGGCGTTTGCGGCACCGCAATTGCGACAAACTGCCGCACTGAGGTGCAAACTTGAGGAGGTGGGTTATGAGTCGTTCAATCTCCATCGGGCATTGGAGTTTTCGTGTTTTATTGGCGACAGCTCTATTCTTCAGCGCAGCTTGTAAGCAGCAGGTTTCGACGCAGGGCTTTATGGCCGAAGACGCCGCGCAAAAGGTTTATGTCGCCCCCGGTAAGCACGATGAATTTTATGCTTTTCTCTCCGGGGGGTTTTCCGGGCAGTTAGCTGTTTACGGCCTACCTTCGGGCCGGCTTCTGCGAGTGATCCCGGTATTTGCCGTGAACCCGGAGAACGGGTACGGTTTTTCTGAGGAGACGAAGTCGTTGTTGATGACTTCCCATGGTTTCGTCCCGTGGGACGACTACCACCACCCGGAGTTGTCGCAAACCAACGGTGTGCCCGATGGGCGATGGATATTTGGGAACTCGAACAACACCCCTCGGATTGCACGAACAGACCTGAGAACCTTTCAAACCGTGGAGATCTTGGAGATTCCGAATTCTGGGGGAAATCATGCCTCGCCGTTTGTCACGCCCGACACGAAGTACGTTGTCTCGGCCACGCGGTTCTCGGTACCTGTGCCACAGCGTGATGTGGCCATTCAAACGTACAAAGAGAACTTCAAGGGCACCTTAAACTTCATCAGCGTTGACCCAAACTCTGGCCGGATGAACATTGCCTTCCAATTGCTGGTGCCCGGGTTCAACTACGATCTTGCGCACTGCGGAAGGGGCCCATCGTATGGATGGTGCTTTTTCACGAGTTACAACACCGAGCAGGCGCACACGTTGTTGGAAATCCGGGCATCGCAGAACGACAAAGATTTTATTGCCGCGGTCAACTGGCAAAGGGCAGAGCAGTGTTTGAAGGAGGGCAAGGGGCAGAGCTGGAAAACGGAATACTATCACAACGTGTACGATGAAGAGCGGCACCTGGCATCGAGCGAAGTGAAGCGAGAGGTCACCGTGCTGGAGGCCGGAGCCTGTCCGGGCGTAATTTTTTACCTGCCCACGCCCAAGTCCCCCCACGGTGTCGATGTGGATCCGTCAGGAGAATACATCGTTGGCGGCGGGAAGTTGGCCACGGTGATTCCCGTTCACTCTTTCACCAAGATGCAAAAAGCAATTTCCGAAAAGAAGTTCGCCGGCGAAGTGGAGGGGATTCCGGTATTGGCCTACGAGGCCACAATTGCCGGGGAAGTCGAGAAGCCTTGTTTGGGGCCATTACATACGGAGTTCGACGGACAGGGCTTCGCTTACACCTCGTGCTTTGTGAGTTCCGAGGTGGTGAAGTGGGAATTGGGGAGCTGGAAAGTAGTAGATCGCGTGCCCACGTATTACTCGATTGGCCACCTCCTGATCCCGGGCGGCGATTCCCAAAAGCCTTGGGGTAAGTACTTGCTAGCCATGAACAAGATCACCAAGGATCGGTATCTGCCGACCTGCCCCGAGCTGGCCCAGTCGGCGCAGCTGTATGACATTTCTGGCAAGAAGATGAAGTTGTTGCT